>CAMBYK010000010.1 GCA_945872155.1 uncultured Candidatus Saccharibacteria bacterium
AGTTTGGCAGGACGCCGATGCTTCACAGCGCGGAGAAATTTTCGAAGAATACTTCCGCAAAATTGCCGGCAACAAAGGTGACAGCCAGCAATTTCGCACTGATATGATCAGTAAAAAGGTCAAACAAAAACTCAATTTTGACATGGGCCTAGCAAAACGTATCGATATCAACGGCACGCCATCGTTCTTCCTGGATGGGAAACAAGTAGAATTCGCCGGAAAAGAAACTCCATTTCTAGATATCTTCCGCGCCGCCATTGACGCGAAGCTAGCAAAACTTGGCCTGAAAAAAGACTAACAAAAATACCCCCTTAATTGGGGGTATTTTGACGCGTTTTTACCATCGAAACTAAATCTCGATGAACTCCTGCCAAGGGGCGGGAGATAGGTGCGACTTTTTGCGTGTATTGGCACGCTTAAGTCCTATACGCATTAATTCTCCTTGTTATTTCTTCGCTTTTTAGACGACCCACCTCGTTAGAAAAGAGGAAAAAGCGACATATTCTATTGTATCACAGACTGGCCAAAAATGCAAGGCCTAAGTGGCCTTTTGCAGCCTGCCACCTCTGTTGTTATTGAATGAGCGTAACAATTAAAATTAAGGTGGCAAGGACGATACGGTAGTAGCCGAAGGTGCTCAAAGCGCGAGGTTTGGCCAAGAATTTCATGACAAATTGTAGCGCTAACAAGCCAAAAATCAAAGCCACGATATTCGATAACATGAGCATGGGAAGATTTTCGACAAGATAAGAAGTATCCTTGACAAACATCTTTAGACAGACGCCACACATAATTGGTAGGCTAGCCAAGAAAGAATACTCGGCAGCGGCCTTAGAGTTTAAGCCCATCATGCGGCCGGCGATGATTGTAGAACCAGAGCGCGAAGTGCCTGGAATGAGAGCTAGAATCTGCGCCAAACCAATCGTGAGGGCACGAGGTTTGGTGAGATGATTTTCGTCCTTGAGCTTGGAAAGGTGTGGCAACTTATCGATAATGATCATCAGAAACCCGATTACGCCCATAGCGATGGCAATTGTATAAGTAGATGAGAAAAACGGCGAATCTTCGATAAGGCCAGCAAGCAGATAACCGATGGCGCCGGCCGGAATAGCGGTGATTAAAATGTTGAGCGCAAGCCGGTAGTTTTTATGTAGAAAAACGTCTTGGCAAATTTGCAAAATGCGGCGGCGGAAAAAAATCAACAGTGCCAGCAAAGTGCCGAAATTGATAAATTCTAGAAAGAGGTGAAAATCGCCGGCACGTTCACCGATGAGGCGTTGCGCGATTTCGAGGTGCCCAGAAGAAGAAACCGGGATAAACTCGGTGAGGCCCTGAACTAGCCCGAGGGAAATTGATTCAAAAATGTTCATAAATTTATTATACATGAGTTTAGGGAAACGCAGCCGAGATTGCATGTGCTTAGCCGTGGCAGGGTTGCAAAAAGCATCGCGAACACTTATAAAAGAGGTATGATTAAAATTGGAAAACGTCGAATGCGCAGAATTTTGGCAATGCTAAGTTTTTTGATTGGCGTGGCCGGATGGCTGATTGTAAATCCAGAAAGTTACGAAAGAATTGTGCCCGCCGGGGAGGGTCTAGAGGCGGATGGCCAGATTAGTAAAAATGACGACACTAAAAAGAGCAAAGGCGCAGAAAATAAAACCAGTGAACCAAACCTAGCGATCAATGTTTTGGCTAAGCTAGAGGTAAAAGGTCGGGCACCCAAAACTGGCTACACGCGTGAAAAATTTTACCAGGGCTGGCCCGAAATCAATGGTTGCAGCCTAAGGCAAAGAATTTTGCTAAGAGAGCTGGGAGATAGCGCAAAGGTGGATGAAAAATGCGCAGTGACAAGTGGCAGTTTTGTTGAGCCGTACACTGGAGCACAGATGAGTTTTAGCACAAAAACAGAAATCTCTAAGGCTTTACAGATAGATCATGTGGTGGCGCTGTCTGACGCCTGGCAAAAAGGGGCACAGTATAAGTCTGCGGAAATTCGATACTCGATTGCGACTGACCCGCTTAATCTAATCGCTGCGGACGGACCGGCTAATATGCAAAAGGGCGATGGCGACGCAGCGACTTGGCTACCACCAAATAAAAGCTTTCGTTGCCAGTATGTGGCAAGACAGATTGCCGTAAAGGCCAAATATCAGCTTTGGGTGACAGAAGCAGAGAGCACGGCTATGCAGCACGTGCTCTCAAAATGTCCCGGGCAGACTTTGCCGGACGGAAACTAAAGGTTTAAAACACTACCATTTTCATTCACGCAGGAAAAGCCAGCAAAGGCTTTTTTAGCGTCACTGTCAAACTTTTTACATTCTGCCGCGCCATTGCCGCCAGTGACATATTTCCATTCAGAGTTGGCATTCTTGCGATAGAAAAGTTCATAGCCACCAGCTGTGCTCGCTTGAACATATTGATAAGGAGCATTTGTGCTGTTTTTGACTAAATCCTCAGAAGCATTGAGGAGAGAGCGGTTGTCTGAACGAGCTTTAGCCAATTGATTGGTAAAGTTGATCTTCTGAGCAGAAACCCAAGAGGTGTGGGCACAGTTGAAGCTGAAGCTACTTAACACATTATCAAGCACGCTACAGGTGATATTTTGTTTTTTGTTCAGATAGGCTTTGGTGAACATGCCGCCATCTTCATAGTCAGTGAAGCCGCGCTTCTTAAGCTCGGCATCAAAAACTCCATAAAGAGAACCGATCAAATTGAAAAGCTCAGAAGACGAAGAGGAAGCCGCATTAACTTCGGCGTTGAGGCCAAATGATTTGTCTAACAAGACTGGCGCCAAAGAGTTGTTCGGTTTGAAAATAGGAGAATATGTATCGTAAACTTTGTAAAATTCGATACGCTGACTGACGTGTTTTTTAGCGACTTCTCTGAGATCAGAAATAAGCGCCTTCACCTCTTCCTCTGAACCAAAAGCAGCATTGGCTTGAGCAGTGCCGGTACTGATGGTCTCGGTGACTTCCTGCTTTTTCTGCTCTTCTTTTTTGATTTTTTTGCTGACAATGTCGGTTTTTACTTGTTGCTTGACTGGCTGGCTTGGTAAAACAAACTTACCAATGAGCGCGCCTCCGGCCAACAGCAAAACGCCAGCAAAGATTGCGCCCGTCACAAAAAGTGGCGTTTTGGATTTTTGCTTGGCCGGCTGCGCCATAAATGGAGGGGTTGGTTGATATTGCTCCGGATTCATAATTCTCCTTGTTAATATTTTGATTATGGTTTTATTGTAGCACTTTTTTTACGCACCAAAAAGAGTAACACCGAAAATGAGTCCTCTAAGCGCCAGGCGAGCTAGACGTTAAAACGAAATTCTACCACGTCGCCGTCTTGCATGACGTAATCTTTGCCCTCAGTGCGCATGAGGCCGGCTTCTTTGACAGCCTTTTCGGAGCCAAGTCGGACGAGATCGTCAAATTTACACACCTGGGCGGCAATAAAACCGCGTTCAAAATCAGTATGAATTACACCGGCGGCCTGTGGCGCAGTAGAACCCTGACGAATCGTCCAGGCGCGAACTTCTTTTTTGCCAGCGGTCAGATAAGATTGCAGGCCTAGCGTCTGGTAAGCAGCCTGGACTAGCTCTCCGAGCGCGTCTTTTTCTACACCATAGCTAGCGAGAAATTCCATTTTCTCAGTAGCATCCATATCGGCCATTTCTTCTTCAAGCTTGGCACTGACAAAAACTGCCTGAGCGGGGGCCACCAAAGCAGCGAGCTGTTCCTGTCTGACGGCATTTGAAAGATCTGCCTCTGAAACATTAAACATGTAGATGACCGGTTTGTCGGTTAAGTATGGGATCAGCTCATCGCCGGCATCTTTTTTGCGTTTGGCGGCGACTTTTTCGCGAGTTTCGAGGTCGGCGAGCTCTAGCTCGGTCTGGATGATTTCGATGTCACGCTTGGCATTTGATTCAATTTCGGCCTCTGAAGTAGTCTGGCCATCCGCGCGTACGATGTCATCGTTGGCAAAAGCACGCACTACATGACAAATAACCTGGCATTCGCGAATATGGGCGAGAAATTTATTGCCGAGTCCTTCACCTTTTGAGGCGCCAGCGACCAAACCAGCAATATCAACAAACTCTACCGTGGCTGGCACAATCTTTTCAGTTTCATACATTTTGCCAAGTACTTGCAAGCGGCTGTCTGGCACTGGCACGATACCGACATTGGGCTCAATTGTAGCAAAGGGGTAGTTAGCGGCCAAAGCGCCGGCATTGGTGAGTGCATTAAACAAAGTTGACTTGCCAACATTTGGCAATCCGACAATTCCAATTTTTAGATTCAAAATTTAACCTTTCGTTATTTCCTATCTGTAATTATAGCACAAGTGGCGGCTATGATTAGGCGACAAATATGGTTGTGTCGGCCAGCGCCCGGCCGGGACGACGTTCGGTTGGCATGGTTATAGGCTGCTTGGAATTTAACCGTTTAATGTAAACCAATCTTCGACTTTAAACTCTGGGCCCGAAACAGCCGCGGCCGCTAGAATTGGCTGAAGATTAGCATTTTTTTGTTCGGCTGATCCTGCTAAAAATTTTAGATAAGATTTAGCAGCAAATTGCATCTGCTCGAGTTTTTGCGGGGTAATAAATTCAAGTGGGCCGCCGTGATAAGAATTTTTGCGATATTTCACTTCGGTGAAATAAATTTTGCCAGAAAAAGCGCTGATAATGTCTATTTCATAAAATTTTGTTTTGTGGTTGCGGGCGATGATGGTGTGGCCAAGAGCTTCAAGATAATTTGCTACGGCGCTTTCCGCGCGTTGGCCGATGCTGGTAGTGTTAGCCAATCGAATATTTTTAGCGTTCTGATGATTGGAAGTGATCTTGTCGGAATTAACGCTACCATCAACTGAAGCACCAAATGAGCGGCCGCAAAGAGTGCCACATTGGGTGACAGGGCGGAAAGATTGGCGGTGTTCGGGACAAGGACCGAATTCTTCCAGGGCTTTTCTGTGCAGAGCCGTGCCGTAGCCGACGTGTTTTTCAAAGCCATACATGGGATATTTCTCAGCAAGCTCGACCATATAATGATCGCGAGCAACCTTAGCAATGATGCTGGCCGCCGAAACTTCTTTGACCGTGAGGTCGGCCTTTTTGAGAATGCTGACGTGCGAGCCGAGCGACGTATCTGACAAAAAATTTACCGTGCCATCGATAATTATTTCCGTAAAAGATACTTTAGCGGATTGAATTTGCGAGACCGCGCGACGCGTAGCTAGTCGCAAAGCGGGACCAAGGCCGATTTGGTCGAGCTCAGTAGATGATACCCAGCCGAGCGCGGAGGCTGCCGCCTCGTTCTGAATTTTCTCGGCCAATAATTCCCTTTTCTTGGCGGTGAGTTTTTTGGAATCGGTGAGTTCGTCGAACCAATCATGATATTGGTCTCCCAAAATAACGGCGCCAATCACCAGCGGACCGGCCCATGGACCGCGGCCAACCTCATCAATGCCAAGAGTTGTCATGAAATATATTATACAGATTTAGCGGCTAATTAATAGCCGAGCAATAGCAACAAATCAGCTGCGTCATTATGTGCTTTATCTTGAGAAAAAACAAATCGCCCCGGAGGGCGATTTGAAAGTTTAATCTCAAAAACTATTTAGTTTTCAGAAGTTTCTGCGACAGAAGCTGCTTCGGCTACTGGCTCAGCAGCTGGCTCTTCAAGTGTGTTGACGGCCAAGTGATCAAATTTCTTAGCAGTAAGACGGGCAGATTTGCCAGAGCGGTTGCGCAAGAACGAAAGGTTGTTGCGGCGAACTTTGGCGCGGCGGACAATTTCGATTTTCTCTACTAATGGGCTGTGGAGCAAGAAAGATTTCTCGACACCAACGCCAGAAGCGATTTTGCGAACAGTGATACGAGCAGTATGAGATTCTTTGCGGTCGGTGCGGATGACAACGCCTTCAAAAACCTGCAAACGGAATTTCTCGCCTTCTTTGATTTTCTGGGTGACCTTGACGGTGTCGCCAGAGCGAACATCGACAACAGTCGCTTTCTTTTGGGCGTCGCCGATTTGTTTCAAAATTGAAAAACTCATATTATTTAAACCTTTTTTATTAGAACTTGAGTTATTTTAACACAGTTTTTGCGAAAATGGAAGAGTTCAGGGAGAAAATGGCTAAATTACGCGAGAAATTTCTTCTAGAGTGGTCTCGCCACGAAGTGCGGAGAGAAGGCCTTTTTGTTCAAGTGTAAGCATGCCAGATCTTTGAGCGGCGGCCTGAATGGCGGAAGTGTTGATATCGGCAACATCACCACGTAAAAAAGCTTGGATCTCGTCAGAAACGACTAGTTGCTCCATGATTACCAAGCGGCCCTTGTAGCCAAAAGGATCTTCTGGGGTGGGAGCAGGCTTGTAGAGAGTGATTTGCTCGAGGCTGCCGCCTGGAATGCGCTCGGCTGGGACATTTTCCAGCGTCTTACGAATATAAGCCTTCGTGGCCTCATCTGGTTCATAAGCAACTTTTGAATCTGAGAGCCTGCGCACCAAACGCTGGGCAATTACAAGACGAATGGATGAACTAAAAATTGGATTAGTGCCGATAAGATCGATCATACGAGAGAAAGCGGCCGCGGTGGTGTTGGCGTGGAAAGAGCTTAGGACAAGGTGGCCAGTGATGGAGGCCTGAATCGCAGTGCGAGCAGTGTCGGCGTCGCGAATCTCGCCCACCATTACCACATCTGGATCGAGACGCAGAACTGAGCGCAGACCATCCGCAAATGAACCGCCTTCGGTGGTGTTGATAGGGATTTGCGAAATCCCGGTAATGCCGTATTCAATAGGGTCTTCAAGCGTGATGATTTTGCGGTCTGAAGTGTTGAGGGCGTTAATCATAGAGTAAAGCGTAGTGGACTTACCAGAGCCAGTAGGACCAACCATCAAGACCAGACCGCGGGGATGCGAAATGACTTGGTTAATTTCGGCGCGCTCGTCTTCGGTGAGGCCGAGTAAATCGAGCTGAAGTAGCGATTCGTCAAAGTTAAAGAGGCGGAGAACGGCATCTTGCCCGTACATGGTGGGAATGGTCTCGACGCGAATATTGAGCAGATGAGAAGAACCGTCAGCAAAAATTTCTTTTTGCATATGACCAGACTGCGGCGTGTTGGCGGCGGTAGAGACGCCGGCGCGCGAGGAAAGCTCGCCAAGGAAAATACGGTAGCGATTGCGGTCGAGGTTGGCCACTGGGTGCAGAATACCATCTACGCGCATACGGATACGAATCTGATCACGCATATTTTCGATGTGGATATCGGACGCGCCAAGCTTGTCGGCTTGGTCTAAGAGAAAGTCGAAAACTTTATCAGTAGAAACGGTGTTTAGGGTTTGACTAACCGCGGAAATAGTTTCCGAATCGCCTTCGGCAGCGATTTTAATATCGTCATAATGGACCTGCTGTGGTGGGTCATAGCGCAGCATAAAAACTTTGTAGGCAGAATTTGAAACGAGGAAGAAATCGGTCTTGAAGCCTTGATCGAGATATTCTTGGCGAAGCTTTTCTATGAGGGTGCGCGGGGTCTGGCTGGTGACCATGAATTGGAAATGTTCGTTTTTGTCGCCTTTTTGCAGAGGGAGAATGAAATCTTGGTGCATCTGATCTTTAGAAAGCACGTTCATGACAAGAGGGATTTCATCCTCAAAAGAGCGCGTATCTAGATAGGGCAAGCCCAGAATACGGGCGCGGCTTTCAGCCGCCGCCTCTTCGTTTTCGCGACGTTTTTGTTGCAATTCGGCTTCGTTCATATGTTGATTATAGCATAAGCGGTGTGAGGAATTAGGATGATGTGACATAAAAGTTCGAACCGGGAATTTTAGGCAATGCGAACAGAAATTTGAGGAGAATACAAAGCGAGCTTTTAGAAAGTATTGGGTAAAAGCGTTTTCTGTTTGGGGCACGTTCTGACCTTGAGGCAATCTGTTGTGCGTGTATTGAGAATAAAAATAAGGCCTTGTGGCCTTTTTTGTGGTGGTACACCCGGAGGGATTCGAAC
The DNA here is from genome assembly GCA_945872155.1 of uncultured Candidatus Saccharibacteria bacterium. Lineage (GTDB taxonomy): Bacteria > Patescibacteriota > Saccharimonadia > Saccharimonadales > Saccharimonadaceae > Nanosyncoccus. The sequence goes on from CAMBYK010000010.1 coordinate 8,006, forward strand.
CCCCGACCCTCTGTTCCGAAGACAGATGCTCTAATCCGCTGAGCTACGGGTGCATGGTGGTGGGACGGTTTTGATTGTCAAAGGCTAATCAAGTAGCGTTCCCTGTTTAAGTATACCAAACTTTACGTTTAAAATCCATAATACGAACAACTTAAAACGCAAAGTTTCCCTAAATGAGTTTCGGCGATTTGGTCTTTTTTGTGACTCTAGTTCACCTAGTACAACTTCATGTTATAAAACTATAAAAGGATTCAGTTGAGATGCTATCCATAATAAAATGATAGCAAGCAGCTCAGAAACAAAACAAATTCTAGAAAATTTGACAAAAATGGTATGAAGAATACGCTGGAGGGAATGCAAAAAGAAATAAAAAAAGAATCTTACACAGAAGATTCTTATTCTGGTGAGGAGCGACCAGACATACTTATTCGGTTATGCATGATTGTGGACTGGTTTATTGATCACCCCGAATACACGGCTAAGATCAAAGTTATACCTAAGAAAGATTATCCGGTGCTAATGCCGTGCGAGTTCTGAAGTATACATATACAGGCAAAGAGATTCGAACTTTTAAGAATGTATAGCCTTATTGGAGCCATAGGGGCTTAAAGCGATGACAATGGAGAAAATAAAATGATAACAATATCAATGGCAAGAATCTAGCGACGCACAGCATAAAAAAAGCATGCGTTCTATGGTATAATAATAGTAGTAGTAAAAGGAGTCCAGCAACGCACGAAGAATTTCAGCCGTCCACAATTTGTAGACAACTGAAAATGACCGCGAAAGCGCAACAGTATCATGTTCAAATGGTCTTACCAAACTCCAGCCGATTTTGACAATATTACGATGAGTAGCGATGGTGAGTTTTTGACCGGCCTTTGGTTTGATGGTTCAAGCGACGAAAGAAAACACGTCTCAAGCTATCAGGAAAAATACTTGCCGATTTTTAAGGAAACCTGCGATTGGCTCAATACTTACTTTACCGGCAAAGAGCCAGGATTCACGCCAAAATATACAATTGATAATCTGACCCCATTTCGAAAAGACGTACAGGAAATTATGGCAAAAATTCCTTTTGGAAAAACTATTTCGTATGGCAAAATCGCGAAGACAATTGCCAAAAATCGCGGTATACCAAAAATGTCCGCTCGCGCAGTTGGCAGTGCGGTCGGTTGGAATCCAGTTTGCCTTATCATCCCATGCCATAGAGTAGTCGGTACGAACGGTAGTCTCACTGGTTATGGTGGCGGGATTAAGAATAAAATTGCGCTTTTTAAGCTCGAGGGTATAGATTTAGCTGACTACATAATTCCAACTAAAGGAACTAGGTTATGAACCGCTGCAAGTGGTGCAATATGAAAAATCCAAAATATATTAAGTACCACGACGATGAATGGGGTGTGCCGAATTTTGATGACCACTATCTATATGAAATGTTGATACTAGAGTCTTTTCAGGCTGGGCTTGGTTGGGAATGCATACTGAATAAACGCGAAGCGTTTCGTAAAGCCTACGACAATTTTGACATCGAAAAAGTCTGTAAATATGATGAGCGAAAAATTACTGAACTGCTGCAGAATAAAAACATAATAAGAAACCGTCGCAAAATTGACGCGAGCATTAAAAATAGTCAGATTCTCCGACAAATTATAAAAGAATACGGATCGTTTTATGGCTATCTCAACGCTTTTATAGACAACAAAATCACTCACGAAACAGGTGAAACCAGAAGTAATATTTCCGATGCTATTTCCAACGACTTAAAGGAGCGCGGCATGAAGTTCGTTGGAAGTACAATTATCTATTCATTTTTGCAGGCGGTGGGGATTATTTATTCACACGAAAAAGACTGCTATTTATATAAGCCATAAAGACGATTCGCAATAGATCTAGACCACCCACAAGGGTGCAACCTCAAAAGAAAAGAGGCAATATGGCAAAACGCCGCCCATTCAAGAAAGTAAAACCTGGCGATCCGATACCGGTTATACCGCCCGGCAACTTGAAAGCTTTATGCTCGAACATAACGGTAAGTTTAATTCGCGCGATTATAACAAGTTCGAGCGTATGGAACTAACAGAATCACCCGTCCGCGACGCGATTCACGAATTAAAGACTTATTCCCTAGAAACACTAGCACAGCGCTTCGATGTACGCCTTTTGGGGCGCAGTAAGCGCGTTTTTGCGAGATTAGACGCCGAAGACGACAAATAGTACTACTTTTCCCTCGCATACATTCCACGCGCGCTAAATAACCGCGACGTGAATGACGCGATAGTTCAGATGTTTTTCATAGGCAAGTGGCGCGTCCACAAGCTTTCGCTCTGGGCCGAGCCGGAAGATATTAACCATTATGGCAACGATTCTAACAAAACATTCTATCATTTAGTCAATAGATAGCGTCCACTTGGACACAATCGGGTTTTGAAAGTTATTGTGCAGAAAATAGGGGTGGGGGTTTTTCTTGACACGAAGCGGTGAAATATTGTGGATTTTTGCCGAAAATGATCATAAGATCCGATCATGAAATATACAATTACGATAGAAGAAACCAACGCGAAAGACTTCGAAATTGAAACCAATAGCGCTAATGAGGCCTACGAAACGGCAGAACAGAAATACAAGGATGGCGAATTCGTTCTAGATCCGGGCGAATGCCAGTTCAGGCAGATAGCCGTTACGGCGCCAAACGATGAAACTACGGAGTGGATAGAATTCTAGTAGATACTAAAGATATTCGCCAAGAGTCTTTTTGGTTTTAGGATCGCGCCATTCTTTTCTGCCGTTCGATGGGGCACCAATAACAACAGCGGCGGCCGCTGATGGCGCATCAAATTCGTAATCAATGGTAAACAAATTTTTGTTAATAACGCGATTCTTAATTAACTTCTCGCGAAGTTTCTTGTAATTACACTTCTCGAACGATGGTGTCGTTTTGTCGGAAATCTTGGAACCGCAACGGACCGTAACTCCGTTCTTACTAATAAAACACGATGCATCACTACCACCACGAGTACACTTAAATATGATATCAGCCTTTTGTGCCGGAGAAGCAATATCAAGGACCTTGAATCCTAGTGTAGAAATGATAATACGGATATTATCTATAAATTGATCCATACTGGCTTCTTGCGACTCACTAACTTTCGTATCACGATAGACATTCTTTGTTAGTACGGAATAGTTGCCGCTCATGATCGCCATATCAAATAGGCGATATTCAAGGTAACGAATTAACGTTTTATTAAGCGATGGTCCAGTAAATGCAAGTGCAGTATTCCAGTAAAATGCTTCTTTACCTTGCTTATACGCGCGGAGATGATCGTTTAGTCGCTTATAGACATCTTCTGCCTCTCCGATATACACAGAATCATTACCGTCGTCGCTTTTACAGAAAAGAAAATAAACACCGGCCATCTTAAGGTCTTCGCGATCGCTATAGCCAGGCATTTCCGAACGAGGAACCTTGATTGCCTTACCATTCCAGTTTTCCAATTCAGCAGCAACAAAGCCGTCTGCCGTACCATCTTTCAAGAAGATGTCAATAGATTTGCTGTAGCTCATCTACTACTCCCTGTTGCTTATTTACCTTATTATATCATAATATGCATAAAAACACCTTGGGCGCCTTCGTGAAAAGACCATTCTGTGGTAAAATTATAGTAAGGATATTTATAAATTAATGTGGAGATAACATGATTGTCGGAGACTTACGCAACAAAGTGGATTCCATCTGGGATACAATCTGGACCGGCGGTATCACTAATCCGATTACTGCTATTGAGCAAATTACTTATTTAATGTTCATCAAGCTTCTCGATGACAATCAACAAAAGGACGAGTCGAAGGCTAATTCCCTCGGCATTCCACTAGCTCGCAAGATTTTTGGCGAAGGCCTCTGCGTAATATCCGAGAATCCGCGGCTTGAAGCAAACTATGAAGATATGCGGTGGCATGTCTTCCACAACCTTGATCCAGAAACGATGTTTAAGACCGTGAAGGACTACGTTTTTCCCTTCATAAAGACTATTGGAGACTCGACATTCAGCAAATACATGGATAGCGCCACCTTTCTCATTCCTACTCCGCTCGTTCTTTCAAAGATCGTAGATGGTATTGACGCTATGGATATGAACAACAAGGACATCATGGGCGACGTCTACGAATATCTTCTCAGCAAGATTTCCGCGTCTGGCAAGGCCGGCGAGTTCCGCACCCCACGGCATATCATTAATATGATCGTCGAATTAATGCGACCAACTTTGAATGACAACGTGCTCGATCCGGCAATGGGCAGTGCAGGTTTCTTGCTTTCGGCTATTCGCTATATCAGCGAACATCAGAAAGATGACCTCATGGTGCCAGAAAAGTATGCCTACTATCAATCCAAGCTCGTTACTGGTTTTGACACCGACCAATCTATGCTTCGTATCGGAGCGATGAACTTAATGCTTCATGGCGTAGACAGTCCAAATATTAACTATCAAGATTCACTCTCAAACGAGAACACTGAGCGCGAAGCCTATTCTATAATTATGGCCAATCCGCCATTCGCTGGTAGTCTTTTCCCGGAGCAAGTCTCCAAGGACTTATTGTCGCTAGTGAAGACTAAAAAGACAGAGCTTTTATTCATAGCACTATTCCTTAAGATGCTTAAAATCGGTGGTTGCTGTGCTTCTATTGTTCCAGACGGGGTTTTGTTCGGAAGTAGTAAAGCGCACAAAGCCCTTCGCAAAGAACTTATCGAAAACCAGAAATTAACGGCCGTAATTTCTATGCCTTCAGGTGTGTTTAAGCCGTATGCCGGCGTTTCTACTGCTATTTTAATATTCACAAAAACGAACACAGGCGGGACGGATAAAGTATGGTTCTACGACATGAAGGCCGATGGCTTCAGTCTAGACGATAAACGCGCCAAGGTGAAAGAGAACGATATTCCAGATATCATTGAGCGCTTTCATAGCTTGAATAAAGAAGAGGGGCGCAAGCGTACTGACCAATCATTCTTCGTGCCTAAAGAAGAAATCGCCAAAAATGACTACGATCTATCTATAAATAAATATAAAGAATTCGAGTATGAACCGCCAAAATATCCGCCTACATCAGAAATACTTGCCGACATCGAAAAACTCGACCAAGAGGTAGCCGAAAATCTTGCCGAGCTTAAAAAACTTTTAAACGAAACAAATTCGAATTTGTAGGTATGTCTCCATGATTAAATTAATCGAGATAACAGGCAAAGCATTATCTGGTGAATGGGGCTCAGAAGACGAAGCTGGAACCGGAATTCCAGTGTTGAGGACAACAAACTTTACGAATTTTGGGGTCATTGACTATGACAACGTAGTTACGCGAAATATCACGAAAAAGAATATCTCGGAAAAGTTTCTTAAAAAGGGCGACATCATCATTGAAAAATCGGGCGGCAGCGACAAGCAACCTGTCGGTCGCGTAGTACTATTTAATGGAGAAGATAATAGATACTTATTCAATAACTTTACTGGAGTTCTGCGTATAAAAGATCGTGAAAAGTGGGAACCAGAATATGTTTTTTATGCTTTGTTTTCTAACTACAGGAATGGCGGTACTAGAAAATACGAAAATAAAACAACAGGTCTCCACAATCTTAAAACCGATTTGTATTTAAGCAACTACGAAATCGAATGGATAGATATAGAGAGGCAAAAACGCGCCTGCATGATTTTGCGAAAAATCGAGTCCATAATCTCTGATAGAAACAAAGAATTAATACAGTTAGATGAGCTAATCAAAGCCCGATTTGTCGAGATGTTTGGCGACGCCTATAAAGTATCAAAATATCCAAAGCAAAAGTGGAACGATGTAGTCACGATCAAGAACGGAAGGGATTACAAAAAAGTCGCAGTAAACGATGGCGGTTATCCCGTATATGGTACTGGCGGAGAAATGGCTAGAGCGAGTGATTTTCTATGTCCAGAAAATACGATAATCGTGGGCAGAAAAGGAACCATAAATAATCCTCTACTAGTAAGAGAAAAATTTTGGAATGTCGATACGGCTTTCGGTGTTATTCCTGGCAACAAACTTCACTACCTGTACTTCTTCTGGTTTTGCAAAATGTTCGATTTTTCGAGACTTAATAAGCAAGCGGTTCTACCAAGCACTACGAAAGCCGATTTACTAAACATTGAAATGCAGGTACCGCCGATTGAAGTTCAAAATCAATTCGCTACCTTTGTCGCGCAGGTCGACAAATCAAAATTTGCCGTACAAAAATCTCTTGAAAAAACACAAATTTTGTTTAATAGCTTAATGCAGGAATATTTTGGCTAGAAAAATATTCCTTTTGTTAGTGGAGGTTCTAATCTAACAAAGGAGTTATTTATGGAAGATGCCATAAAATACATTTTGGTGGATATGGACGAATATCTCACCGCAAATCAATCACAAAAGCTACAGCGCGTATTGGTGACGCGACTAACAAAACAAATCAAAAATATCAACAATCTATCCAACGATAGTTATTTGTCGATGTTTTTGAATGCAAAAAAGGTAGAAGGATGCTCAGAGCGGACGCTCAGCTACTATAAAACAACTGTAGAGAAACTGCTGGGCGACGTAAGCGATTCCGTACGAAGAGTAACAACCGACGATATCCGGGAATACCTATCGAATTATCAAAGCATCAACGACTGCAGTAAGACGACGATAGATAATATCCGCCGCAATATCTCGAGCTTCTTTACGTGGCTCGAAGAAGAAGACTATATCATTAAGAGCCCGATGAGACGCATTCATAAAATTAAAACCATAAAAACCGTAAAGGAAGTTATTTCTGATGAAGAGATAGAGAAGATGCGGGATAATTGTCAAACCCTACGTGATCTAGCAATAATCGATCTTCTTTATTCTACTGGGATAAGAATCGGCGAGCTGGTACGACTTAATATAGATGACATAGATTTCGAAGAACGCGAGTGTATTGTTTTTGGTAAAGGAGATAAAGAAAGGCGCGTATATTTCGATGCAAAGACCAAGATCCACTTAATGGGCTATATAAATAGCCGATCTGACACAAATCCCGCCCTTTTCGTGACGCTCGACGAGCCATACGATAGGCTAAGGATATCTGGCGTTGAAATCCGTTTAAGGCGCTTAGGGCGCGAATTGGGTATCAATAAAGTACATCCGCATAAGTTCCGCCGGACTATGGCGACGCGAGCAATCGACAAAGGGATGCCAATTGAGCAAGTTCAGCGATTATTGGGCCATTCGCAAATCGATACAACCATGCATTATGCGATCGTAAATCAAACGAACGTAAAAGTTTCCCATCGCAAGTTCATTGCTTAGCGCAAATTTTGATTTGTCGACCTGCGCGACAAAAGCAGCGAATTGTTTTTGATACTCGATTTTTGGAACTGGAACTGCAAAATTCTGCAGCATCGGGAGTGTAATATATGGGACGGCAGAGCCTTTTTTATTTTTAGAGATATATGGCCGTAGTTCCATTTCTAGATACTTTTTCAAAAATACAACATCTATATTTTTGTTGAAATCGCCAATTACATAAGTGCGCTGATAAGCATTAAACTTTCCGCTATAATAGTGCACATGACCTACGCGGCTTCCATTTCCAGAAATTAAAATAGCTTCCATATCAAAAGCATATGTATTGATGGTTTTTGGGGTTGCATCACATGTAAAGAATGGATATAAACCGCCTTTTTCCTCTGCGTTAGCATCTAGCTTGCCAGTCTTAATAAAGTGCGCAAGATTGCCTAATTTATCAAATGAATTATTACTTTCAGACATCTCGACAAATCGGGCTTTGATTAGATTATCTAGATAGGAGATTTGTGCTTCTTTTTTGTCAATAATATTCTTAATCTTTTCAAGTTTTTCGCACGCGTCTTTTTGTTCTTTGATACTAGGAAGTGCTATTTCCGCATCGGTAAGATTACCGAGCTTTATATACTTAATGACTCCGCCAATCGATAGCTTTCTCAGCTCTTGAATATATCGCGTCATGAAATAGTAGAGGTATGGAAGATGGAGTCTTCCGTCGCCATTAGATTCAATAATGTATGTTCGCTGATACGCGTCAAATTTTCCGTTGTAATATTTAGCATTTAGATCGCCGTTTCCAGCAACTAATACACATTCGCAATCATACGAATATGTCGATATTCGCAACGGCTCTTTCGAACACGTAAAGAAAGGGTATTCTCCATTTTCAGAAGCCGCATTAGCATCTAGTTTGCCGGTTCTAATCTTTATTAACTCGCCAAGCTTAACTTTCATACTTCCTCTACAAATTCGAATTTGTAGGTGAGTATGAATGGCACAATAAGACTAAAAGATGCATGCAAAATTCTAAATGGCTTCGCATTTAAGAGCAGTAAATATGTCGATTCGGGAATTCGGATTATCCGTATAGCAAATGTCCAGAAAGGATATGTTGAAGACGAAAAGCCGGTATTTTATCCAGACTCCGAAGAACCGCTTATTCGCGACTATATGCTTGAAGAAAACGATCTTCTTTTATCGCTTACCGGAAACGTCGGACGCGTTGCTTTGCTAGATAAGAAATGGCTACCAGCTGCACTTAATCAGCGCGTCGCTTGTTTGAGAATTAAAGACGGCAGAATCATAAAAGACTATCTATACTTCGCACTGCTTTCTAATAAATTTGAGAACGATTGTATCAAATCGTCAAAAGGCATCGCACAGAAGAATATGAGTACCGAATGGTTAAAAGACTACGAAATACCTCTGCCGAGTGAGCAAAGGCAACGAAAAATCGTCTCTTCACTAAAACAATTATCCGCAATTGCCAAGAATAAAACCAAGCAGATTCAACAATTAGATAATCTCATCAAAGCCCGATTTGTCGAGATGTTTGGCAATGTCGTAGTCAATGATAAAGGATGGCCTACCGAGCCAATATCAAAGGCGGCACCCACAAGCTCACCAAAAATCAAAAACAACGAAACGGTTTGGCTTCTTAACCTAGATATGGTCGAATCGCAATCTGGCAAGGTGATAAGCAAACTCATCGTTTCTGAAGACAAAATTAACGCCTCTACATGTACTTTTGATGAGAATAATGTTCTCTATTCTAAGCTTCGCCCATATCTAAATAAAGTCGTTTTGCCGGATCAAGAAGGTTATTGCACTACTGAATTAGTCCCATTAAAGCCCGGCAAAGAACTTACCAGAGAATTCTTGGCCACATTACTAAGAAGTGACGCATTCGTGGGCTACATTAATGAAAAGACCGCCGGCGCGAAAATGCCACGTGTTTCAATGAATATTTTTAGGCAATTCGAATGTATCCTACCACCAATTGCGCTGCAACAACAATTTTCAGAATTCTATAACCAAATCGACAAATCAAAATTTGCACTTCAAAACAGCATCATAAGCCTTATGAATTTATGCAGTTTATGGTATAATATGAGTAATATGTTTGCGAGCGGCTATACGGGAAAACTCGAGCTAATTCAAGCTCTGCCCACGAAGGAAGAAAAAGTAAAGGCATCACGCCTGGTTCTTCGTGAAGTATTAGAACAAATTTTCCCAGAAAAGTCCGTAAAAAAGAAAAAGAAGTATTCTCTCTTAGAGCTCATAGACTGCTCTCCTATTAAGAGCTATATTAACGACGATCAAGTTACCGAATCGTTGCATTTCATCCGTATTATCGGTATTCGCGCCGAGCATAACCAGCCGGTTCGCGAAAAAGACGTCAAAATCGCCGTAGACAACCTAGAGAACTTTATCAAGTTCCTCGACCATAGAAACGAATCTTCTGAGCCAATCAAGTCGCCAGAATTCTTCACTGGAGCAGAAACGCGTGCTGCCTATATCGACATGTATCTTCACGAAGCGGGTTGGGATGTTCTGACGCAAAAAGGCGTCGCATTGCCGGGCAAGGCCGGTATTGAAATCGAGGTCGGCAATATGCCAAATAACGCAGGCGTTGGCTACTGCGATTATGTTCTTTATGATCGCGCCGGAAAACCTTTGGCCGTCGTAGAAGCAAAGAAGACATCTAAAGATCCACAAATTGGCCGTCACCAAGCGGACCTTTATGCTGAATCACTAAAAGAAAAATTCGGCTATAAGCCAGTCATCTACTACACGAACGGATACGAAACGCATGTTATCGACGGCGTATATCCAGATCGTAAAGTCACAGCCTTCCATACATTAGAAGAACTCGAGCGCATGATTCAACGTCGTACGCGCGGGAATATCACTGATATGGCCGCAAAAGACGAAATTGCCGGTCGTCCATACCAAAAGATGGCCCTCACGCGCATGTGTGAGCGCTTTAACGCACGTCATCGCCGCGGACTGGTTGTTATGGCTACCGGAACTGGTAAGACGCGTGTTTCGATCGCTTTGACCGACATCTTGGCCAGAAACGGCTGGATCAAGAATGTATTATTCCTCGCCGACCGCACTTCACTCGTAAAACAGGCTAAGCGCAACTATGCAAAGCTACTGCCAGATATGACTATCTGCGAGCTTTCTGAAGGCGGAAATGCGAACAAAGATATGAATGCTCGCTTGATGTTCTGTACATATCAGACAATGATTAACTACATCGATGCCGAAGACAAAAATTTCTCAACTGGCCGTTTCGACTTAATTATCGTTGACGAAGCCCACCGCTCGATTTTCAATCGCTACGCTTCTATTTTTGCTTACTTCGACAGCTTGCTTGTTGGTTTTACGGCAACTCCACGCGACGAAGTTGGTAGCAGTACCTATGGAATCTTTGAATGCGAATCTGGTGAGCCAACTTTTGACTATCCGCTAGAAGACGCAATCAAAGAGCACTATCTTGTCGGCTACGAAGTAGTAAATCGCCATTCTCGCATTATGACGCAGGGCATCAAACGCGAAGAATTGGACGAAGACCAACTCGAGCAATTGGATGATTTTCTTGAAGGCGATCGCGAAACGCCAGATTTAACAATTCCTGCGAACGCTATCTTCCGCTCTATCTTCAACGAAGATACTTGTCGCAGCGTCATTGAAGACTTAATGGAAAAAGGCATTCGCGTAAACGTCGGCGAAACCATTGGTAAAACGATTATTTTCGCATACAACCACAAACACGCTGAGATGATCGTAGATGAATTCAAGAAGCTTTATCCTCACCTTCCGCCAAATACATGCCAGTTGGTAGATTATTCAGTTAATTATGCGGAAGACTTAGTCGTTAAATTTGATACTGATGATGAATTTAGAGTAGCCGTTTCAGTCGATATGCTTGACACTGGCATTGACGTTCCGGCTGTATTAAATCTCATGTTCTTCAAGCCGGTACGTTCTAAAATTAAGTTCGTTCAAATGATCGGTCGCGGCACGCGTCTATGCCCTGATCTGTTTGGTCCAGGCAACGACAAGAAGAAATTCCTCATTTTTGATTACTGCGATAACTTCGAATACTTCCAAGTCGAACATAATGAAGTCGTAAGTAGCGGCGATAAAATCTCTCTTTCGCAGAGAATCTTCGCATTGCGTTCCGAGATTGCTTATAGCCTTCAAGACTTCGAGAGCCAAGAAGATGAATTCCTAAGTAGCTACCGCAATAAGACCGTGAGGATCTTACTCGATATCGTTAAAGATCTAAAGAAAAGCACGAATCGCATAGCTGTTCGTCAGAACTTAAAGTATGTTGATAAATACAATAGCGAAAAAGCTTGGATGGCATTAACACCAGTAAACATTCACGAATTAAAAACCTTCGTCGCTCCGCTAATCGAAGGCGGCGCCGATTCTGATTTTAAAACACTATCAT
>CAMBYK010000011.1 GCA_945872155.1 uncultured Candidatus Saccharibacteria bacterium
CACGACACTCTGCTTAAGAGGCAGATGCTCTAACCGGCTGAGCTACCGGCCCACATGCAATGATTATACCATAAATCCCCCAATAACGCACAAAACTACTCAATAAATACAAAAAACTCTATACAAAAGCATCGCCCCAAAAAAACAAAAAATCTCCAGAACAAGCGCATTGCCCCCCAAAAACAAAAAATCTCCAGAACAAACGCAACGCTCCTCAATAAACTCAATAAATGATAAAATTAATACATGAAGATACGAAAAAACGTCAAAATTAGCGAACTAACAACCATGCGTCTAGGCGGGGCGGCGCGTTTTGTGATAGAGGTAGAAAGCCCAGAAGAGGTAAAAAAGGCTTTCGATTTTGCTAGAGAGCGCAGCCTGCCGACTTTCGCGCTTGGCGGTGGCGCTAATACTATCGGCCACGATGAAGGATTCGATGGTGTTATTATTCTAAATCGTATCAAGGGTATCGAAGTCATAGACGAAACCGACCAAAATCTAATCATCCGTGGCATGGGCGGAGAAATTTGGGACGACGTAGTGCAGTTTACCTCAGAAAAAGGCTGGAGTGGTATCGAGGCCTTGACCGACATTCCTGGCACCCTGGGCGCAGCCCCAGTTCAAAATATCGGCGCCTACGGCCAAGACGTGGCGCAAGTAATTGAAAAAGTTGAAGCTTTTGACACCGAAACTAACCAAATGGCCACCATTTTACCAACAGAAATGGGTATGGGCTATCGAAAAACCATTTTTAACCACGGCCCGAATGCGGGCAGATATTTCATCGTGGCGGTGACTTTGAAGCTTCACAAAAATCGCATGACCCCGCCGTTTTATACTTCCCTGCAAAATTACGTGGACGAGCACCAGGTCACGGATTTTTCACCAATGAACATTCGCCTCATGGTGCGTAAGATTCGTGCCAGCAAATTGCCAGATCCAAAATCTCTAGCCAGTAGCGGTAGTTTTTTTAAAAATGTGATGCTGAGCGATGTGGAAGCAGACACAGCCGAAGCGCGTGGCATCCAAGTGTATCGTGGCCAAAACGGCAAAAACCAAATTAACTCAGGTTGGTTAATCGAACAAGCCGGGTTAAAAGGCCAGGAATTTTTTGGCATGCGCGTGAGCGACAAAGCCGCATTGATTCTGATCAACGAAAACGCAAAAAGCTACGCTGATTTGGCGCGCGCCAGACAATACATTATAGATACCGTCAAAGAAAAATTTGGCTTCACACTAGAGCAGGAGCCGGTGGAAATTATCAACCAATAACTCGGGAGAAAACATGACGAAAATTTTGAGCGGAGCAGAATTAGCCGGATATGTAAAAGCTCGCCAGGCCAGCGAAGTAGCAAGCTTGCGCGGGCGCGGCATAGTGCCAAAATTAGTAATTCTGCGCGACAATGACGATCCAGTGATTGCAAAATATGTCGAGCTTAAAAAACGTTATGGCGAAGATATTGGTGTGGAAGTAGAAGAAATAAAGACCAGCGGTGATTTGACAGAAACTATCCAAAAAATTAATCGCGACCAAAAAGTTTTCGGCATGATTGTACAACTGCCACTAGCAGACAGAAACCTGGAAGAAACCGTGTTGCCGCTAATCACCATCGCAAAAGACGTGGACGGGCTAAACGGCAAATCTGATAGCGCTACTGCCACGGCAATTCACTGGCTGCTCACTGGCTATGGAATCGATCTAGTGGGCAAAAAAATTGCCATTGTAGGGCATGGCCGACTGGTCGGCGCGCCGCTGGCGCGGATGTGGCAAGACTCGGGGCTAGACGTGGCCGTGTTTGTACGCGGGGATGATTTATCAGAACTAGACAAATTTGATGTGATTGTGACCGCAACTGGCGTACCTCGGTTAATCAAATCAGAAATGGTCCGCACAGGTGCAGTGGTTGTAGATGCCGGCACGGCTACTGACTCCGGTATGATTGTAGGCGACGTAGATGAAGCCGTGCGCGAACGCGAAGATTTGCTCGCGATTACGCCGAAAGTTGGCGGTGTCGGCCCGCTAACCGTAGCGGTGCTGTTTGACAATGTGATTCAGGTGGCAAAGAAGCACAAAATTTCTAAAATTTAACAGCAAACTCTGAAATATATTAACTTTAATATATGAAGTCGTTTTAGGGTTAGAACCCAGGATTAATAAAGCTTTAAGATTAAGAGTTATTAGAGTCGTGAGGAACTTCAAGTATAACTCTTTGTGGAGTATCCTTAGCGGCAACTAATCCCCTACTGTTGGCCGCCTGAATGATTACGTCGCGTACGTCGTTATCGACTCCGGTGCTATAAAAGTCGTCGCTATCAATGATAGCCTGTAGGCGATCATTACTTGCTGTAGCGGCGAAGTCTTTTGCGGCCCTACTGCTTTGGCCAAGGACGTCAATATCTTTGGTAAGAATTTCATCGGAAACAAACTGCTTATTGGTGCGCCCATCACTTCTAACGCTGTTTGCCCATTCTTCAAACGACATATTCCCTTTTGTGGCGTCTCCATCGATAAAGGCCTTACCAGAATTGCGATCATTATAGTATTGGTTAAGATAACCGTCCTTTTTAGCAACTGCACCAGCAAATTCTGGACTCTTGCCGGCCATTTCAGACACGAGGTCATTTACCGGCCCTTCAATACCATCCGTGCCAGACTCATTGCGTAAAGCACCAGCGAGCAGCTTAGAACCAAAACCGCTGGAAGTAAGGACGGTTGCACGAGCTTTGACACTAAGTTTTTCTTCTTCCGTTAAGCCGCGGTTTTCGCTTTTAGCCAAACTGTTGATTTCCTTGATTCTCGCCAGCGCAGCTTCTGGCTGTCTCTCAGCTGCGGTCATCGCTTGGATACGAGTATCAACAGCCTGAGAGGCAACTTTACGCTCCGTAGCAATGCGCAACGCCTCTTGGCCAGCTGCGCTGTTGATATCGTTGTATTCCGCCAAAGCACTTTTGGTAGCAGCTTCCTCTTTTCCAATGCTTGCGCCCAGGGCCGCCGCGCGATTAAGCCGACGACGCGCTCCGGCAGAGAGCTTGGAGACGTCTTTGCCACTTGCTGCAAAATTGTCTAATACTCTCTTAGCGTATCTTTGGTCTCTAGCAATACGGCGATTTTCCTCGTAATTTTTAAAGGCACGAGAACCGCGAATCGCGCTATCGGCGCTACTGGTGGCTCTACGAGAAATGTTGTTCCCGATACCAGAAAGCTTCGCCCCTAAATTGCCCATGCCAGAAAGTGAATTTTTTAATAATGTCGGGACAAAGAAAAACGGCACCACCGACAAAGCCACTACTATAATGCCCATAAAACCGGTCGGGTCTGATCCTACCAATGTGCTATTCAAAATGCTGGCCACAAAACGCGAGCCACCAATAACCAGGCCGCAAAGCGGATAGACCAATAATAGACCCTTAAAAATACTAAACCAACGCTTGAAGAGCGGACGGGTGTTAGGTAAAATATAAGCCGCGAAAGCTAGCGGCGAAAATACTACCGCAATAATTACCCCAGCTTGGCGAGCGGCGAGAATAATCATCATCATAAACACTGCGATGGCGCCAGAGAGCAGGCTCATTAACAAAGAAATGATGATGGCCAAACCGCTAGCCCATACTGAAGCAACGGTGATTCCGAGCAAGAAAACACCGCCAAGCTCTGCCGCATGCTGAGCTGCGGTATCATCGATGGTCTGGCCCTGCCCGAAAGCAGTAATAGAGTTGCTATCAGTAAGGCTATTGAAAAACTGAGTTATCCCGGCGCCAACGATATTGGCGAGATCGACGGCTAACTGCGTGACAAAGAACGAAATGTTAATCAAGATCGCGGCCACCAAGAGGCGCGGCAAAGCTTTTTTGATGCCATAATTATCTATGCCATACCCAGTGAGTTGTGAAAAAATCACAATCAAGAAAAGAATGATAAAGAAGACGTTGGCGATTGAGCGAATCACCTCCCATGCTTGCATGACTCTAGCGCCACCATCATCATCTGGATTGAAGAAGCTAATTTTGATTTCTAGAAAATTCTTTTCTATCCAATCATAGCCTTTATTCATGACACTACTAAGAGCTTCGATAGCCGGGCAGATCATCCAGCTCATGGCGCCGGCACTGTTGCCGCAAGTGCGCTTAAATTCTTCTTTTTGAATATCACCACCCAAGGTTTTCCCGACATCGGCAGAATAGCCGGAAACAGACAGACGCTGATCCTTTGGTACAGATAGCGCGCCTATAGCCTTTACGAGACCTTCAAAATCTAGGCTTCTAGAAAGATAATATTTCCCGTTGGCTGCTAAGGCCGGGACAACTTTTTTGTGCTTATTGCCCTCCGTTCCAATCTTGACCCGGCACCAGCCCTCTTGGTACGGCAGATAAAACTCATTGTTAGTGGCGACGTTGCTTGGTTTAGTCTTTTGACACTGTTCCCCGTCTTTAACGGAAGCTCCATAGACGTCCGAAGCATACGACATATATAAATAATATTTATTTATATCGGAAAATTCTCGCGAATAACCTTCTCCGCCCAAATATTTTCTGAGTTTTTTAGCATTGGCTGAGGCATCAGAACCCAGCTCGTAATTTTGGGTAGAGATTACGGTACTGTCTTTGCCGGCAATCGTATAGCCATCACAGCCGATAAAGCGCATCGTTTCAAGCGACATAACCTTAGTTTCACAATACTTTTTGTCGTTGCGATAAAATTCATATCCGTCAAAGACATCCCCTTTGCCATGTTTTCTGGTTGTCCTTTTCAACGAATAATTGTCGCTGCCGGCACCGGAAAGTTTTTGCGAACTCGATACCTTGCCGTCCTTGTCAAAGCAGATCTTCACTAAATCCTTGCTGTCCCCACCGATAACATTGGCCTCCGTAGCCGTGAAGTCTATGCATTTTTCGCCAGCGGCCTGCTGTTTGTCTGATTTTTTATATCCAAAAGCCGTGAGCAGATTGCCATCGATAGTGGCCGATGCGCCAGAGACAGTAAAAGCGTCAGTCAAAAAAGTTTTACAAGATACTTTTTTGCCGGTGTTCGATGCCAGGTCTTCTGGCGTCATAGCCGGCACAAACACATTGGTAGAGCCAGCCTTGAAGGATATTAGCCCATTGATAGTTTTGATCTTATTCAAATCAACATTTTGCTGGAGTGAATCAGCCTCAAGACATTTATCCACCATATTGATATAGGCCTTCTTGATGGCGGCGTTGCCAGCTTCTGAGGCGGCAAAAGTATTAGAAGACAAGAAATTGACGCCTAAAAGCGCTAAAATACCCGCGAAAATAAACCGTGAGAACTTTGATCTCATATAATTATATTAACACAAGCGGGAACGAATGGCTATCAAAAACCAAACAAAAATCCCCCAATGATTGGGGGATTTTCGCTGTGGAGCGGCCAGGCTTAGAGAAGTTTCTTACGGCTAGCAAGATAGTAGCCAAGAGAGATAGTCAAAGAGGCTGCGCCAACCACACTGGCAACAACGGAAGCTGGGCCAGTGGTTGGCATTTGGCTTACCGGGTTGCTTGGAGTGACTGGAGTAGTTTCAGTCGGTTTCTTTGGTTCTTCTTTTGGTTTGTCAGTTGGTTTGCAGGTTTTGTTTACCACAATGTTAGCTGGATCGCTACCATTAGTGGCGCCGACACGGACATCGCCATAGTTGACAATAGTGTTATTGCCACAGGCAAGGTTTTTGTCCACGATTTCAGCAGTAAACCAGACATACGCAACGGAATTTGGTGCGTAGTGACCGATATTTGCCCCAGTGGCGCCAAACAAGTTGTCGCTAACTGGAGAGGTGACGTCTGCGCCGTTCACCTTAGCACGGAATTTAGCAGTGCCAGGAACATATTTAATGTTGGCAGGCAACTGGTCCTTCACCAATACATTGTTCTGTTGTTCCATAGAAGTGTTGCGATAAACAATCATGTATTCAATTTTATCGCCAACCTTGGCAGTGATAGATTCTTTCCACTCAGAGGTGCCGGCAATGCGGACCTGTTTGTTCAAAAAGAAGCTAGTGCCAGTATCTTGGAAAATAGGTTTAACTTTGATGGTAATATAGCTGGCATATTGGAAACAGCCAGGAATTTTGCCGTCTAGTGCATCATAACCGATTTTGACACCGCCGGTGCGCACGATGTTGTCGCCGAGTGGCAGACCACCGCTGATAGCGCCGATGCCGTTGTTTTCTAATCTAGCAGAACCAGCAACATAGCCGAGAGCAAAGTTGCGATTGCTTTTGAACACCACGCTATCCCAGTAACTGGTAGGGGTGGCGTTGCTAGAATTGATATAACCAGTAATTTTTTGTTCAGTGCCTACGGTAGTAGGGATGCCGAAGTTAGTGGTCACATCTTGAGCGACGGCATTACGGCCGTTAGGGTTGTTGTTGTGGACGTAAAGACGCACCAAATAGGTTTTGCCTTCTTCCACGTTGATTGATTCGCTGTTCCAGACGTTGGCGGGACCAGCATTGATACCAGTATCGAGACGAGCGCCAACGAAGTTCTTTTCGCTGCCGATTACGCCGTTACTGATAGAGTTGAAGACGATCTTATTACCAAGAGCGCCTTGGTTGATTTGGTCGACAGTATAGCTAGGACGACCGCCCATGTTGTCACCCCAGGCCATTGCGGCTGGTGCAACGCTAAGTCCGGCCATGGCAATCGCTGCCACCACGCCAAACGTAGTCTTAATAAGTTGTTTCATAAAAACTCCTTTTACAAAATGAAATTTAATTATTTGCTAGCCGAATTTTTAATTTTCCTCTGGCCATTTGGGCTCTCAACACCCGTAAAAATCGAATCATCTCAAAAACAAAACTTGGAAATCCCGGCAGCGACTTGGTCGCCGCCAGGAAAGGTGAAGGAAGTTTAAGGCATTGCAGGCTCCCCTTGGTGAACTGTGTCACCGTGACCGCCTTCAACCGGCGGTATGTAGGTTAAATCCTGCAAATTGTTCAATGTCCCATTCCAGGTTTCGGGAACCACAATTACCTGATCGCTCGGTGGCGTCGTGGCATTTGCGGGTTCATATGTCCCGTCTCCCGGAATATCGTTCTTACCGCCGCCAATAGGGGCGTTGCCCTTATTGACAGGATCCTTGCCAGGGTCCTTTTTTGGCTTTTTAGGGTCTGGCTTGCCTGGTTTCCCTGGGTTGCCTGGGTTAGGTTTGCCAGGGTGCTTTGGCGGATTTGGCTTCTTCGGATTCTTGGTGAGAATCTCGAATCTGCCATCTGCAAGGTTAAACCCTATGCGAACCATAGTCTTGTTCGCTTTATTTTTGTAAAGCAACACTAGACATGGTTTTGATTCCTGGTAAGGCGCCTCGGTAGTTCTAGTCTGAGAAGCCTTAGCCGCAAAAGGCAGATGCCAATTGCGCAGGGTTTTGGCCGGTTTAGTGCCTTCATCGAGCATTAAATCTAAGACCGCTACCGTGCTGGCCGCCCAAACTCTGTAATCCTTGATAACGTGAAGCTCTTCTCCCTGGTACTCGAGGAATACGGCTACGCCATTGCCATCTTTGATGGCTTGGGTGAACTTGTTTGGCACATCCAACAGCCAAGGCAGATATTCTCCAAGCTTTTTGCCTGAGGAAATTTTAAGCTCGGCCAAACCTTGCCCAACCATGTCGCCATAAACAGGATCTCTGAAAATCCTTTCGGTGATGTTTTCTCTCATTGCGGCTATGTCCTGTTTGGAATAGCTTCTCTTTGAGAGGTTGATGATTGGGAAACCAGTTGCGTCGCTGAACCCAGCGACTGCAACTCTTTCCTGGTTATTCCAAGGCATTGAGTCCTCGAGAAATAGCGAGCTGATGTGCTCATATTTCTTGAGGTGAAGCTCGTCCAGTTGTACCTGGAGTATTGCTTCGTCGCTACCCTTGGAATCGAGGTCGACCGACTTTGTCGGCTGATTAGCCTGACACTTAGTAATACCAAGAGCCAGAAGCACGATCATGCCGATTACGATGACTGCGGCAAGAAAATTGCTTTTGTCGTCGCCTTCGTTTTCTTCGTCGTCCTCCTCTTCGGGCTCATCCTGTTTGGGCGGGGCCACGATGTCCACTTCTGGATCCTTAACCACGCCGCCTGGTAGGGTGTCGGTGTCTTCTGAAACAGCTGTTTTTTCAACTTGCTGTTCCTTAATCTCAGCTTCATCAGAATCCTGAGGCGCTGATTGCTTAGCTTCCTGGTCGGAAACCGGCTGATTTTCTTCCTCTAAAAGCCAGTCTACAAAACGGGCTTTGAGGGATTTCTTATTTTTTGTACTCATGGCGAGTACCCCCTTTCAAAAAATATGTGGCCTGTGCCACCAGTTGCAGTTTCTTCTTCGCCTTTTCTTCCTTCCAGATACAATTTGTATCTGGGATGATTCGATTTTTAATGGTCGTCCGAACACGGGTTGATTATTACCTCAAAACTCGTATTGACTGTGCTAATTCTATCACACTTTTGCTAAAAAGTCAATACTTTTAGTATCTTTTGCGCTTATGTCAAAAAATTCAAAACCCCGGGCAAATGCCGGGGTTTCAAAGAAGAAAATGCTATTGAGAACCGTCTGTATAAATGCTTGATGCCAAGATCGGATTCGGCATGAAGCCAGACGGGATTCCTGTAATTTAACGTCTCAAGGACTTTATGTTTTAGTGCCTTGAGAACTTCATCTCGGGATGCTTATCCTGAAGCGCGCGACCGTCTTCGATGGCGCGTAGAGATTTTTCGTGCTCTACGAGCAACTGAATAGTCTTGAAAACTTCTCGGTCGTTGCGCATGAGATCCTTAATGGTGTCAAACAAATCCCTGATATCAACGACAGTTTTGCCCGGGATGTCAATCATCCGAGAAAATTCTATTCTTCTGGAAAGCTCCTTTTCTTCTTCTTGTTCTGTAATAGTATTCACCTTGTCCATACTATCCCTCCCTATTGCAGAATTTTTGCCAAAGTGCAAAGATGACTTGATTATTGTATCATATCAAATAAAAACTGTCAATACCTTGGTCTAGCTCAATACACCGTTTACGCTTTTTGTTTGTAAAGTAGTTATCTCAATCGCAGCACGATGTGCGGGTATCGCAAAAATGCCAAATGCGTGCGACGCGATAGACGAAACACCCAAGCAATTCTTAAGTCGTTCATTCTGTGATATTATAAAAATATGAAGGTCCTTCAGACACCAATCAAAAAATCTGACTTACTAAGCTCCGATATCGTTTTTGATGGGCCGATGATAAAAGCTGTTGTGGATGTCAAAAAAAATAGTCTCGCCATAGATGCGAATATGCACGCTGATCTCGAGCAGCTTTTATTGAGCAACGGTAGCGAGCAAGATGATTTGTGGGGAATAAATCTATACCCAGAGGACCCAGACGAAGATTTCATCGAATTTGATTCAATGATAAATATCCGCCCCCGCCAGGGGAACCGAAGCCGCGACGTTGAAGATATCGCTATACAAGAAAAAATCAAAACAATTGTTAAGCTATGGACCAAATAATTCAACACCAGGGACTCGCTGAAAGTTGGTGCCATCATAGTATTTCTTTTCAGATGGCGAATATCGGCAGCGAGGTTTCACGCGCAATAAAAAACCAAACCAAGCCAGCTAGGTTTCAGGGGGCTTTTGACCGCGCGCTTGAGCTATTTGATTTGACTATCGAATGCCACAAAGCTGAGCCTGGCGTATTGAAAGAGCTCTGCCGCGCCCGTGAAGAATTTTGTGATTATTTCTACGGCAATTCTTTTGCGACCGACCCCGCAAGATTGCAGAGGTATTACGACCAGTTTGCTACGTTGTGATTGCAGAGGCATTACGGCCAGTTTGCTACGTTGCAGTAAACATAAAAAGCCTGGAGAATAAAACTTACATTTTTTGCGAAAATCCCCGATGCGCTGGTCGGGGATAATCTAGAAAAACCCTGACGGAACTTGACTCCGTACTTTGTCCACAATAGCCCTAATGCTTGCTGGCGAGATATTGTCCGGCAGTACCTCCGCGATGAAGTCCTCCCAAAGAATATGACCACTAAAACGCACGGCAAAAGCCTGGATATAATCGGTCTGACCTTCTTGATATTTAATATGCAGAACCAGGAGATTGATTCTAGAGGTATCGATGCCCAGGGTCTCAAGAATCGATTCCACCAGAGGCAGCTCCCTGGTGGCCTCATCAAAACCAACCAGCTGGAACGGCAGCAACTTGCTGGGCTGAAAATGCGATGCGTTGTCGACAAACTCCGCGTAATTATGGATCTGCTGATAGCGAATTTCTTTGAGTGCGTTCAGCACAATCTGGTGTAGAGCATCGTCCGGCAGCGGGTGAAGCCGAAACTGTGCAGACAAAGTAGAATGATGGCGAAGGCCGATGTCGCCCTCTTGCATAATCAAATCTGCAAGATGCAGTGGTGGGTAAATTTTTTGTTGCTCAAGGTCGCGCCTAATGGAGTGCGCGGCCGCCCGAGTGAGCTTTTTCTGATCTGGGGACGAGGAATATGCTGTTTGAACCATTTTGCCCTCCTTTTGTACTCGAGTGATAACTGATGGCGTCTATGTAAATGCGAGCTTGGATTTTTCTAATAAGGTGCTTTCATTTTGGCAAGACGAACTCATTTGATTGTAAGGGGAGAAAGCGGCTTTGTCAAAGCTAGATTTTGAGCTTGGCGACTCTGTTTGCGCAGTGTTGTGATTCAAGATATAAGCATTGACTTTTTGAGGGCTGTGTGCTATAATTAAAAAGCTGGTTTCAGTAAAAGCTAGAGACCAGAGCACAGAAGAGAATGCAACTACGCACGAATGTATGTCTGGAGGGACAAAGAATGGAAATTATGGTAATGATTACAGGATTATTTTTATTAGTTATAGCCGGTATTTGGGATGCAAACCCAAAAGCCATGGGCAGAAAGACCAGCAAGGAAACGATTTATATCGTTCCTGCGCTGGTGGCTGTTATCGGGCTGGCGATGGTGCTGGACCCAACAGTCGCAAACGCCATAGAGCGTAGCGGCTTAGGGCCAACAAAAACTGACCTAGAAAGCCCAGGAGGAGCAATATATTTGTTTCTCCTAATCGGATTAACAGTGGCTTTGGTAAAACTTGGCCACTTCATCTGCAAATTGACGCTGGCCTACAGGTCAATGTCTAAGATAACAAAATAATCCTCGAACCCCCGCTTGATATGCGGGGGTTTCCATTTTCTAGAATTGAATTGGGGTTTTGTGACGGTCTTCTTTGGCGCTTTATTTGGAATAATTTTACCGAACTATTAAAGCTCAGAGAAATTGCCGTAGGCGTAGCCTGGAACCAGGCTGATTTGCCGGTGCTCGACTAATTCTTTGACGGTGACAAATTCATAGCCTTGCGAACGTAAGGCATCGATCAGCGGACCGACTGCTGCCACGGTGGAAGAATAGACGTCGTGCATAAGAATGATGCCGCTATCTTTGACCTGTGCCATAGTTTTAGCATGAATTTGAGCAGGGTCGCGAAGTTTCCAGTCCTCGGAATCGATATTCCAAAGCATAAGTGGCTGTCGGATATTGGCGCGAACGGACGGATTAATAGCCCCATACGGTGGGCGAACTAACCAGGGCTCGGTACCAAGTATGGCTTTTTGAGCGTCCACGGCCGCATTAACTTCGTAGGCAATATCATTGGGGTGAAGCTGGGTAAGATTGCGGTGGTTCATGGTGTGGGATTCGATCTCATGGCCGTCATAAGCAACCTGCTTGGCGACATCTGGAAAAGCAGCCATCCTAGAGCCCAACATAAAGAAGGTGGCGCGCACGGCTTTTTGACGTAAAAGCCCTAGCAGCTGCGGAGTGACGTCAGCAACGGGGCCGTCGTCGAAAGTGAGGGCAATGAGCTTTTTGCCGGTAAGATTGCGGCGCACATAGAGTGGCCGCATGGCTGCATCAGAGATAAGCGGATAATGCGAAATGTGCACAGGAGTGGGTGACAAAGAAGCGCGCCAGATGTCACAGAGAAGACCGGCGCCAATCAAGATAAGACACAAAACCTTGAACCAAGGAACGGAACGGTCAAACTTGCGCAAAAAAGAGATAAAACCCAGGGGTGGTTTTTTGCTCATAGGCGCACTTGCCTGACCCATTCGTACATGGCGATGCCGGCGGCCACGCCGACGTTGACTGATCTGGTAGAGCCGAAAGATTCGATGAAACGGACGTCGTCTGCGGCGATCTGATACCCGGTAGGGTGGGGGTTGTTTGCTGTGGGTTGCTGCCCTATAGAGCGGGAACTACTCGCAGTGGGTTGTTGCTCGGTGGGGTGAGGATTATCTAGAGCAAGCCGCTGCTCGGTGCTGGGCTGGGCGAGGATTTCGGATGGCAGTCCGCTGGCCTCGCTGCCAAATAACAGCGTGGTGTGAGGGGAAAACCTTTTTTGGGCTAGTGGCTGAGCGCGTTCGGTGTTGTTTTCGATAGCGACAACCTCGCGCTGTCTGGCGCGCTGGTCGGCAAAAAATTCTTCTATTGTAGGCCAATAACAGATTTCGAGATACTTGTCGGTACACATGGCGCCGCGACGATTGTATTTGCGCCGACCCACAATGTGGACTTTGGCGACGTTAAAATTATTGGCGCTGCGGACGATAGTGCCAGCATTAAAATCATGCTCGACATTAAAAATAGCGACCTCGAGGCTGCTGCGAGACTGGGCTAGGCGTGCCTTAACGGCTTCGTTGCTGAGGCCTTTCAGCGAATCGATGAGATTTCTAGTGTCTTCTTCCATTTGGTCTATTATATCTTACCTGGAGAAAAAGGAAAAACCCGGCACTTGGCCGGGTGTACGAAGGATTATTTTAATGAATGACTTTTAGGCCTGCACTTGGCAGTTTTTTCGCCATCGAGGGCAGCCTGAATGTGTTTTCTGAAATAGTCGTTAGTATTAAGAAG
This sequence comes from uncultured Candidatus Saccharibacteria bacterium, assembly GCA_945872155.1. GTDB lineage: Bacteria > Patescibacteriota > Saccharimonadia > Saccharimonadales > Saccharimonadaceae > Nanosyncoccus. The sequence continues at coordinate 12,903 of CAMBYK010000011.1, forward strand.
CATCACGGCTATTTCAGTAAAGTCTTTTACTGACACCGAGGCTTTATTGATAAACACCACGGTCTGCTGGCTGAAATCCTTTATGTTTTCCCCATTTAAAAGGGGCTTGCCTTCTTGAGGCATGGTTGAATTTTTACTCATAATAATTCCCTCCCAATCGTAATATATAAAAATTCTTTATCTATTGTATCACAATAGTGCACTTTTGTCAATATAAAAATCTTGGCAAGGGGCAGCGGAGTGTGATATAATCTGATTATGCGGTGAGCGTAGCTCAGTTGGTTAGAGCACTTGATTGTGGTCCAAGAGGTCGTGGGTTCGACCCCCATCGCTCACCCCAGAAGCTGCGAGTGTAGTACAGCGGTTAGTATGCAAGTTTTCCAAACTTGAGATGAGAGTTCGATTCTCTCCACTCGCACCAAAAATAAAGCTACTTAGAGAAGTAGTTTTTTTGTTTACAGTAAATATCCAAAGAGTTATCAAAATCTTATCCAACAAAAGGAAGTAGGTAAAAAAGCTAAAAGATAATTTATTGGAAGAAAGCCAAGTACGCGATAGCGCCGACGACGGAACCGAGAATCAGTACTAAAATAATAGCTATGGCGAGGCTGATGCTGTTTTTGCGCTGATCGACAATAATGGTGTTCGATGGGGCCTTGGTGGTCTGAACGGCCGTGGCGGATTTGGAATAGATATTTTTATGCCCGGCACGATAGCCTTCTGGAATTGAAGAGGAGAGCGGACGTTTTTCGACCTTGTTAGTAATAAACGGCGACTTGCCACCTAAAACAAAGCGGTTAGCATCTGGAGCTTCTGATAAAGTCGCGACGTGCTCTGCCGGAGCGGAAGTTTGGCTAGCTGCGGAGGACGGAGCGGAGGCTTGACGGACTACAGGGGATGGAGCGGGGGTTTGACGGACTGCAGGAGATGGAGCGGTTTCGGCACGAGACTGAGCTTTTCTGACGGCGACAAAAGACTCTTCTTGAGCTGAGCTAGCCAAGTGTTGCTCTTGACGAGTCTGAGGCTCGACAGGGGAGCGATGAGCTTGATCGCTCGAGGGTTGCTGGGCGGATTGGCTGGTTTGATGCGTAAAGTTTTCAATAGGCTGCTGGGCGGACTGATGCTTAGCCACAGCCTCTCCGACGGTGAGCTTGGAGTCTTTTAGGTTTGGGTAAAGAATAGTGGTGGTTTCGGAATATTTGCGCACCACGGCAGTTTGGCTAGAAATCACGCCGGGACGAGCAGTTGGCTTGGGGGCTGAATGGGCGGCCGATCTGGTAAGTGTAGCCGGGCGACGAGGCGCTGCTGTGGCAGGTTTTTGGGTGCGAGAAACAGGGGCGAAGTCGATATATTTACCACGAGCAAGAGTTGGATTGGTTGGAGTGTTTTTCATGATTGAACCCGTTTAGCTATTTCAATAATATCAACAAATTGGTCCAAAATCAAACTAGAATTGCCAATCATTAGGCCATTGACGCCTGGGATAGTGAGGTAGGCGCCGGCATTAGCGGGATTAGTGCTACCACCATAAAGAATAATGACCTTTTCAGCGATTTTTGCACCATAAAGAGAAGTGAGCTCGGCGCGAATTTGCTGGACCGCGGCAGAAACTTCGTCTGGCATAGCCAAGCGGGCTTCACCGGTAGAGCTGATGGCCCAGACCGGCTCGTAGGCGATAATAACTTGCTCGACTTCTTCGAGTGAGACGTCTGCGAGACCGCCTAAAAGCTGATCGCGAATAACGTCGTTGGTTTCGCCATAGGTGCGCTCGTTAGCGGTTTCGCCAATACAGAGAATCGGGGTAATTTTGCTGCGCAAAGCGGCGGCAACTTTTTGACGGATATCTTTGTCGGTTTCTTTGAAAATATGGCGACGTTCGGAATGACCAACGATGGCGTAATCAACCAGTCCACGCAGCTGGCTGATGGAGGTCTCGCCAGTATAAGCGCCAAAATCGCGGTGATAAAAATTCTGTGCGGCTAGGCGGATTTTTTTGCGGTCGATCTGCAGGCCGAGCGGTTGCAGAGAAGTCAGCGATGGCGCAATAATCACCTCGATATCGCGGTAATTTTTGAGCTTGCGAAGAATTTTGTGAAGATAGATAGAAGATTCGCCTACTGTAAAGTTCATCTTCCAGTTGCCCACGATGTAAGTTTTCATGAATTTATGATAGCACAAGAATTTTGAAAAGGCGAATAAACCAGGCCTGAGTATCAATAACCCCGACTGAAAGGCCAGGGTTTTTGATTAGCAATAAGCATGCCTATAATACACCCAAAATACCGCGGAGGGCAAAAGAAGTATCTTCGTGATTGCGGACCGTGATAGTCTGGACACCCATCTGGACGACTGGATAATCATTACCCCCCGGCTGAGTCATATCACCAAAGTAAAGAATATCGGATTTCTGAACATTCAGTTCTTCCATCAAATGGGTCATGCCAAAGACTTTATTCATGCCTGGAACAAAGGCATTGATAGAGGTGGTGCCACCGATTTCGTAATCAAATTCGGGCGCAAGCTCTTTGGCGCGAGCAACGATAGCTTCGCGTTTTTTATGGTCTGGGTCCCAAGCGTATTTTTCTTCGGTAGTAGCTTTTTGGCCAAGAGCAGAGAAAGTGACTTGGGAAAGACGATTTTCGATAATCTCATCACCTTCAGCCAAAGAAGCTTCTTCCCAATGGTTAAGCTCTTGAGCGGCCTGTGAAAGAGCGGCAGTAATTTTTGCTACTTGTTCAGCAGTAAGAGGGAAATTATAAACTTGTTGCCAATCGTTTGGATTATAGGTGTCACCGGTAGGAACATAGCGGTAATACTGAGTGCCTTGAGCGACAAAAAGGTGAAGATGTGTGAGTTCTGCCGGCTTGACGCCATTGTCCACTAAACGGTCAACAATTTGAATCAAAAATTGGTCAAATTTTTGGCCGGAAATCGGGCAAATTTCAAAATTATTGAGGCAGCTAATGAGTAGCTTAGCGACTTCGTCAGTAATTGGGGTTTTGGCGACATTGAGGGTTTGGTCGACGTCGAAACTTAAAACTTTTTTCATGGTTCTCCTTGTTATTTTATTTGACTAGTGCAAATTTATTCTTCCCTTTTTTGATAATAGAGAGAGAAGCTATAGTAGTGTCAGCGACAGTTTTGACGCCATTAACGGAGATGGCCCCCTGCTCGATGAGCTGGCGTGCGACAGTTTTACTGCTAGCAAGACCAGTAGATACTAAAGTGTCCACCAAAGTGTTGCTCAGCGGGCAGGATGGAATCATCATGGAAATTTCGGCAATGGCAGATTCGGAAAGAGTGTTGATGTCTTTGCCGCCGAAAAGTAATTCGGTGAGGTTGGCGGCCGCTTCGGCCGAAGTGGCACCGTGGACAATTTCCGTGACGGCCTTAGCGAGGGCTTTCTGTGCAAGGCGCTCGGCGGGATTTTCGGCATGGCGTGTAAGCAAATCTTCTATCGTAGATTTATCTATGGTGGTGTAAATTTTGAGTAAATACTCTACCGAGCTGTCGGGCTGATTGAGCCAAAATTGATAGAAATCGAAAATGGAGGTCTTTTTGCTGTCGAGCCAAATGGCGTTACCTTCGGATTTGCCAAATTTACGGCCACTAGCAGGATCGATGACCAATGGGCAAGAAAAGGCATCAGCCGTGGCGTTTTCGAGGCGCTTAATGAGATGAATGCCAGAGGTGCAGTTGCCGAATTGATCCGCGCCGCAAAGTTGCAAATCTACACCGTAATTGCGGTAGAGATGCAGAAAATCATAGCCCTGAATCAAAGTATAGGAAAATTCGGCGTAAGAAATGCCCGAGCCGCCTTCACCGATACGAGCTTGGACGAATTGACGATCTAGGAGCTGAGTCATAGAGAAAGCCTTGCCAATTTCACGCAGGAACGGCAAGAATTGAATGTCTTTGAACCAGTCATAGTTGTCTAGTAATCTGAGGGCTGGATCGGAATTAGTGACGCGAATAATTTGGGCAGCAATCGCTTTTTTATTATGCTCTACCTCTTCTAAGGGCTTCAGTTCCCTTTCGCCGTTGTCTTTTGGATCACCAATCTGCCCAGTGGCACCGCCGACCAAAAAATGAGGGTGATGGCCGTGGCGGATAAAACAGGCACACATCATGAGGGCGGCCAGGTTGCCAATAGTCAAAGAGTCAGCGGAAGGATCGGCGCCAAAATAGAAATGTCGAGGGGCCTGATCAAGGGTGGTGAGATCTTTGATGGTGGTCTCGGCGACAAATCCGCGCCAAGTAAGTTCTTCGGATAATTTCATGGGGCTATTTTAACATAAAAATAGAGGAAGAGAAAGTGGTGGGTTTTTACTAATTTGCCATTAAACCTACTGAAAATTATAAAAAGGATATGCTATAATAGCGGTAGACTATGAAGAAAACTGCGAAAAAAACTCAGATTATTAGTAAAAAATCTAAGGCCGCGGGGAGCCAAAAGAGCACGGCAAAGGCGCCGAAAAAGAGTCTGCTTAGCCGAGCACAAAAAGGAATGGGGCTGTATTCTAG
>CAMBYK010000012.1 GCA_945872155.1 uncultured Candidatus Saccharibacteria bacterium
CATAGATAGGACTGATGATACGTTGACGGACATGGTGGTAGTATTATCTGCAAAGGCGGGTGGGGTAGTAGTGATGAATAGGCAGATAAGGGTAGAGAAGAAGATTAGGCATGTTAGAGCCAGGAAAACAGAAGCTTGGATTTTAGACTTTTTTGGCCCTAAAGACTTGGCCCAAGCGGCCCGGAGCGGGCCAAAAAAGTTAAAATCAAGCTTCTGAAATAATTTCTTAACTAAGAGAGAGAGAGAGAGAGAGATTCTTTTTGCTTTGCCCAAGATTTATCATGCTTATAGTTTAGCACATCATCAAACAAAAACAAAACTTTTCTAAGCAATGCTATACTAAACTTATGAATCTCAACCAATCTCAACAATCCGCCGTCGAATATCTAGACGGTCCATTATTAGTGCTCGCTGGCCCTGGCACCGGCAAAACCCAACTCCTTTCTGCCAAAGTCGCTCACATTCTCAAGACTACCGACGCCAATCCAGACAACATCCTCTGCCTCACTTTTACCGAGCCCGCCACTGCTAATATGCGTCAACGTTTGCTTTCTATCGTGGGCCCAGCCGCCAGCCAAATCAACATCCATACTTACCATGCTTTCGGCGCGGATATTCTCAGCCAATACAAAAATTACGCCGAAACTTTTTCTCGCGTCTTGGATAATCCCGCCAGCCCGGTCTTGCAACACAAAATTATCAAGCAGATTGTCGAGCAATTACCGGCCATGGATATCTTGCGCTCCGCCAATATCGCCGATATCTCCGATACGATTAAATCTGTCAAATCCGCCCGTCTCACGGCTGATGATTTGGCCAAAATCGCTGCACAAAATCTGCTCTTGAGCGCGGAGCTGAGCTCCGAAATTACCCCTGTTTTTCTCCAACTTAAACCGCGCATGAAATACGACGATATTATCACGCAAATCTACCAGCCCGCTCTAGAAATTTTTGCCAAATACAGTTCCGATCAGCCCATAGTTAAAAACATCGAGCCCGAAGCTAATACCTGGCTCCGCGAACTTAGTAAACTTATCGACCAAGAAAACGCCAAGGAGAAACCTTCCGTTTCGCCACTCAACGCCTGGCTCAAGAAAAATTTCGAACGCGACGAAGCGGGGAACTATCGTCCCAAAAATTACATCGCCAACAAAAAGCTCGCCAGTCTCGCAGGTATTCTCAAAGCTTATGACCAAGCTCTCGCTGCCGATGGTCTCTACGACTTCGCCGATATGATCGAAGAAGCCATCAAGGCTCTCAAAAACGATCGCGGCTTCCGCCTCAGCCTCTCCGAACGCTATCAATACATCTTACTCGATGAATTTCAGGACACTAACCAATCTCAATTTGAGCTAGTCAAACTCCTCACTGACTACGAAAAACCGCTCATCATGGCCGTCGGCGACGACGATCAAGCCATCTTTGCCTTCCAAGGCGCCAACGTCTCCAATATGTTGGATTTTGCTGATTATTACCAGGCCAAAATCATCACCCTCACCGAAAATTACCGTTCCACTCAAGAGATTCTCGATTTTTCTCACCAAATTGCCGACCAAATCGAATCCAGCTTTGCCAAGCATCACAATATCGACAAAATCCTTACTGCCAAACGCGACCAAGCTATTCGCCAAAACGATTCTTCTACGCATCTTTATCGCCACGAATTCCTCACTGCCGACGCAGAGTATTCTTGGGTCGCCGAACAAATCCATCAGCTCGTCAAACAAGGCGAAGCTCTTCATAATATCGCCATCATCACACCCAAACACAAATTTATTGCACCGCTTTTGCCTTATCTCAAATCTTACAAAGACCTCAAAATCGCCTACGAAAAACGCGACAACGTCCTAGAAGACCACCGCATTCATCAACTCCTCATCCTGGCCAGATTCATCTATGGCCTTGCCAATGGTCTGCCGGCTTCACACTACTTACCAGAAATCCTTCACTTCCCATTTTGGCAAATTTCGCCTCTGCTCATCATCGAAATCATTCAAACAGCCCGCGAAGACAAAAAATCCGCGCTCGAATATCTCAGCAAGTCCGACCAGCCCGAGCTTCAAAGAATCGCCCAATTCTTTGCCAATCTTACTGCCGTTTCTTTCGATACCCCACTCGAGCTTTTCTTTGACTATCTCATCGGCACCGCCCCGCTCCAAGATTTTCGCTCTCCCTTCCTCGAATTTTATACCCAAGATCAAGACGCGGACTATACCACCTATACTCTCTATGAAAACCTTTTCGTTCTGCGCGAAACCCTGCGTGACTATCTCCGCCAACCCAACCCCAAGCTCGCCGACCTTATCGCCTTTCTAGAAGATTACACCAATGCCGGCCAGACTATCACCAACACCAGCCCTTATCAAGATTCTGCCAGCGCCATCCAAATTCTCACCGCGCACAAGTCCAAAGGCCTCGAATTTAAACACGTTTTTTTGGTCGCCACAGACGATTTGGCTTGGGGCAACGCCAAAGGCAACGACAACCGCCTCGCTCTACCCAAAAACCTCACGCACATCCGCCATACTGGCGCCACCGAAGACGAAAAGCTCCGCCTCTTTTTCGTCGCTCTTACTCGTGCTGAAAAATCTATCACCATGACCAACTCGCTCAAAAATTATCTCGCGCAAAGCCCCGGACGCCTACAATACCTCAAAGAATACACCGAGGGCGACCAGCTTTTCTCTCCGCTTTTGCCAAGCCCACAAATTACCACTCACTACGAAGAACTCGATCCCGCTAAAATCAAAACTGACCTTAGAAAAAGTTGGCTCGCAAGCTACAAATCTCCCGCGCCAGAAATTCGCGATCTACTGCTTAGCCGTCTCGAAAACTACCATCTCACCGCCTCCGACCTCACCAGCTTCATAGACATTATTTACAGCGGACCAATGGCGCTCTACCGCAACAAAGTTTTACGCGCCCCGTCCGAGCCCGCCTCGCCCAAAATCGTTCTTGGCAATCTCATCCACGCCACCTTTGAACAAATCACCAACCAAAAAATTACCGACGAAGAAGCCTTTGAATTCTTTAACCAAAAACTTACTGAAGTCTCTCTGCTTCCTGAAGAAATTGATTTTGTGCGCGAAAAAGGTCTCGCCTCGCTGGCCGCTTCGATCAAAAAGTTCGGAACTTTGCTCCGCGCTCCAGACGCCCGCGCCGAGGTCAACCTGTACCATGAAAATCTCACCATAAACGATATCCCTATCACCGGTAAAATCGACCATATCCAAATCGATCACGCCAACAAAACTATCGAAATTTATGATTTCAAAACCAGCAAATACGACGAAAAAAACTGGGACTCCAGCGCCACACTATTCAAATATGCCCTGCAGCTCGAATTTTACCAAATGCTCTTAAGTGCCTCGCCCACTTTCAACAAATACCAAATTTCACGCGCCCACATTCTCTTCGTCATACCAGACGCCGACGGTCGAGTCTACGACAAAGCCATCGATCTCGACCACCGCAACCTTGCGCACAAACTCACGCCAATTGTCTATCAACAGATCAAAACCCTCGCTTTTCTCGACCAGCCCGAACTCAGCCTCGAGCCAGACCCCACCCGCAATTTCAAAGACATCAAATCTTTCATCGAGCTTGTGCTTGCAGAAAACTAACAGATATCTTATACTTCTTTCCGGGACATAAATTTTATGTTTCAACTTGAAGTGCGCTCTTTAGAACATAGATTTTATGTCGCAAAAATACGCTTTTTAGGGCATAATTTTATGTTTCAATTTAGCGCAAGCCCTAGATGAAAAACTCTAGAGCGCCAATCCATTGGAAAGGAGGAATCATGCATGACTTATCCTTGCCCAATCTGCAGGAGACCGCACCTAACGGCTGCAGCCGCTACGGCTTGCTGCGCTAAACAAACTTGTCCTACTTGCAAAGGTACCGGCAAAATAGTTGGAGGTTTTTTAGCACCAAGCCAAATCTGTCCTACCTGCAAAGGCTCCGGCCGCACTTAAACGCGACTAGGACACCCCCACCCATCAGCGGGCCAATTGGCCCGCCTTTTTCATAGCTAATTGCTTTGGCCTATGCTATAATATCAAAATGAACATTTGGCAAGAGCTACCCACCCCATTTCTCATCCTCGCCCCTATGGAGGGCGTCACCGATGCTGTTTTTCGTCAAGTCGTAGCCACCGCCAGCGCCCCAGATCTATTTTTTACTGAATTCACCAATGTCTCCAGTTTTGCTTCTGCCGGCCAGGCCAATGCTCTCGAGCGCCTCACTCTTGCCCCAGGCGAAGGCACTAAATATCCTATTATCGCCCAAATTTGGGGCAAAAATCCTGCTCATTTTTCGGAACTTTCTTCCGCGCTCAAGAAGCTCGGTTTTCAGGGATTAGATATCAATATGGGCTGTCCAGACAAGCACGTCAATAAGACCGGCGGTGGCGCCGCCATGATCAAAACCCCCACACTTGCTCTCGAATGTCTTGCCAGCGCCCGCGCTGCCACCGACTTGCCCGTTTCCATCAAAACTCGCCTCGGCTTCACCGCCGTCGAAGAATACAAAACCTGGCTTTCATTCCTGCTAAAGCAGCAACTTCCCGCTCTCACCGTTCACCTCCGCACGCGCAAAGAAATGAGCAAAGTTCCCGCCCATTTTGAGCTCATACCAGATATTATTAAATTGCGCAACCAAATCGCCCCCACCACCAAACTGATCATTAATGGCGATATAAAAGACCGCGCCCACGCCCACGCACTCCATCAAAAATACCCCACCGTCGATGGTTTTATGATTGGCCGTGGCGTCTTCCAAAATCCTTTTTGTTTTAAAGGTGACCAATCCTACCAAGCTAGCAGCAAAGAACTCTTCCAACTCCTTCGCCTCCATCTAGATCTCCACGACCAGCAAGCCGCTAAAGCCAACAGTCGTGGCCAAAAATATCCTTTTGAACCCCTCAAACATTTCTTCAAGATTTATATCAACAATTTCCCCGGCGCTTCCGCACTGCGCGCCGAACTAATGAACACCAAAACTACCACCGAAGCTCGCGCCGTGCTTGACGCCTTTTGCCTTTAATAAAAATTCTTTAGCTTATATTTTTCTTTTTTGTCAAAAATATAGTATCAGTATTTACAAAATAGCATAAAGTATGTTATAATAAAAAATATGGAAGAAATCAACCTCAAAGAGCTATTCGATTATTTCAAAAAATTTAGTCTTCATTTCGTCATCATTGCAACCACTATTTTTGCCGCTGCTTCATTTTTTATCTTTTTCGTGCAGCGCCCAGAGTATAAATCTCAGGCTTCTATCATCTTAAGCAGCGACCAAACCTCTACCATCACTCAAAACGAAGTGTTGACCAACAAAAATCTCATCGATACCTATACGAAAGTAGCCACATCGCATCGCGTGCTAGACAAAGTCAAACAAAAATTAAAATTAGACATCAGCTATACTCAATTATCGCAAAAAATCAACGTGGCCAACCTCAAAGACACCGAAATTATCGAAATCAGCGCAAAAGATGCCGAACCCAAAACCGCTCAAAAAATCACCAACGCCACTGCCAATGTCTTCGTGAAAGAAATCAGTGCCCTTTATGGCGTCAAAAACGTCAATTTGCTCGACCATGCGGTCATTCCCACCACACCACATAACATCAATATCCCCAAGCAAGAATTAATTTCTCTCGCAGCCGCCTTATTAATTGCCAGCATGACAATTTTTGTTAAATTCTATTTTGATCGCACCATCAAAACCGTCGAACAAATCGAACAATACATCAAATTGCCCTTTGTAGGCAAAGTGCGCAAACACATCACTCCAAAAAATACCAAAAAAGCTAAAAAGCCTACTTCCACAAAACGCGCTTTGATTCTACAAAAAACCAAGGAGCTCGTAGTAAACACCGATCCTAAATCACGCATTAGCGAAGATTTCCGCACCCTCCGCACCAATTTACACTTTTCGCTAGACGGAAAAACCAACAAAATAGCCCTCATTACCAGTGTTTCGCCAAGCGAAGGGAAAAGCTTCGTCTCTAGCAACCTTGCCGCTACTTTTGCAAAAACCAACAAAAAAGTCTTACTAATAGACTGCGATATGCGCGCTGGTTGTCAACATGAGATATTCGGCATTTCCAACGAAAAAGGCCTTTCTAATCTACTCGCTGATCACGCTCACACCAGATACCCCAGCTACATTCAAGCCACCAAAACCGCCAACCTCTTTATTATGCCCCGTGGCGCTACTCCTCCAAACCCCAGTGAACTTTTAGATTCTCGCGATATGGAATCTCTTCTTGGCAAAGTGCGTACCAAGTATGATTATATTATTCTAGACGGCACGCCGATAGAAGATCTCTCGGATTCAATCATTATGGCAAAAAAAGCTGAACGCACTATTATCGTGTGCGGTAGTGGAGAAACCACCATCGAAAATCTTTCCGAAGCCAAAAAATCTCTTCAAAACGTCGAAGCCGATATCGCCGGCGTAATCCTGAACAAAGTTGCAGAAAAAATCCATAAAAATAAATATAATAAATACTATCTCTAATGATCGACACGCATCTTCACGTCTTGCCAAATTTAGATGACGGAAGCTCAAGTCTTCACGAAAGTATCAAGATTTTACAACAACTCGAGCAATTAGGCTTTTCGGAAGTCTTGTGCACTCCTCATTACATAGCAGACAGCGATTACTGTCCAGATAACAAAACCAAACAGTCCTCACTTAGAAAACTTAAGCAAGCGGCAAAAAAAGCCGGGCTTAAAATCAAAATTCATCTTTGGAACGAGGTGCAAATCGACCCCAAAATAGCAGCTCTCGTGAAAAACAAAGAAATCAAACTCGCCAAAAACCATTTTCTTCTCTTTGAGCTACCTTTTTATGCCGAATTTCAAGGCCTCAAAGACTTATTGCACAATTTAAAAATCAAAAACATCACCCCAATTTTAGCGCATCCCGAACGCTATATTTATTTCCAAAAAGATTATCGACTTGTCGATCAGCTCAAAGATAATGGTTTACTCTTCCAGGTCAACTATGGTAGCATCACCGGACAATATGGTCGCTCCGCCAAAAAATTAACTAAATACCTATTAAAACATGATTACGTCGATTTTCTTGGCACCGACGTTCATCATTCCGACTCACAAATTTTCAAGAATTTTCCTAAAATCCAACGCAAGATCATCCGAATTATTGGCCCAGAAAAATTCAAAGAAATTATTCAAAACGCCAAGCAACTGGTTTAAAGTTTATCAACCTTTTCTCCCTAATTACTGCTATACTAAATACATGAAACAATGCATTTCTATTAAAAATTTCCAAATGAAATTTGGCGACAAAACCGTCATCAAAGACCTTTCATTCGACGTCTATCGGGGAGAAATCTTCGGCCTACTCGGGAGCAACGGCTCCGGCAAAACCACTACCATTCGCACCTTGCTCAATCTCCTGCCCAAAACCAGCGGGGAACTGCTAATTGACGGCCAGCCATATCATCCAAGTAGCAAAATTAAAGTCGGCTACTTACCAGAAGAACGCGGTCTCTACAAAAAAGAAACTGTGATCGATACTTTTGTCTATTTTGGCCGTCTCAAAGGCGTCAAAAACCCCAAAGCTTGGGCGCTTAAATATCTCAAGAAAGTTGGCATCGAAGATAAGGCCAACGAAAAAACCGAAAAACTTTCCACCGGCCAACAACAAAAAGTCCAGCTTGGCATTACTATTATGGACGACCCAGATCTGCTCATTCTAGACGAGCCCACCAAAGGTTTTGACCCGGTCAATCGCAAATTACTTATGGACATCATTGATCAACTTCACCAAAAGGGCACTGCTATTATTATGATTACCCATTACATGGATGAAGTTGAGCGTCTCTGCGACCGCGCAATTTTACTCAAAGACGGCGTCGCTCATGCCTATGGCAAAATTTCCGACATCAGAAAACAGTTTAACAACCAGACCCTTGACGAGATCTTCGTCCAAGTCTACGGAGGAAATCTATGAAACACCATATCAAAACCGTCGTTAGCTTTGAGGTCATGCGCCAACTCAAAAAACCTTCCTTCTGGATCGCGCTTCTCATTGTGCCATTATTAATTCTAGGTATCACAGCGCTCAGCGCTTTTGACAGCTATAATACTACCGCGGCCATGGCCAAAACCGACCTTTCTCAAACCTTCGGCATCACCGACCAAACCAAGCTCACTGCCCCCATCTTAGCCGCCAAGCCCAAAGACCAGCCCTTCAAGCTCACTACCTTCGCCAACAAAGCCGCTGGCATTGAGGCCATCAAAAAACAAAAGATCGACGTCTATTATTTTGTCCCTGCCGACCTCTCCAAGCCCATCGAGCTCTACACCCCCGCCTCCAACGGCTCGCTTATCACTACCTCGCTCGAAGCCCCCTTACGTTCTTTGCTTGGCTCCATCGCCACTCAAAAAATCGATCCCACCTATGCCGCCATCCTCAGTGGCTCACTATCTTTTAAATCTATCAACCTAGACAAAGACGGCAAAGAAGTCAACTTGCTCGGCCAGGCCATTCTCCCCTTTGCCGTATTGGCCATTTTCTACATCCTTATCAGCGTCTTTGGCAATCGCCTACTTTTTGCCGTCACCGAAGAAAAAGAAAATCGCATCAGCGAAATGATTCTTACTGCTATTTCTGCCCGTGACCTCATCGTTGGCAAAATTATCTCCATGATTTTACTCGGCTTTCTCCAAATTGCCGTCTTTATCATCCCGGTCGTCTCGATTATCGTCCTTAATCGCGCCAACCCTACCATCGCTTATTTCCTCAGCATTATAGAAATCAACCCAGTCAACATCATCACCAACTTGCTTCTGCTCATAACTTCTTATATCCTCTTTGCTAGCTGTTCCTGCCTCGTTGGTTCGCTCGTCTCTACTGCCAGAGAAGCATCCCAATACATGGCCGTCTCAGTCATCGGCATGGTTTTACCCTTCTTCTTCATGAGCAGCATCCTCGCTCCCACCGCCAGCCTGCTCACCTACGCTCTATCCTTCTTCCCACTTTCTGCTCCTATCACTCTCATGATTCGTAGCGCCCTTGGCACCCTCCCCCTCCACGAGCTACTAATTGGTCTTTCTATTATTATCATCAGCGCTATCATTACTCTTTTCTTCGCCGTCAAAAGCTTCCAAAAGAATGCAATCAATTTTTCCCCTGTTCATTTCCGCATCAATCTGCGCCCCAAAAAATCCTGGAAAAACTAAACGTTAAAGATTGGGTTGCTAAACCACAACACCATAATCACGGCCAGAAGTAGGCTAAATGCCACTGGCAAAATTACTTCGGCCTTGATTTTACCATCATTTTTTAAAACAGATAAATAGACATTACCAAAAGCAAATGTAAATAATGTCAGTAAAATTGCCAGCTGTGGCACCACTATGCCGCTTTCGCCAAAACTATAAACAATCAACCAAGAATGGCTAATCCACGCAATTTCCGCAAGCAAAAGACCAAAAATCAAATTAATCAAGCCAAAATTCTTGTCTTCACTCTGCACAATCACATGCCTGCTCGCGCCATAACCAATCACAAAACTAGCTGTCACTAGAGCGATCGACGGCCAGCCCGCAAACAATAACGTCACACTGGTTGCGCCTATAAACACTGCCACTAGCGCCTGCACCTTAGTTGCCAACTCTGAAGATAACGGTTTTAGCGCCACCAGCCAGGCTGCATACAAAAAACCCAAAATAATATGAATTGGCAACACCGTCGTCCCGGCCGAAAACGCAACCAGCACGAAACTCGAGCCCACAATCAAATCTACCAAATTAGATTTGATATTCAGCCACCAATAATACGGACGTACCGCGAACATTCGCCACTTCGAAAGCAATACCAACAAAATACCAAACAACCAACTTCCAGTTATCACTGTTAGCGCAATCGAGCTCATACCCAGCAAAATGTTCAATACTACATGCAAAACCGAGCTGAGCAAATTGCGGCTTTTGCGGATAAAAATAAAATCACTCATGTTAGCATTTTATCATTTCTGGCCAAAAAATAACAGTTGGTGATACAATAGTTAACATGGACAATAAACTTAAGTTTTTCCAGAAACACCCCCTGCTAAAAGACGCCCTCAGCCTCTTAGTTTTTGCTGGTTGTGTGGTCGGCGGCACTGTTTTACTCAACGCCTTCGTCTTCCGCTCTTACAATGTAGTTGGGGTCAGCATGGAAAACACCTTACATGGTGAAGATCGCGTCATCGTTAGCCGCGTGCCAGTCACCTGGTCTCATTTTCTCGGCCACGAATACGCTCCCGAGCGTGGCCAAATTATCGTTTTTGCTAATGGCCCCGTCTCCGGCCCGCTCACTTGTGGCGTCAAAGAAGACGTCCAAGACCAATACATTATTAAACGCGTCATCGCTTTTCCAGGTGAACGCGTCGTCGTTAAAAATGGCGAGCTCAAAGTCTACAACAAAGACAACCCCAAAGGCTTTAGCCCAGACAGCCTGACCCGTGTCAGCGACACTGATGGTCCCAAAAAGTTCACTGAAGGTGAAGTAGATCTCGTCGTCCCAACTGGCGAAATCTTCGTTTCTGGCGATAATCGCGAAGGTTCACACTCTTTTGATTCGCGCAACGGCCTTGGCACCATCCCACTCTGCCGCATCATTGGCCCCGTCGTCTTCCGCCTCTGGCCATTTAGCCACGCCCGCTTTTTCTAGTTTCACTTTTGTCTCGCTTTTTAGGTTATGACATAAACACTACTAAATCTAACTTTAAATCGCAGAGTCCTCACCCTCTACGCCCTACATTTAGCCAATCTTAAACCCTATGATCAGCTCTCTTGTGCCAATATAAGTAAAACCCAGTTCCTCAGCATATTGCTTAATCGCTAAATGCTGGCTCTCGTCTGACTCCAATAACACAATTTTTTCGGAACTTGACTCCGCGCTCAAGACAGCATTTTCTCTCTGTTTCATGACCTTTTCAGCCATTTCTTTCAGCAACTTTTTAATCAAAAATAGCCCATCTTCCTCCGCATAAAGCGCCTGTTCTGGCTCAAAGTCCAGCTCCCGCGTGAGCCACGGCCAGCCCCTATCTACATACGGCAAATTCGCCAACACCAAGTCATATTTTTCTACCTGCGCCAACAAATCCGACTGCAAAAAATCCACCTCTGCCTTTAATCGTGTAGCATTCGCCCGTGCCACCGCCAACGCTTCAGTCGACACATCTACTCCCAGCACCTGTTGCCCGGTCAACAACGCCACACTAATCGCTATACAGCCCGAGCCAGTCCCCACGTCCACCACCTGCCAAGTTTCGCCACCAGCTAACTTTTGCTGGATTAGCTCTACCGCCCATTCCACCATCACCTCCGTCTCAGGGCGGGGAATTAAAACTGCCGCACTAACCAAAAATTTTCTACCAAAAAATTCTTTCTCGCCCAAAATATAAGCCATTGGCTCACCATTTTCTCTGCGTACACAAAGCTCCAATGCCCTTTCCCAATCCCCCACCGTTAAAGGTTCGGTCTCTTTCAGCGTTAGCTGGCTCCGGTCTGTCAAGCCCAACACGGCCATCAAAATCAACTCTGCCTCCAGCCTAGAACCCAGCTTTTCGCAAATCGTTTTCAGTGCGTCTTTTGTCAACACCTAATATCCCGAACTTATTTTTCAGTTTTCAAATCACGCTCAAATTTAATTAATTCCGCAATCAAATCATCAATTTCGCCATTCATCGCAGCTGGCAAATTCGAACGCGAATAATGAATGCGGTGGTCCGTAATACGATCCTGCGGAAAATTATAAGTACGAATTTTTTCCGAACGATCTCCCGTGCCAATCAAAGATTTGCGCGCTTCTGAAGCAGACTTTAGCTCTTCTTCTTTTTGTTTTTCAATCAAGCGCGTTCGCAAAACCATCATCGCGCGCTCTCGGTTCTGACGCTGCGAACGCTCGTCTTGCATCGCCACCACAATACCAGTCGGCAAGTGTGTAATACGCACAGCGGAATCCGTCGTATTCACCGACTGACCACCATGTCCACCCGAACGATAAATGTCAATTCTCAAATCTTCTGGCTTTATTTCTAAGTCAGATTCCTGTGCCTCTGGCAACACCGCCACAGTAGCTGTAGAGGTATGAATACGCCCTTGAGATTCAGTCACCGGCACCCGTTGCACTCGATGCACCCCACCTTCAAACTTTAGTTGCCCAAAAGGCTGCTCACCAGTCATCCGGAAAATCACTTCTTTCATGCCACCAGTATCATTTTCATTCTGTGAAATTAATTCCGCCTTCATACCGTGGTTTTCGCCATAACGCAAATACATTCTATATAATTCACCGGCAAACAAAGAGGCTTCATCTCCACCTGCTCCCGCCCGAATTTCTACAATTGCCGGCTTGTCATCATCCGGATCGCGCGGCATTAATTTTTCGTCCAATTCCACCCGTTTTGCTTCTAATTTCTGGCTAATTTCCTCAATGTCGGCCCTTGCTAATTCTCCCAAATCTGGATCATTCACTAAACTTTCCGCCTCAACCAAGTTTTCTTCCAAACTCATAATTTCGCGCATCAATCCAACCAAACTATTTAATTCAGACAACCTCTTTGAACGGGCCGCAAAATCTGGCGACGAATAAGCCTCCGGCTCCGCCAAAAATTTTTCAATTTCGGCCATTTCGGTCTCATATTTTTCTAACTCTAGAGAGTATTTATTTAATTTTTCTTCCATTTATGATACCATTATAACATGGATCTTTAGCTCAGCTGGCTAGAGCGTACGATTCACATTCGTAAGGTCGCTGGTTCGAGCCCAGCAAGATCCACCAAACGGTTTATAAAAATATTTTCATCTATTACGTAATCTACAAATGTCTATTAAATCCCTTACGAAAATAGAGGGCTATTTTTGTGTCATTTTTGTAACAAAAACATGCCAGAAATTATAATTTACCTCTATAATTTTGCCCGTTAAATCCCCAACGATTGAGCGAAATATTGCACATAGAAAATGCCGCCAGATATACTGGCGGCTTGAAACCCTTTCGGGCAGTGAAAAACATCATTATGTCTTTTTTCTATTTTTTTCCAGATTGAGCAGTACTACTCTGCAAAGCTCTTTTGCAACCTGAATGATTATATAGATAAGTACATAACGACTTCGCATTTTCTTCTGATGATATGATCATAGTCATACGTTCATCCAAAAATGTTTTTTTTCGCCTTAAAGTACCTACTCTCGATAAAGAATATGGCCAAAGCCACTAAAGATTCTTCTCGTTTTGCCAAGCATTCCTGCTTAGACGACTTCTAATATTTCCCGCTATGACGGGAGCAATAAAAAGTTGCACTCGTCTAACGAGCTACAGTCCAGCCTTAAGACTTGTTTTCTTTTCAACTACGCATAGATTTCAGGATTCCATCCGGCTATGCCGTACGATCAACTGAGGTTGTCATGTCGAGTTTTAATAATCAGTGCATAATTATCAGAAAACGCCTCTTACAAACAAACGTATCAGAATCATTCTTTTAAGTTACGCGACTCTTCGTCTCCCATAACTCGGAGTATGTTTTAATTTTAGCACACTTCGGCAAAAAAGTCAATAGTTTTTATGCTTTTTCCGACAAAAAGTCAAATATTCTCCCTATACAATGTTAAAACCTGGCTAATTAACCCCCACCATCCCACAGTTTCAAAAGCACAAGCAACAAAAAACCACCCTTACGGGTGGTTTTTTAATACTACAATTAGTCTTCTTTTTTGGCTTTCTTCTCAGCTTGTTTTTCAGCTTTTTTCGCCTTATTCGCCAAAGCCTCTTTCATTGCAGCGGCTTTCTTAGCGCGAGCTTTGAAGCGATCCACGCGACCTTCAGTATCGATAATCTTCTCTTCACCAGTAAAGAACGGGTGAGAAGCAGAAGAAATCTGCACCTTAATCAAAGGATATTCTTTGCCGTCGGTCCACTTGATAGTTTCGTCGCTCTTGGCGGTGGACTTCGTCAAGAAAGAAAATTTCGCCGCATCATCAGAAAAGACCACGAAGCGATATTCTTTAGGATGTAATTCTTTTTTACTCATAATTCTACATATTATACCAGACCAAATGTCAAAAGTAAACCACCCCAACAACATTTTTTTGGTGCTATACTTAAAATATGATTGAGGTTAAAAATCTTTCCAAAACTTACGGCAATAAACACAATAAATTCACCGCTATGCGCGGTGTCAGCTTTTCTATTCCAGACGGAGCCAGCGTCGCTATTATAGGCAAATCCGGCAGTGGCAAATCTACCCTCATGCACGCCATGAGCGGACTAGACAAGCCCCAAAAAGGCCAGGTCTTGATAGATGGTATAGATATTCTCAAACTTTCCGCGCGCGACACCGACAAATTCCGCGCCACCCAAATTGGCTTTGTCTTTCAAAGCTTTTTCCTTGAGCCCAACGAATCTTGCTATAACAACATTTCGCTCGCCTTAGAAATGGCGGGCACACCCAGAAATAAACGCAAAGAACTTATCTTGCAGGCACTCGCCGACGTCAACCTCAGCGAAAAAGCCAAGTCCAACGCCGTAGAGCTCTCTGGCGGGCAAAAACAACGCCTCGCTATCGCTCGCGCCATCGTCAACCGACCCAAAATTATTTTTGCCGACGAGCCTACTGGCAACCTCGATTCCGCCAACTCCCAAATCGTAGAAGACCTCCTCTTTGACCGCCAAAAAAATCATCACACCACCCTTATTTTAGTCACTCACAATCAAGAACTCGCCGCTCGTTGTCAAATCCAAATTCGCATCAAAGACGGTGAAATTGAACAATTTATTTGTTCACCAGAAATCACCAAAAAACTTAAATCGGAAAAGACCGTCGCTAAATCTAATCTCGCCAAAAGGAGCCAAGCATGAAAACTCTTGATATTTTTATCCGTTCCGGTCGCAACATTAGAAAAGCCAAGCTCCGCACCATTTTGACCACGGTCGCTATCGCCATTGGCGGATTCGCCGTCTTCGTCTCTATCGCAGCCGGCGAAGGCGCCAGACAATACATCGATCGCATCATCACCAGCAACCTCGATCCCCAAAGCATTATGGTCAGCAAAGACAAACGTGTCGTCAGTATGACTTCTGACACTTCCAGTTTTACCGAGCTACAAGAATACAACGCCGACATTATCAGTGATAGCGGCATGGATATCAAAGCCATATCTCAAGACGAAATCAACCAAATAAAAAAAATCAAGGGCGTCAAAACTGCCAAACCTATCTATTCTGTTACTCCCAAATTCATTGAGTTTTCTCTCAAAACTGACAAAAAATATAAAGCTCGCATCGGCACCTTCGATCCCTATGTCAAAAAACGCCTCGTGGCCGGCAAACTACCAGCTCTTGGCAAGGATATTGCCAAAGATCAAGTCGTCGTCCCGGCTTCCTATCTTGACACCCTCGGTATCAAAAATTCTCAAACAGCCATTGGCAGCAAAATCACCCTCACTGTCAGCCAAATTCCCCAAAACATCACCCAACAAGATATCACGGCGTTTATCGCCAACGGCGGGCTAAACAACATCGAGCAAGCACTCAGCCAAGGCCAAGAAACCAAGAAAACTCTCACTATTATCGCAGTTGCCGGCAAAGATCCCACCAGCATTGTGAGCGGCAGTGTCCTCACGATCGGAGCCGAGCTCGCCGAAGAGCTCAGTGAATTTAGCACCAAGGGCACCGATAATTACCAGAAATACGCCGGCGCCATGGTGATTGCTAAAGCCGACACCAAACCAGAAGACCTAAAAGCCAGCCTCGAAAAAGCCCACTTCTACGCTATGACTGCCAAAGACATGCAAGGCCTCATCTTTAGCTTCGTCAATCTCCTACAGACTATTGTCCTCGGTTTTGGCGTGCTCGCTCTCATCGTCAGCGTTTTCGGCGTTATTAACACTCAATATATTTCTGTCTTAGAGCGCACCCAGCAAATTGGCCTCATGAAAGCTCTCGGAGCCTCTCGCTGGGATATCGCTAAACTATTCCTATTTGAGGCTGCCTGGATTGGCCTCTTTGGCGGCATTCTAGGTACTCTACTCGCTTCCGGCCTTGGCGCCCTGGTCAATCCCACCATCACCGAAAATCTCGGCCTCGGAGAAGGGAACTATCTACTGATTTTCCAAGCCACCGAAGCCGTCAAAGTAATCCTTCTACTTTCACTCGTCGCCATTTTAGCTGGATGGCTGCCCAGCCGCAAGGCCGCCAAGCTCGACCCCATCGAAGCCCTCCGCACCGAATAGCCCTTGCATTTTTCGCTCTCTGTGCTATAATGGCACTACAAAATTAATTTAATGAAACAATTTCGGGATTTTCCCTGACGGAGCCCGAAATGAAGAGAAAGGGAAAGATGACTATATCAGTTGATATCAAAGCTTTGCTTGAAAGTGGTGCACATTTTGGTCACAAAACCAGCCGCTGGCATCCAAAAATGGCTCCTTACATCCACAGCAAACGCCAAGAAGCCCATATTATTAACCTTGAAAAAACCGTAGAGGCGCTAGATGCCGCTTTGCCAATGATTACCAGCTTGGTCAAAAACGGCAAAAAAATCCTCTTCGTCGGCACCAAAAAGCAGATGAAAGAAATCGTCAAAACTGCCGCCGAGTCGGTCAATATGCCTTATGTCACCGTCCGTTGGGTTGGTGGTACCTTGACTAACGTCGAAACCATCACCAGACAAATCAAAAAAGTCCAAGATTTAGAACGCCGCATGAAATCCGGTGAACTAGAGAATCGTTATTCTAAACTCGAAGTCCAACGTTTCCAAGAAGAAATCGAACTTCTCAACGAACGCTACGGCGGTATCAAAGACATGAACGAACAACCAGCTGCTATTATCGTAGTCGATGCCATCCTAGACAAGAACGCCATCAAAGAAGCCAAAACTCTTAATATCCCAGTTTTTGCCATCTGCGATACCAATGTCGACCCCACCAACATCGACCACGTCATCCCAGCTAACGACGACGCCGTTAAATCAACCAGCCTAATTCTTGATTATTTCGTAGAAGCAATCAAAGCAGGCAAAAAATAGGAGGCAAAAATGGCAGAAATTACCATTGAACAAATCAAAAAACTCAAAGAGCTTTCTGG
>CAMBYK010000013.1 GCA_945872155.1 uncultured Candidatus Saccharibacteria bacterium
AATTATTACGCAGGCCAATCAGAGCGGCAGTAGAAATTTCATAGGTAAAGCGAGTAGTGCCGGTAGTGGTGAGGTGTTGAGAAAGTAGTTCGGCTTTGCGAACACCCAGCTCCTGAGAGACAGCGCCGACGAATTCGGAACCAACTTCAACGGTCAGATCTTCAACCGGCTCTTGTTTGACACCGTCGATTTCTTTGAAAACCACCTCCGGACGGCCGGCTTCAAGCTCGTAGCCTTCGCGGCGCATAGTTTCGATCAAGACTGAAAGATGCAACTCGCCACGGCCAGAAACGCGAAAGCCGAGACCGTCGGGCTGAATTTTGAGAGCAATGTTGGTCTCAAGTTCACGATAAAGGCGATCAGAAATCTGACGAGAGGTAGTAAAGTCGCCCTCTTTGCCTTTGAGCGGGCTGGTATTGGGGCCAATGTAAATACTAAGCGTAGGTGGCTCGAGCTCGATGGTAGGAAGAGCTTCCGGCTGGTCGCCAGTGGCAATGGTATTGCCAATGTTGGCATCCGCAATACCAGTAATTGCTACGATGTCGCCAGCTGAAGCCTCTTGGACTTCTTCTTTAGCAAGACCACGATAAGTAAAAATACGATCAATTTTGGCAGATTTGAGGGCTTCCCCTTGGAAAATTTTGATCGACTCATTCTTTTTGAGTTTGCCCCGATAAATTTTACCGATAGCGTATTTGCCGAGATAATTATCAGCGGCAAGAGCAGTGACGAGGAGCTGAGCGCCTTTGCTGGCTTGCTCATCGATTTTAGGAGACGGGATATCGTTGATGATCGCCTGGAAAATTGGATCGAAAGACGCTTCCAGATCAACGGTAGTGCCAGATTTGCCTTCGCGAGCAATGGCATAATAAATTGGATAGCTGAGCTGGGATTCGTCCGTGGCTAGTTCTAAGAAAAGATCCGCGATTTCGTCTTTAACTTCTTCGATACGAGCGGCAGGCTTGTCAATTTTGTTGATGATAACTACTGGTTTAAGCTTGAGGCTTAGGGCCTTTTGTAGAACAAATTTGGTCTGCGGCATAGGGCCTTCTTGGGCGTCAACCACAAGTAAAACGCCATCAGCCATGTTGAGGGTGCGCTCAACTTCGCCAGAAAAATCGGCGTGGCCTGGAGTGTCGATAATGTTGATTTTGTAGCCATCGTAAAAGACAGCGGTCTGCTTAGCCGTAATGGTAATGCCGCGCTCGTGTTCCTGATCCATGGAGTCCATGATGAGATTTTGAGACATTTCGGCCTGATTGTCCCTGAAAGTGCGCGACTGCTTCAAGAGTCCGTCAACCAGAGTAGTCTTGCCATGGTCAACGTGCGCGATGATAGCGATGTTGCGAATTTTTGATTTGTCCATAAGGGAAAATTTTATCATAAATTGGAGGAAAAGGCAAATTAAACAAGCTGAAAGGCCATGCGGACGTTCAGCGAAAATATTTCTCACCTGCACATTCTCGAAAATAAAAAATTGAGAGCAAGCTCTCATTTTTTATTATTCTCGAATGTTTGGTGAGTCGGGTGGGGCTCGAACCCACGACACCGGGCTTAAAAGGCCCGTGCTCTAACCTGCTGAGCTACCGACCCAAGAACAAGTATTATTATAGCACTTTTTTGAAAAAATGGGGAGAAAATATGAAAAACACCAAATATTGATATTTTTATAGCTCAATCGACAATGTGCATTATGGTTCTAGTCTATTCTGAGCATAAAAATTAGACCGCCAAGCCGTGTTTGTCCAAAAGGCAAATCTAGGTAAGCACGCCATAAAGTTGTCTCAGGAAATTAGATATGCTACTATAAAAAGTATTATTAGAGGAGGTTTTCATGGAAATATTTATCGGCTCATTGATGATCCTGGGGATTTTTTGCCTTAGCGGGATAAAAGTAGTGAACCAATACCAGCGTGGCGTAGTCCTGACTTTAGGCAAATTTACAGGAGTACGCGAACCGGGACTGAGAATCGTAGTTCCGATATTTCAGAAAATTATGATGGTGGATGTGCGTTCAACGCCAATTGACGTGCCAAAACAAGAGGTCATTACGAAGGATAACGTGACCGTTGGCGTCGATGCGGTAGTTTACTTCCGCGTCATCAACGCGCCAAAAGCGGTGCTTGAGACCACAAATTATATATATGCTACCAGTCAATTTGCTCAGGCGGCGCTACGCGATGTAACCGGTAATGTTGACATGGACGACCTGCTGGCAAAACGCGAGGAAATTTCACAACAAATCAAGGAAATCGTCGATGCTGAGACGGATAAATGGGGCATTGACGTTGAAAACGTTAAGGTTCAGAACATTGAGCTACCGAAGGATATGAAGCGAGCCATGGCTAAGCAGGCTGAGGCTGAACGCGAGCGTCGTGCCAACATTATTAACGCCGACGGTGAAAAAGCGGCGGCTGAAACATTGGCAGCGGCAGCGCAAATTTTGGCAACTACTCCTGGAGCAATTAATTTACGTACGCTAAATACTCTGGAACGTATCTCGACTGAGCCATCGCAAAAGACTATGATGTTGTTCCCGGTCGAATTGATTGACGCATTGCGCGGCGGTCGCAAGTGAACCACTTGAAACTAAAATAAAAACGGACACCTAGGTGACCGTTTTTCATAATATTGCATGGTGGGCGATAGAGGAGTCGAACCTCTGACCTCGTCTACGTCAAAGACGCGCTCTAGCCAACTGAGCTAACCGCCCTGCGTTAGATATTATACTACACCTGAGTCTTTCATGGAAGAGAAAAATGGGCATCCTCGCAGAATGCCCATTTGAGAGAGATTGGATATTTGAAATTTTAGCCTAGCGGCGAGCTTTGTGATCTTTTTTGCGGTTGATGAGATAAAGCGCAAAGATAGAGACCGAGAGGAAGATAACTAGACCGCTGATAAGATAATCCGCTCTAGAGATGTTGAGGCCAGCAATGGAGATGGATCCAGTATTCGGTACGGCTGGAGCATCAGATTTGCGACAGCTGCGCAGTGGCAAGGAAAGTTTAAAGTCTGGGATTAATTCTGGTTCGCCAATATCTGAAGTGATCTTATAAGCTAGTATTTCCGCACGATATTCATTGGCGTCGGCACCAGCGTTAACGAATGGGAGTACGATAGACGTAGTATCGTCTTCTTGACCAGCGACCATACCAACGCTTTTTTGGATTGGTTCTTTAAACAAAGGTTTGCCAGTGGTCTTGTGGTAAGCCTGAACATCTATCTGACTAACAATGCTGGCAGTAGTGATATCTAGTACTGGGTCTTGATGTTCGGCGTGGCAGCCAACTACGGCAATAGCCGGAACATAGCGGAAGGAAATAGAGTCTTCGATACCCGGAATGCCAGTAGGGCTGGGGTTCGGAATGGCTTCGATTATATAGTCACCAAAATCTTGGTCTAGGAAGAAGTCTAGCTCGCCAGAAAAAGTATTATCTACAATTTCTTGGCTGACTAAAGTATAGGAGCCGTCCGCCTTGCGCTTTTTGAGATTGAAGGTCCCGCCGTCTGTATTGGCAAGAGTGGCCTCAACTAGAACTTCGGAGTGCGTAGTAATCCAGCCGTCTTCTGGATTGATGATGTTTGCTACGGGCTGGTCGGCCGGCAAGACATTAACGGTGATCGTGGTGTCTTCCGAAGAAGCAAATGCAGAATTGGGTGGTATGTTGGCCGCAACTAGTGTCATGATGGCGACCAATACCAACCCAATACTACCTAATATTCTTTTTTTGTGTTTTTCCATACTCTTCTCTCTTTTTTTGTTTGTTTTTATGGTGGTAAACAAGCTCGCGTTAAGCTAGACGAGGCGCCTAGACTTTTCTTGCTTACGCTTCCTAATCAGGATTATAATCCAGGCGATTAGCAATGTCAATACTATAAGCGCAATAATCATCACGAAAATTGGCATCGAGACAACAACACGAGTGACTTCGCTGACTTGATCCAGTGCAGTGACTTTGTAAGAGACCTGGAAGATGCCAATGGCCGGAGTGTGTTCCCATTCCATTTTGGTGCGGTGCTCAGTGTCTGGTAGAACATTGTTGACGGAACTGCCCGGATAAAGAACTTTACCAAATAGAGACTTGACGGTGAGCTCGTGACGAGCAACAAAGTCGGTATTGCCAGTGTTCTTGACTTTAGACGAAACGATAAGTTTTTCGCCGGCAAGGAAGGTCTTAAAATCTAGTGCAGTGATTTTGGCTTCTTGGCGAGTATTGCCTCTGGTGGCGCCGTAGAGCACTAGGCCGACACGAGAAACTGTAGTGACACCGCTAGTAGTGAGTTTTGATTCTGGGGCGGACTCAGCGAAGATGGCTGCGTATTGACCGCCAGACGGAATGTCTTTTGGAACAGTAATACGATAGCGAATGACTTCTTTTTTGTTAGCATCGATGCTCAAAGAATACTCTTTGACCCAGCTTTTGCCATCGAAGAAGGATACCCAACGAGAAAGCTGGGTGCGCTTATTCTCTTTGGAAAAGCTAAGGTCGTAATCCTCATTGACTACTGAATATGGCGCAGCATAAATTTTGAACTTTGAGGCTGCGGTGCCAAGGTTTTGCACGGTGAAGCTATATTCTAGTTCTTCCCCAGCGTTGAGAGCTGGACGATCAGATACTGGCGAAATCTGCACCCGGACTTGATTGTCGTTCTTTTCTTCTGCCCAAGCGGGAAGAGTTGTGGACAGCGACCCACCAAAGACAAGAGCTAAGATTAATAAAATTTTTGCTTTCATTTTACCTCCTGGATTTAAAACCATAATACTCTATTTAGATGTTTTTCACAAATTATTTTCTGGCGCGAGAACGGCCGACTAGCCAAGCGATAGACGCGACAAGAATCAGTGCGATTAAGATAATGAGCCAGATCGGGCAAATAACTACAAGTTTGCGAGTGGTGCTGGATTTGCCAAGGAATTCCACAGTTTGCTCGACATTGAAAACACCAAGCTGTGGGGCGCCTTCCCAGATGACGGTATTGAATCGACGGGTCTCCGGCAGAACTGGCTTAGTATTGCCTTCTGATTTTACATTAGAGAAAACTGGCTCATCGCTGTTAAACAAAGAGTAAACTTTGAACGTATATTTGGCCTTGGCATCAATGTTGCCGGTGTTTTCTACGAGAGAGGTGGCACTAAGTGGCGGGGCGGTAAAGAAGGTGGCAATATTGTTGTCGATGATACTGCCAGAAACTTTGGTCTTGCCGGAAACACTGGAATAAAGCGTCATACCGATACGATTGATAACCTGAACAGTGGCAGTGCTCTTATCTTGATCAACGATTTCGGTCATCAAAGCAGCATATTGCCCGCCGGCCGGAACGTCCTTAGGGACTTTGACGGTGTATTTGACTACTGCGGTAGTGTCTGAGGCTAAGGTGCCAGAAGTGGAAGAAAAAGTAATCCATTTTGCGATTTGGGTGTAGTTGCTGCTCTTGTTGTAGTCTGGAGAATAGTTTTCGTTTTCTACATAAAAAGGTGTGGCATAAACTTTATACTTAAAATTCTTGGTGCCGATGTTTTGGACAAGAAACTCACCATGATAAACTTCGCCAGGTTTGAGATTTTTGATTTCTTGGGAAGTAGGCGATACCTGCAGATGATATTCGGCGCGTGGGCTATCGGCAAAAGCCGGTGTGGCAGTCAACCCAAACCCAACGGCCAGTAGAGCTCCCAAAAAAATTTTATGCATGTTTGAAAAAATCATTAACCTCCTTTTGTTTTCTTCTTCTATATTACATGAGCGGAATAAAAAAAACAACCACCTGAAGTGGTTGTTTTTTTGTTTGTGCACTGTAATTAGTTAGAGTTAGCGGTGAACACGATAGTGTCGGCGTAAGCACCGGTTGGCTGAGCAGCAGCGGTAGCAACACCAATTTCGAGAGTAGAAACTTCGTTGGTGGTGACGGCAGCGCCCGCGCTCTTGTTGCGCAAGGTGAGTGGGCTAGCGGAGCTGGCTGGCATGGCGGTCCAGGTGGTATTAAGACCAGCGGTTTGGCCAGAGTAAGCGGCAGCGGCCTTCACGGCCCAGCTAGCAGTGCCGGCAGTAGGTTGACCAGCGCCAGTAGGGATAGTGTGGGCTGGAGTAGTGGTATGGACAAGAGCAGTGTTGGTGTCTTTGTCTTTAACGGTAATAGTGTAGCCATCAAGATCGTTAGTACTGATGCTGCTATTAATCTTCATAGTGCTGGTGTCAGCCGCATTTGGAGCCAAGGTGACGGTATTGGTAGAAGTAATATTTTGCGAAATAGCTGAAGACACGTTGACGGTCACAGTTACATCGTTTTCGGCAGCATAAGAAGTGAGTGGGAGAGCGGCGACGCCGATTCCGGCCACTACACCGAGAGCCGCAATGATTTTTGTTGATTTGGTCATAGTTTTTCCTTTTTAGTTTTTATTTTTTGTTGAAATATGACTTTCTGTCCTACTCATAATACAAAACGCTTATTGTAATGTCAAGAGTTTTTCGTGAAATTGCTGAATTTTGGTGATTTTTGAAAATTTGCGAGAATTTTGATATAATAAAGATATGCGCCTGTGGTGAAATTGGTATACACGCTACCTTGAGGTGGTAGTGGCCGCAAGGCTGTGCTAGTTCGAGTCTAGTCAGGCGCACCAAGAACTTCGTTCTTGTCGCACCTGGAGCGTCCCAAGGGGCAAACAGGCGCACCAAGAAATCAAGAAATGCCTCCTGGCATTATTTTTTCGCCTATATATTACGGTGTGCGGTTTTTAGTGGTTTGGATAGTAGCCCAGCGCGAAACGTCATTGAAACGATCTGAGGCATAAACCAGACGATTGTCTTCAGAGAAGCTGCGGGTTTTTTTGTTGAAATAATAAGACATGTTGGCTTGATAAATGCCGATAGCGGGAGCGTCATCTACCCAGTAGCGCAAAAAAGCCTCAAGCTTGGCGGTGCGTAATGTGGGGTTGGAGGCACTTCTGGCTGCCAAAATAGCATCATCGGCCAAAGCGTTGTTGTAGTTTGATAGATTAAGCCCTGTAGATGAGGCCTGTGAAGAATGATAATAGGCCAACAAATCCGGCGTGGCGCCGAGTTCGATTTCTGAAATTAGAATATCGTAAGCACGAGGGCGAATGATGTTGGTGATAAAATTTTGGCCCGGGTCATGCGTCTCGACGCTAACCTTAAAGCCTAGGTTTTCGAGTTGAAATTTCAAATTATCAGCTAGGGCAGGCAAGTAGCCAGTGGAAAGAGTAGCTAGTTTGATGACTTTATCAGAAGATAGCTTGGCGGCTACGATGGTTTGTTTGGCGGTTTCCGGATCATACTCAGGCAGAGCTGGATAATTATTGATGTGCGCCTGAGCTGGCAATAATGGATAATCAAGCGCTGCCTCATCACCGAGCGTAGCTCGCAGAGAACGCATATCAAGGCCCTGTTGGAGCGCCTTGCGCAGGGTCTTTTGGGCAAAAATCTGGCTATGAGTGTTCAGAAAGAGGAAAGTGCCATTATTTACTGCGGTCTGTTTTTGGTAAATCGTACTGGAAGAGACTTCTTCTTCGTCTGTAGGCAAAAGATCGGCGGTGGCAGTAATGGCGCCAGACTTGATGGCTGCAACGATGTCTTCTCTGTCTGGATAAGCGTGCACCACAAAGCTATCAAGCAGCGGTGCGCCGCGATGATAGTGCGGGTTGGCATTGAGATAAACTACGCGCTCGCCAGTAGTGCTAACGTTTTGCGAAGCATTGTAAGTGAATGCACCGGAGCTAACCGGCTGGATACTAAAACTATGCTCCAGCAAAGCGCTCGCAGGAACGTCTTTGAGAATGTGCACAGGGATGATAGGGATATTTAGAGCGGAAGCAAAATTGGCATAAGGGGCAGGAAGGGTAAAATTGATGAGCCCGTTTTGCTCGGCAACTTGAACACCGGAAAGGTTGGAGGAATAGGCCGTAGAGACCTTATTATTTTGCAAGATGTTGACCGTGAAGAGCACATCCTGATTGGTGATAGGCTGACCGTCAGACCAAGTAAGGCCAGGGCGTAGTTTGACAGACCAAATTTTGCCGGTTTCGTCTACTTTGATAGACTCGGCGAGGTCTGGGCCGGTATGACCAGAATAATCAGGCGAGGCCAAGGTAGCGAAAAGTAGCTTAGAGAGAGTCTTTTCACTGTTGGTGGTAGCAAAAAGCGGGTTGAGCGAGTTGACTTTGCCAAGAGTGCCTTCTGTGTAAGTGCCGCCGTGCCCAAAAGTAAAAGAAGCATAAGATTCTACATACCAAAAGGCTTGAGTAATGGCGAGAAAAATCACGATAAAAACAAGTAGGCCCCACTCTAAAACTAGTAGCCGCACTTGTTTGAAGCTAGAGATACGCTCTAATAAATTAGCGCGGATGTGTTGCTTGCCCTCGCGCCTAGCACGCGAAGAAATGCGAGTGAGATTTTTTGCAATTTTACGCCCACGCTTTTGAAGATTTTTTTTCATTTTATGATGGGATTAGCAATAGTCCTAAGATTGATAATACGAAAATTAAGGCACAGACAACTGTAGCGTTGAAAAGTGACTTATCTAGGCCTCGACGGGTGGTGTAAAGCTCGCCTGAGCCGCCAAATCCGGCGCCAAGTGAGGCTCCGCGTTGTTGCAATATAACCAAGACAACCGACAAGAAGGCTGAAATGAGGGTGGTGGTTTGTAAAATTGAACCTAACTCCATAATTACCTCTTAGTATACGCTGGAACAAGAAAATTAACAAGACTGTTTATGACGCTCATGATAATCGTGGAATAAATGACGCTAAGAGCACTCATTTGGACCTCTGGTAGCAACCAGATAGTAAAGGCCATCATGGCTACGTTGACTACAAGAGTGAATAGACCCAAAGAGAGAATAATCAGAGGCAAAGAAAAAATCGTGACGAGCGGCTTGACGATGGTATTGACTACGGAAAAGACGAAGCCTGCGGTGAGGAAATACTCAAGATTTTGTGGGATGTTATTTCCCTGCCCAAACCAACGAATAATCAAAAACATGCCGACGCTAGAAGCAACCCAACGGAGAATAAAAATAGAAAACTGTTTTTTTATCATTAGGTTATTGTAGCATGCGCTTACGTTTTAATAAATGGTGATACGTGATAGCAAACCGGTGGGCCTCCTGATCAATGCGGTCAATGAGTTTGGCGAGATGGCTGGTGGGCGGCAGAATGAGCGGCGGACGATTAGGAGCAATAAGTTTGACTTCTGTATTATGGCTGTGATTGCTACTTTTGTCTCTAGCGAGTATTTTAATCTGGTGCTGCTTGGCCAAATCTTGCACAGCTGCAAGCTGTAGCTCAGAGCCGTCCAGCAAAATTAAATCTGGCAGCGGCCATTCGGTGTGTTTGAGCCTCCGTTCGAGGACTTCGCGCAGACTGCGGGGGTCGTCGTTCTGAGGGCGGCGGAGTTTGAATTTGCGATAGGCAGAACGCTCAGAGACCCCATTCGTAAAGACCACCATCGAACCGACAGCGTCTGTACCAGATTGATGGGAAATATCGTAGCCTTCGATGCGGCGCGGCGGAGTGGGGAGGGCGAGCAAATGCTGAAGCTCAAGCAAAGCACAATCGGTAGTAAGATCAAAAGATTCACGATCGGAAAAAATTATAGTCTTTCTCAGCGCCTGCAAGCCAAAAAGCTGATTGCGCAAGACTGCGGCCTGCTCAAATTGGCCTAGTTCGGCCTGTTTTTTCATCTGTTTTTCAAGGTCTTTGAGTAATTGTTTGCGGTCACCTTTGAGATAGCGAATCAGCCGGCGCAAATTTTGCTTGTAGGCAGTTTCCGTAGAAAGTCCGAGCTCAATTCCTGGCGTGAGGCCTAGATCAGTATGCAAGGTTTTTTTGCCATTATAAGGCTTGTCGTAATAGGGGAAGATTTTACGCAAGGTGCGTAGGGATTTTTCGACGATGGCCTTGCCGTAGAATGGCCCGATATAAGTGGCTTGGTCATCCTGAGGAGTACGAGTGAGAGAAAGGTGCGGCACCGGATCTTTCATGGTAATTCTGATGTAAGAAACCGTCTTGTCGTCACGTAGAAGCACGTTCCATTTGGGGCGATAACGCTTGATCATTTCTGATTCCAAAAAAAGCGCATCCATTTCTGTATCCGTGATGGTCCAATCGGTGTCGCTAATCTCAGCCACTAAAGCGGTAGTTT
The DNA here is from genome assembly GCA_945872155.1 of uncultured Candidatus Saccharibacteria bacterium. Lineage (GTDB taxonomy): Bacteria > Patescibacteriota > Saccharimonadia > Saccharimonadales > Saccharimonadaceae > Nanosyncoccus. Next base: position 10,159 of record CAMBYK010000013.1, read on the forward strand.
TGGGGTCTTTGGGGGTATTGTGAAAATATTGGCGCACGCGATTTTTGAGCACGGCCGCCTTGCCAACGTAAATAATTTCGCCTGTTTGGTTTTTATGAAAATAAACACCCGGAGCAGATGGAAGAGTCTTGAGCTTGGCCTTGAGTGCGTCGTTCATGTTTATATTATAAATGATTGCACAAAAAAACTAAGCGAGAGCGGTGTGTTATAATAAGCTTATGAATAATTATGCGATTTCAGACATCAAAGCCCGCCAAATTCTGGACAGTAGAGGCAATCCGACCGTAGAGGCGGATGTTTTTTTGACTTCGGGCGCGATGGGCAGAGCGGCGGTGCCGAGCGGAGCTTCAACTGGCTCTGGCGAAGCCTTGGAATTACGCGATGGCGATAAGAATCGTTTCGGTGGCAAAGGAGTGCTTAAAGCAGTCTGGAATATCAATGGAATCATCAAAGATGTACTAGTGGGGAATTCTCCCGATCAGGAAACCGTAGACAAAATTTTGCTGGAGCTAGATGGCACAGAGAACAAATCTAGTTTGGGGGCGAACGCAATCCTGGCGGTATCGCTGGCGGTAGCTAAGGCAGCAGCTAAGACACGCAAATTACCACTCTACCAATATGTAGCGGAACTAGCCGGAACCACTGACAGAATGTCTTTGCCGATGCCAATGATGAACGTGATGAATGGCGGGGCGCACGGAGGCTGGGCCACTGATTGTCAAGAATACATGATCGTGCCAATGAGTGCAGGAAATATGGCTGACGCAGTGCGAATGGGGGCGGAAGTTTTCCACGCGCTGAAGGCAGTCTTACAGGAAAAGGGCTATCCTACTACAGTAGGAGATGAAGGTGGCTACGCACCCAAAGTTGTTGGCGGGAATGGGGAGCCATTGAGATTAATAAAGGCCGCGGTGGAATCTGCCGGGTATCAACTAGGAACAGATTTTGGGCTGGCCTTAGACGTGGCAAGTTCGGAGTTCGCTGATGACAGTGGCTATAAGCTCAAAACTTCAGGCCAGGAGTTGACAGCCGAAGCTTTGACTAGATGGTATAAAGAAATTGCGCAGGAATATCCATTAATATCGATTGAGGATGGACTAGGCGAACAAGACTGGGATAATTGGCAAAAACTAACACAAGAGCTAGGAAGCAAAATCCAGTTAGTGGGCGACGACTTATTCGTCACTAACACCGATTTATTGGCGAGGGGCATTGAGCTGGGGGCGGGAAATGCGATTTTGATAAAACCTAACCAAATTGGCACTTTAAGCGAAACGATTGCAGCGGTTTTGATGGCGCAAAAAAATAATTATAAAGTGATAATTTCACATCGTTCGGGCGAGACCGAAGATACTACTATTGCGCATCTTGCGGTTGGACTAGGGGCGGGGCAGATTAAAACTGGTTCCCTGTCGCGCTCAGAGCGAATTGCTAAATATAACGAGCTCATCAGAATCGCTGAAGGCAATTCCAGATTAGGCTTGGCTAATCCGTTCGCTAATTAGCCTGAGAAATCAGAGCGAGAAAGCCGGCTTCGTCTAAGATTGGCACACCGAGTTTTTCGGCCTTGGCGGTTTTGCTGGCACCGGGTTTTTCGCCCACGATAAGGGCGGTAGTGGTTTTAGTGACGGAGCCGGTGACGGTGGCGCCTAGCTCACGCAAACGATTTTCGGCTTCGGCGCGCCCGAGTGAGGCTAGAGTGCCAGAGATTAGATAGCTGCGCCCAGCAAGCGGAAGAGAAGTTTGCTCTTGATAAACTGGCGACATACCTAACTGTTGTAAATCTGACAACAGTTGCAAATTGTCCTGATCAGAAAAATAACCCAGAATACTAGTAGCAACGATGCGACCAATATCTGGTATGGCTAACAGCTGGCCTTCCGTGGCTTGACTGAGCGCATCAATTGATTTGAAGTGGTTGGCAAGACTAACGGCAGTCTGAACGCCAACATGGCGAATGCCTAAGGCGGTAATAAATTTTGCTAGCGGGGGAGTCTTGGATTTTGTTATAGCCGCAATCAAATTGCGTGCCGAGATGTCAGCAAAACGCTCCAATTGACTGACTTGGTCAACGGTGAGGCGATAGAGGTCCGAGATAGAGCTGACCAAACCACTATCAACTAAGGCGACAACATTTTTTTCACCGAGACCGGCAATATCAAGGGCGGGCTTTGAGGCATAGTATTCGACGGCACGCTTCAAAATAAAATCCGTGGTAGTTCCCTTAACGCGATAAACTACTTCCCCATCAGGACGTTCGAATTCCAGCTCAGGGTATTGCTCTTTGAGAGCGGCTTCATAATCAAACGGGGCGGTGTGGTCAGGCCGTAGCGTAGTGAGTACGGTTTTGACCTGAGGAATAATATCACCAGCCTTGTAAATAATCACCGTATCGCCAACTCGCAGGTCGAGACGGGCGATCTCGTCAGCATTATGCAAACTGGCATGCTGCACAGTACTGCCAGCAACCTGGACTGGGTCGAGGATGGCTACAGGGGTGGCGGCGCCAGTGCGACCAATCGAGATGACGATATCACGCACGATTGTAGTAGCCTCCTCAGCCGGAAATTTAAAAGCGACAGCGGCGCGAGGAGTTTTGCCGACGATGCCCAAAGAATCATATAGCGGACGCTGGTTGATTTTGATAACCATGCCATCAGTATTAAAGGGGAGCTTGGCACGGGCCTGTTCGAGATGAGTGATTTCCTGTTCAATACCGGACAAATCGCGGTAAGTTTTTTCTTGATTCGAAGTCTGAAAACCGAAAGCGCGTAGCGTTTGATAAGCCTCTTGGTGGGTGGCACTGTCTGGTGTAACCAAATCATAGGCAATAAATTTTAGCGGGCGAGCGGCGGCAATTTTGGGATCTAATTGACGAATCGACCCAGCGGCTAGATTGCGCGGATTGGCAAAGGGCTTTTCGTGTTTCTTGAGCTGAGCTTGATTGAGCTGGTCGAAATCTTGCTTAAAGATGACGATTTCACCACGAATTTCTGCCTGCGCCGGGGCTTGGCCGCGTAATTTGAGTGGAAGATTTTGAATAGTGCGGACGTTGCTAGTGACGTCTTCGCCCACCAGCCCATCGCCACGAGTGACCGCCTGGACCAAAACTCCGTCTTGGTAGCGCAAGGAGCAGGCTAGCCCGTCCATCTTAATGTCGGTGAAAAAATCAAATTTTTCTGAGGTAAGTTTTTGGTTGCGCGCAACCCAATCTTTAATTTCGGCAAGCGAAAAAACATCGGCTAAGCTAATCATGCGCTTTTGATGGCGAGCTTTGACAAATTTATCTAAAGGCTGGCCGGCGACGCGTTGGGTGGGGGAATCTGGCGTAATCAGCTCGGGAAATTCAGTCTCAAGCAGCGACAATTCATGCTTGAGTGTGTCGGCGGCGGCCTCGCTCATGATGGACTGGTCTAGCACGTGATAATGATAACGATAATCGTTGATGAGCTCGCGCAACTTGGCGATACGCGCGATGGCGTCAGATTTTTTCATAATCAAAAACCTGTCGATAAAAGAGATACGAATAAGCAGCAAAATAAATCATAGTAAAACAAACGAGCGACAACAGGACAATTGGTATAAATGGTACGCCAGAGAGCCAAGAGAAGATGCCTTTGAGCCATAAATCAAGCAGAATGAGCGGGAGCATGACCACCACCCAAGAAAACATGGTAATCACAACTAAGAAAGCTAAACGCAGAAGGACTTTAATCCGGCGACTAATCACTAAAGTTTTGGCGATACGAAGAGCTGCTAGTGGATACATGCCAGGAACTGTCACAGCAATAAGGCCAAAAAAAGAGCTGGAGAAAAAATAGAGCGAAAAAACACCCATGACCGTAGCAAAAATAAAGAAGACCAGCGCATAAAACGGGTTAGCAAGAAAGTTGGTTTGGATTGCAATAGAATAAACCAAGAAGGCAAGCAGCACTGGCAAAAGCTGCAAGAGTAAGATAAAAAATACTACCATGGTGGAAATAAACGGAGTGAGCGCATTATAAAGAGCGTCTCGTAGTTTGATTTTGTGGCCGGCAGCCCGTTGGCGAACAATATAGATAGTGACTAGCCAAGTAATTAAGAAAATCAAGATAAGAAAAATCAGTTGGCTTTCGGACAGGCCTTGTGCCAAACCACCCGTGGCAATAGTAGAAACCAACAAGAAGCCGGCCTTAGAGACTTGGCTGAGCTTGGCTTCTGCGGAAATTTTAGGGCTGATAAGCTCCTGAAAATGCGCATAAGTGTCTTCGCTCATAAGCCCAACTAATATGATATTTGCAAAAACAATAATCAAGAAAAGCGGCAAAAATAAACGCCAGTTTTTGAAAATTTGCCCCATAGTAGTGCAGGCAAAGTGAAGCAAGCCTGGAATTTCGATGTCGCGCTGATAATCTTCGCGATAAGAGCGCTTGAAAGAACGGTGAAGCTTGGGGGGTTTAGAAGAGTTTTTTGCCATGTTCTAAGCGTTCAATTCGTTTTTCGATAGATGGGTGGGTACTGAAAAGATTGTTGATAAAACCTTTTTTCATGGGATTATTGATGAATAAGGCCTCGGTGGCACCATTTTGGCGGCGCATAGGGCGGGAGTGGGTGTCGAGTTTTTTGAGCGCGGCAATCATGCCCTCTGGATAGCGGGTAATTTTAGCGGCGGAGGCGTCGGCGAGATATTCGCGTTGGCGGGAAAGAGCGAGCTGGGCCATAGCGGCGACAAAGGGAGCTAAAATGGAGGTGATAATCAAGGCAACAACGCCAATTGGACTGACGTCGTCATCGTCTAGAACCGAGGCTCGGAAAAGCAACCGCGTGCCAATATCGGAGATAAAACCGATGACGCAGACTAGGCTGAAAGTGACCATGGCGAGACGGATGTCGTAATTTTTAATATGAGAAAGTTCGTGCGCCATCACAGCAGTAAGCTCTTTGTCGTCCATAATGTCTAAAAGGCCGGTGGTGACAGCTACCAGAGAGTGCTTGGGGTCACGACCAGCCGCAAAGGCGTTCGGGGCGGGATCATCAATGATGTAGACCTTTGGCATAGGTAATCCAGTGGTGATAACGAGATTCTCGATGATATTGTAGAGACGACGATGGTCTTGCTTCTGAATTTCGCGGGCGCCAGTCATGGCGACGGCGAGAAAGCTAGAAAGAAAATACTGTACTAGAGCATAAATACTGGCAAGGACTAGAACATAAAGAGAAATTTTCCAGTCATTGGCAGTATAAGCAAACAAGCAGCCAAAAAGCGAGATTAGCAGAATAAAACCAATCATGATTAAAACGGTGTTGCGCTTATTGGCTGCGATTTGCTTGTACATATTAGTCGAACTTTACGGTTGGCGCGTTATCAATTTTGGCTTTTTCGCTCTCGGAGACTTCAAAATAGTCTCTAATCTTGAAGCCAAGTATATTGGCGAAAAGATTGGTCGGGAAAAGCTTGATTTTAGTGTTGAGCTCCTGGGCACCGTTATTATAGAAGCGGCGAGAAGCCTGGAGCTTGTCTTCAACGTCTTGAAGTTGACGCTGCAATTCCTTGAAGTTCTCATTGGCCTTGAGGTCTGGGTAGGCTTCTGCAATGGCGAAAATTTTACTCAAAGCGCCTGATAGCTGATCTTCTGCGGCGGCGGTAGATTTGACGCTCTTGGCCCCCATAATGGCGGAGCGGGCTTTGATAACTTCTTCAAAAGTGCCTTTTTCGTGCTTGGCATAACCTTTGACGGTCTCAACAACGTTTGGAATGAGATCGGCGCGATATTTGAGCTGTACGGTGATATCCGACCAAGCTTCGTTGACGCGTTCATTCAGTTTGACCAAGCCGTTGTAAGTAGCCCAGACGAAAAGAATGAGCAGTAGCACGAGGCCTAAGACTACGATTAACCAAATTGGTGGCATTGATATTCTCCTTGTTTATGTACATATAATAACTGGTTTTATGAAATTTTGCCAGTATTTAGAAAACAAAAATCTCGGCTGTTTAGGCAGTCGAGATACTGATACTAAATTGATGGTGCGAGCGAAGAGACTCTAACTCTCGACCTCTTCCTTGGCAAGGAAGCGCTCTAAACAACTGAGCTACGCTCGCATCTTTATCAATTATAGCATACTTTTTTGAAGGCAAAAGAGTTTTTGTGATAAAATCGAAATATGGCACTATGGCGGAGTGGTTACGCAGCGGTCTGCAAAACCGCGTACACCGGTTCAATTCCGG
>CAMBYK010000014.1 GCA_945872155.1 uncultured Candidatus Saccharibacteria bacterium
AAAGCTGCAAAATTGGTTTCTTTGGGCTACAAAGTTTTGACCAAAATCTGTAAATCTGGCCTCTTTGGACTGTATGTTTTTAGCGAAATCGCTAAATCTATTTTCTTGACCATAAGCTTGGGCGAGCGCCCTTGAGCGTGTCAAGAAAATAGATTTAGAATTTCGTAATAACTTAACTAAGAGAGGGAAAGAGTTCCTGCCTTTTTCATAGCTTTTCCCAAGACTTAACATGCTTATAGTTTAGCAGTAAAAACCATAAACATCAACAATTTCTACAAATCCACCAACGAATCAAACTCATCCATCGATGTAATCAACAAATCTCTCGGTTTATTTCCATTCGCCGGTCCAATCACCCCAATTTCTTCAAACCACAGCGCTAGGCCAGACACAAACCCGTGTCCTTTACCAAGATAAGTCTGCAACATCGCGGTTGAAAATTTGCCCTTCTGCAAAGAAAGCTCCACCGCCCTACGCACAATTGGATCATTTGGGTCATATTTTCTACCCAAATCACCAATTCCTCCTCCATCAGTCGGCCCAATACCCTTGATTTGCACTTGTTGCGAGATTACATCATCATTGTATTCAGGCTTCTGCTGTTCGCGCAAAAAATCTGTCACTTTATTAATTTCACCATCACTAGTAAACGCACCTTGAATGCGCCTTGGCTTGCCCATCATTTCCGTAGTTAGCATCAGCATATCACCCTTTCCGAGTAGCTTTTCCGCCCCAGACTTATCTAGCATGATGCGAGAATCAATGTTGCTACCCACCGCAAACGCAATTCGCCCAGGGATGTTCGCTTTGATTAGGCCAGTAATCACTTTTGCCTCTGGACGTTGCGTGGCAAGCACCAAGTGAATACCGGCTGCACGCCCTTTTTGCGCCACTCGCACAATCAACATCTCAAGGTCCTTCCCTGCCATCATCATCAAATCGGCCATTTCATCCACTACGATTACAATGTATGGCATTTTCCCGCCATCGTGCTGTTGCTCGTTGCCATCTTCATCCGCCTTCGTCACTGTAGCGCCATTTTTTGTCATCTTGGCATTATAATCTAAGATATTCTTCACTTTTTCTTCTGCCATCAAAGAATAACGTCGTTCCATTTCATTCACCGCCCACTTCATCGCCGAAAGCGCCCTATCTACCGAAGTGATAATCGGCGCAAGCAAATGTGGGATATCATTATATTGCGCCATCTCCACTTGTTTCGGGTCCACTACAATCAATTTCATATCGCTCGGCGCATTACGATAAAGCAAAGAGGACAACAGCGTGTTCATCATCACTGACTTACCAGAACCAGTTGTACCGGCAATCAAAAGGTGTGGCATCTTGGCCAAATTACCCAAAACCGCCTTACCAGAAATATCTTTTCCTACCGCAAAAACTAATTGATCGCTAGTATTTTTCCATTCCGCACTTTCAATCACGCTACGTAGGTTCACATCTGCCGAACGCACATTTTCAATCTCTACACCCACCGAGCGCGTCCCCGGAATTGGTGCTTCAATACGAATCTTATCTACTGCCAAATTCAACGCCAACTCTTTATCACGCGCTGTAATCTTCGACAAGTTCACGCCAGAAGGCGGCTTCATCGTATATTGCGTCACTCTAGGGCCAATATTCGCCCCTTCCATCTCCACATCAATACCAAATTCTGCAAAAGTACTCTTAATCACAAAGGCATTCTGTTGAATGTTTCCAGCATCTGCCGGTGATTGGCGTTTTTCCAACAAATCGATGGGCGGAATCTTCCAATTTGGATCGCTCACCACCACCAAAGCCTTTTCTGGCTCCTGCGGCGCCTTCTTCATTGGCTCTACGTGCACATTTTTCTTCATTTCGGCCACCGCTACGCCAGGGTTCACCTTAATATCCATGCCTTCGGCTTCATTTTTAGCAATCGCTCGAGACACTTTCGCATTTTCGTCTGATTCCTGCTTCTTGTCAGTCCTAAAAATTCTCGCCAACCACTTAAACACTGTAATTGGATTCGTCTGCAAAATAAACAAGGCTGTAATAAAAATCAACAATACATAAATCAAAATCGCTACACCCGGCTCAAGAATCTGAGTCACTAATCCATTGAGGGCTACCCCCACTACTCCACCCGTTGGTTGATTCTGCCCAATCGTCGGAATACCAAAAGCTCCCGCCAACCACAAAATCATCAAAATCGACGCCGCCCACATCGCCTTTGGCAAAGTATTATCATCACTGCGGAAAATTTTCACTGCCAAATACACCAAAAGCACTGGCGTAGCATAAGTTCCATAACCAATCAGCCACAACAGACCCGCATGGACATTATTTAGTAAGCTCCCCCCATTGCCAAACCAAGTTATCACCAAAATCACCGCCAAAGCAATCATTATGACTGCCATCACCTGTCGCCAAAAACCCCCAGGCAACTCGTGTTGTTTTGCTACTTCCTTAGTTTTTCGAGCTTTTCGCTTTTTTGCCATAAGTAAATTATAGCATAACTATAACTAATCAGAGAACTTCATCGAAAGGCTTAACCTGCCTTTGTCGTCAATCGCCACGAGTTTCACCCGCACTTCTTGCCCCATTTTCAGCACGTCTTCCACTTTTTCCACTCTCTTATCCGAAAGTTGCGAAACGTGCAACATGCCATCCACGCCAGGCAAAATGTTTACAAACGCACCGAAATCTTTGATCGACACCACCTTGCCAACATATACCTTACCCACCTCTGGCTCTTCCACCAAAGATTTAATCCAATTCAAAGCCTTCTCAATCGAAGCCCCATCACTCGAAGCAATCGTCACTAGCCCAGAATCATCAATATCTACCGTCGCACCAGTTTCGGAAGTGATTTTATTGATCATTTCCCCACCCTTGCCAATAATGGCACCAATTTTATCTGGATTCACCATCAATTTTTCAATTCTTGGCGCATAAGGCGAGAGCGCTTCGCGTGACGCTGGCAACACTTCTAGCATATGTTGCAAAATAAATTTCCTACCAGCTTTCGACTGTTCCACGGCCTTCTCCAGAATTTCTACTGGCAAACCATGCACTTTCATATCCATCTGCAATGCGGTCACGCCTTTTTCCGTACCAGTCACTTTGAAATCCATGTCACCAGCAAAGTCTTCCGCATCCATCAAATCAGTCAAAACAAATGCCTTATCTATATCTTTGGCCTGGATATCCGCCCCCGCCGGCGCGTCTACCATCAAGCCCATCGCCACACCAGAAACTGGTCGTTTCAAAGGCACACCAGCATCCATCAATGCCAAACAAGAAGAACAAGTTGCAGCCATGGAAGTTGAGCCATTCTGCGACATAATCTCTGTCACCGAACGAATCGCATAAGGGAAATCTTCTTCCGCAGGCAAGACTGGCGTCAGTGCTCGTTCTGCTAGATAACCGTGGCCAATCTCACGACGTCCAGGAGAGCCCAAACGCCCAACTTCGCCCACTGTATAAGATGGCGCATTATAATGGTGCATATAGCGACGCTTGCCGTCGGTCACTTCCATCGTATCCACTACTTGAGCAAAGGATAATGGCGCCAAAGTCACGATGTTCATCGCTTGGGTCAAACCGCGCGTAAATAAAGATGAACCATGCGCCCGAGGCAAAATCCCCACCTGGGAGCTCAAAGTTCTCACTTCGTCTAGCTTACGGCCATCCGGACGCACGCCCTCTTCCACAATCGAACGACGCACTTCTGCATGTGCAGCCAACTCAAAAGCCTGCGCATAATCGCTCTTCAAATTCGCCTCATACCATGCGGTTTTTTCTTCTTCAGTTTCTCCTTCACCTAATTCTTGAGCCAACTCTTCGTGCATCGCCTTTTCAAGTTCCGCCAAAATTGCCGTGCGTTCCAACACATTACCCCGCACTTTTTCGCCAAATTTACCCGCAGTCCATGCTGCTACGCGCTGTTTCACTGCTTCATCTGGCAATACTAAATTATATTCCAAATCTTGCACACCTAATTTTTCGCGCAACTCTCTTTGCAGCTTCAATACTGGCTGAGCCATTTCCACCGCCCAACGCATTGCGTCAATAATCACTTCTTCTGGCACCTCATTCGCGCCAGCTTCCACCATCACGACTTTTTGATCTTTCACGGCTACTACTAAGTCTAGATCAGACTCAGCTCGCTCAGCCGGCGTCAAGAAAGCCTTAAACTCACCATTCACGCGACCAATTCTCAACCCTGCAACCGGACCGTCAAATGGCGCACCAGTGTTCATCAAAGCCGCCGAAGCCGCAATCATGCCAATTACGTCTGGACGAAAATCTGGGTCCATCGATAGCACCGAGGCCACCACCTGCACTTCTTGACGATAACCCTTCGGGAACAACGGGCGAATTGGACGGTCAATCAAACGACCGATCAATACCGCCTCATCAGATGGTTTACCTTCACGCTTGATAAACTTTGAGCCAGAAATTTTGCCAGCTGCATAAAATTTTTCTTCGTAATCAATCGATAGTGGGAAAAAATCTTGTACCACAGGTCGAGTGCCCACCACTACCGAGCCCAACACTACAGTGTCTCCATAACTCGCCAATACCGAGGAGCTAGTGCGGAACCCCACACGGTTTACCTCCAAAGTCAATTCCCTGCCGCACCACTCAGTGGACAAGCGAATCATTTGTTCTCCTTTCGGATTTACAATATTCATCTTATTCCTTTCCGGGAAAACACCAGATATTCAAACGTTTCATTTTTCAGTCTCCTTCTCCGACCTTATTAACGCTCAAATATCCGCCGTCTTCCCAATGTTAATATATATCTATTATATCAAAAAATCCCTCTTTCGAGGGACTTTTCTTATTTACGTAAACCAAGCTTTGCTACAGTGCTCTTGTAAAGCTCAAAATCATTTTTCTCTAGGTATTTCAGCAATTTTTTGCGCTTTCCTACCATCTGAATCAAGCCACGACGCGCCATAAAATCATGTTTGTGCTCTTTGACGTGCTCGGTCACTTCTTTGATGCGTTCAGTTAAAATTGACACTTGCACTTCAGGTGAGCCGACATCATTCTTGCCGCGCGACAATGCTGAAATAGCCTTCGCTTTTTTCTCTTTTGTAATCATATAGCCCAGATTATAACACACTTATCCACAGAGAACAACATTTTTACTTCATAATATCATCTAATTTTCTTGCTTCTTCCACCTTATATTCACCCACCTGTGTCCTTCTCAAAGCCGTCAAATATCCCCCTACACCTAATTTCTCCCCCAAATCCTCTGCTAGAGCTCTAATATAAGTCCCGCTCGACACCTTACACCTTATCTTCAGTTCTGGCCACTGATAGTCCAAAATTTCTAAACTATAAATTTTCACTTTACGCACCGGCATTTCTACCGCCACCCCCTTACGCGCCAAGTCATAAGCTCTTTTCCCCTCAATTTTCACCGCCGAAAAAACCGGCACCTTCTGTTCAATTTCACCAGTCAAAGCTTCCACCGCCTTCTCCACTTCTTCCAGTGCCGGCTCCTCGATGTCCATCTTTTGACTTATCTCTCCCTCCGGATCACCCGTAGTAGAAGTCCACCCTAGTCGCACCGTCGCTTCATAGCATTTATCTAATTTCAAAAACTCCTGTGCTTTTTTGGTCCCCTCCCCCACCATCAAAATCAAAAGTCCAGTTGCAAACGGGTCCAAAGTGCCCGTATGGCCCACTTTGACTCTTTTTCCAGCCTGTTCAGACAAAACGCGACGCACTCGCGCCACCACACCGAATGACGTCATTCCCGCTGGTTTATCTACCAGCACCATTTCTTCCAGCATTACATCCCCGGAATTTTAAAAGCATTTGGGTCAGGATAAACTTGATCCTGCATCGCCGGATTTGGCCCTAAAGGTTGGGGCGCCGGCTCTACAGGAGGCGTGGCCGGAGTAATCGGCGTCACCACTGGTGGCAAAACCGGACCTTGATTCATTTCAGCATCTGGCGCTACTGGGACAGCTGGCGCTACTGGCGCCACCGGACTAATCTGAGGCCCAGGATTCACTGGTTGAGCCATCACCGGCTGCACTGGTGGAACGCTCATCGCGGCAAAATCAATTGGTGGAGCTGGTGGTGGCGGTAAGTCCACCCCCGGCATTGGCAAAGGGCTCATCGTCGGAGCTACATCAAAACCAGCTTTAGTAGCTCCAGGCTCAGCATAATCCATCACTGGCGCCACTTCTGTTTCTGAGATTTGCGCTTCTGGGGCCATAGTCGCGGCCGGATTAGTCGCCAATGGCTCAGCCAACGCCTCAGCCATCATTTTTGCGTAATCTTTTTCTGCTTCTTTTGATGTCCCAAGCGGTTGCAATTCTAATTCCTTGCTCCCGCCCAAAGCTTCTTCTTCCGGAACCTTAGGGATCTCGTTTTTCAATTCTTCCACCAAATCTTCCGACAAGCCATTCGAGCGCATAACGGGTAAATCAATATCTAAAGCCGTGTTCATTACTGGCGGAACCACTGGTGCAACAGGCAACTCTGCCTCCGTAGATGCTTCATCGTTTTTAACCGAAACGAGTTTTTCAGCAACCGTCTCCACAGGCTCCGGAGTCTCTTCACGAACAGTCTCATCGGCTATTTTTTCCGATTGTTCTTCCCTTTCAATCTGCAAAGTGCCATTCATGTCTACTTCCGCATCAGGAGCCGCCGTAGCCTCCGGGGCCCCACTCGCCACAGCTAGCTCCTCAGCGATGTGCGCCGAAATTAACTGCTGGTCCGCTCCGGCCGCCATCAATCTTGCAGCCACGGTCATAGTCGACGGCGTAGTCTTTTCGTTCGAAAAGCGCTCTGTTGCTGCCACCACCCCAGTCAAAAGTGCCGTGGCCACATTTTTATCGATATTGCCAAAAGCATTCGTCAAAGTCGTCACCATTTCGGACACCGAACTCGCCCCTGGATCACTCCATTCTAATTCACCAAATTTGCCTGGCACATTCGTCGTGATATTCACCGACGTCGCATCATGCATAATTCTGCCATATTCCGCCAAAGCTCCGTCTAACTCAGTACCCGCAGATACATCCAACGAAATCACCAAGTCCACATTATAATCACCATGCGAAAACTCAAAATCGTTTTCTGACAAAGTGGTTCTGTATGGAGTGATATATACCTTTACATAATCTCCCTCAATTTTGTATCGCAAATGATCAGCTTTTTCTTTATTTAGCGCAATGATGAAATCTTGCAAACTATTCGTATTAGTTTCAAAAGTTTTCTCCGGGTTCAAAAACTGCAGAGCATTTGGCACCTGACCAGAAAAAATCGCCGTCGCGTGCTTGCCAATGCCGTCCAAAAACAACGTCAAACCAATCGCCGCCGCCATTTCATCCACTGAAGGATCGTTCGACAGCGCCACCAAAATACTGTTAGCCTTATCGATTTTGTCTTTTACCTGCGCTATCAATCCGTCTGCAGGTTGTGTATTGGTCTTTTTGTCGTTTGGCATGTTTGTTTTTATCTCTTACCCCTTCAACTTATCATAAACATTTTAATTTTGCAAGCCTTATCTTATCGCACTGTTTACTTTTTCACAATTTTCCTGTATAATACAGCAAAATAACTAATAATTTTAATAGGAAACCTAATGCCGATTATCAAATCCGCCAAAAAAGCCGCTCGCCAAACCGTTAAGCGCACAGCTCACAATCAACAAATCAAAAAAGACATCAAAGCCGCATTGAAAGAGTTCAAAAAAACTCCTACCGGCCAAAACCTTGCCAAAACCCAGTCTGAAATCGACAAAGCTGTCAAAAAGAATCTTCTCAAAATCAACACTGCCGCTCGTCGCAAAGCTCAGCTATTCAAACTAGCCAAACAAAACGGCGTTAAATTTTCCGTCACCGTAAAAGCCGAAACCAAACCAGCCAAGCCAGTCGCTAAAAAACCAGCTGCCAAACCTGCTGCTAAGAAAGCCGCAGCAAAAAAGACCGCAGCAAAGACCACGGCGAAAAAGGCGTAAGCTTCATTTGCATATCAACCTCAGAGAGCCGCACCAAGGCTCTCTTTGTTTTTGCGCTTGGATTGTTTTTAAAATTATCTACCGCCTTAAAAGCCCATGCCCCCATCAGCAAATACGGGTCACCTTCTCCTCGTTCCAGCTCCACCAGCATTTCCGCCGCTCGCGGCCCATTCGTTAAAGCCATGTCGTAAATTTTAAAAGCTAAATTTCTATCAATCGGCTCAACCAACTTGTATTCTTCTATCTCGACCGCCTTCGCCAACACCTTATAAGTACTGGTCCTTTTATCTAATTTGGTTTCCCACACCAATACCGTATGCTCCGTCTCCAAAAACTCTGGCAATTTTTCAAATGCCGCCTTATTTTCACCCAAATCTTTGATCAAAATCTTTCTGGTTTCCCCAAACAAAGAAGTCCCCCAAAAAATACTCGGCAAATCCGCCGCCACGATATTTTCTCCCTCCATCACCTCATATTCATCACCCAAAAGCGCCCGCACTCGTCGTGCAATTTTTTCTCGGTCCGTACCATGCAACAAATAAATCATTTCAGCTCCTGGCATTTTGGGCAAATATGCGTTCCGCGCCCCGCCACTTTAATTTTTTTAATTTTTGTACCGCATCTCACGCACGGTTGACCTGTCCTGCTAAACACTTTTGCAAATAATTCCAAATAATCTCCCGTTGTCCCATCCGCCTTCACATAAGTTGCCATTGTCGAACCGCCAGATTCAATCGAGTCTGTCATTACTTTTCGCGCACCAAGCAAAATCTGTTCCGCTTCTTTTTCCGTCACCTTTCCTGCCCGCGTCGCAGGATGTATTTTTGCAAAAAACAACGCCTCGTCCGCGTAGATATTGCCAAGCCCCGCAATGTTTTTCTGGTCCAAAATCGCTGCCTTTATTAGTGCATTTTTGTGCCGCATCAACATCTTATAAAATTCCGCTGCAGTCATTTCCCATGGCTCTTTCGCCAACCCCGCAATAAAGCTATCCCGCTCAACTTCTTCCGTCTTCATCACCTTAATAAAACCAAATTTTCTTTGGTCATTAAAAAACAAACTGCCCTCTTCAAACTCAATTTCCACTCGCGTTTGTTTATTCGGTAAGCCTGCAAAAAACGTATCCGTCGGGTGTCCGCCCGCAAAACTTTTATCGTCCGACAGCTTCCCTGCCAACTTAGCACTTTCTACGCCGCTCAGCACTGTTTTATCACGATACACTAACTGTCCCGTCATTCTCAAATGCACCATCATTGAATAACTATTTTCAAGCTCCAATATCAAAGCCTTCCCTCGCCTTAAAATCGCACAAATTTTTTGCCCCACCACCACAGGTTCTTCCCCTATAAATGACTTCTTTTCGCTCACCTTTACCCGAACAACTTTTTTGTTCAAAATAAACTTTAATAGCCCCCTTTTTATCGTCTCTACTTCTGGCAATTCCGGCATCATTCCTCCAACAATTTACAAGTTAATGCAATAATTAATTCTTTTTCTGCCTCTTCACTTTCCGCCATCAGTAGAGTTAAAGCCGTCAACGCTCGATCAGAAATTTTCGTCTCCCCCGACCGCGTCAAATGATAGTCGTTCATTGTCAAAAACACGATAAACAGCATCGCCCCAATTCGTTTATTTCCATCCGTAAACGGCTGTTCTTTTACTACGCGATATAGCAAATTCGCTGCCCTTTCCGCTACGTTCTTGTGCGCGGAGTAAAGTTCCGAAAGAATTGCCTCTATTGCCCCGTTTTTCCTCTGCTCAAATTGCCCTTCACCGTGTTTCGCCAGCTCATTTATCATTTTTTCACACATCTCTACCGTCAGCTTGCGCTCTTTTCCGCCTGCCAAATTCACGCTCGAAAGATCAATTCTCCCATCTTCATATTCTTTGAGCGCCCGAAAACTATTCATATAGCTAGAAATCACTTCCAAAATACCACTCGCTTCTCCAGAATCAAGCAGCTGGCGTCGCATCAATCTTCTCACTACTCCCACCATGCCCTCAATTTCCTTTAATTTTTTTGCGTCCAGCTCTCCCAGACGTCGCTCATTCACCGCAATACCACCCACCACATACTGTTTCAATACTCCCGTCGCCCAAATCCTAAATTTCGTAGCCTTCTGCGAGTTCACCCTATACCCCACCGAAATAATTGCATCTAAATTATATTTTTTCACTTCACGCAACACCTCGCGTCCACCCTCCAAACGAACCTGTGCATTTTTTGCACTAGTTGCCGCTTCCACAAGTTCCCCACTCTGATAAATGTTGCGCAAATGTCTGCTAATCACCGTGCGGTCCACCGCAAAAATCTGCGCCATCTGGTCCTGCGTCGCCCAAATCGTCTCCCCCTCTACTCCAAAAACTACTTCGCCACTTTCTCCCTGATAAATTTCAATCTGTTTTTCACATTCAGGCATTACAACTCTCCCCAATTCTGCCCACTCACCACATCCACGGCTAATTTTATCGCTAATTCTGGTGCCACCCCCTCCATCACGCGTCGCAAAATCCCCTCTACCTCCTCCTTCTGACCTTCCTCACATTCCACAATCAAAGAATCGTGCACCTGCAAGACCAACTTTGCCCCTTCCGGCAATTCTTTGTCCACCAAAATCATCGCCCGTTTCATCAAATCTGCTTCTGTTCCCTGAATCGGCATATTCATCGCCGCTCTTTCCGCCCCCGTACGCACAATATAATTCGGCGATTTTACATCCGGAGTTGGTCTACGCCGCCCATAAAAAGTCTCTACAAAACCCTGCTCGCGCGCCTGCTCCAATGTCGCGTCCAAATAATCACGAATCGGCTTCCGCACTGCAAAATAATCTTCTATAAACTGCTTTGCTTCACCAAGCCCCATCCCTACCGCATCAGCCAAACCTTTGGCGCTCATGCCATACAGCACGCCAAAATTAATCACCTTCGCTGCACGACGCTGCAAGTCTGTCACCTCATCCATCGCCACTCCGAACACATCCGCCGCTGTCTTGGTATGAATATCAACCCCCGCATTAAAGTCCGCGATCAATCCTTCATCTCCAGCTAACACTGCCGCCAATCTCAACTCGAACTGCGCATAATCCGCCGAAACAAAGCACTTGCCTTTCTCGGCCACAAACCCTGCCCGAATCCTTCGCCCCTCTTCCGTGCGCACCGGTATATTCTGCAAATTTGGGTTCACACTCGATAGCCTACCAGTTGCTGTCACATCTTGCGTGAAAGTCGTATGAATACGCCCATCCGCACCCACTAAATTCGGCAGCGGCACAATATAAGTACTCAGTAGTTTCGCCACTTCACGATATTCCATCAATATCTCAATAATCGAATGCTCTGGCTTCAGCTTCATCAACTCTTTCACCCCGGTCGAATATCCTCTAGTCGTTTTCTTAATTCCTTTTGTCGGCAAGCCTAATTTATCAAACAAAATTTCCGATAATTGCACCGGCGAGTTCACATTAAATTCCTGCCCCGCTAGCTCATAAATTTTCGCTAGCAAACCTTTTATTTTTCCCTCAAACTCAACTTTCATCGCAGCAAAATAAGCTCTGTCCAGCAAAATCCCCGCCTTTTCCATCTTATAAAGCACCGGAATTAGCGGCAGGTCATATTCAGCATAAATTCTCTTCAACCTGCCAATTTTTTCAAACCCCACCTGCTGACGCCAGTATTTATCCGTCGCATCAGACAATTCCCTACCCCGCACCAACGGATCTAGCAAAAATTCTGCTTGATTCAAATCATAAAAACGCTCCCCGCCAAGCACTCGTCGTGCAATGTCCGCATCTTCATGCATCATTTTTTTTACATCCGCCCCCACCAATATATCCTTTGGCAAATCTCTTCCAACTGTCGGCTCAATTTTTTCCTCTCTGCCCAACCCCAACTGTTGTTCAAATTTTTTCAACAACGAATTAAATTCTAATTTCTTCAATTCCGGCAAAATTTTTTCCGGCTCCAACTCAAAATCTCGCACTTTCGCCAAATCTACAGGCGCATCCATCATAATTTTCGCAAGCTCATAAGACATAAACGCACTTTTACGCCCTGCTACCAATTTTTTACCCATCGCCCCAGGTATTTCATCTAAATGTTCATACATACCCGTCAAATCACCGTATTTTTGCAGCAGACTCGCCGCACTTTTTTCGCCAATTCCTGGCACCCCCGGGATATTATCCGACGCATCGCCTTTCAAGGCTTTCATATCCAAAAATTGCTTCTGCAAAATCCCATATTTCTGCTCCACCGCCGCCACATCAAACTCTTCCAGCTCCGAAAATCCTTTCACCAATCGATACATCTTCGTGTTTGTATCTACAATCTGCAGCATATCTAAATCAGACGAAATAATAATCGTTTCCCATTGGACTTCCTCATCAGCCTGCTTCGCCAGCGTTCCAATAATATCATCCGCCTCATAATTATCGCACTCCAGAAACTCCCAGTTCAGTGCCTCTACCAAGCCTCTGAGAAGCGGAATCTGCGCATAAAAATCTTCTGGCGGCTTCACCCGACCAGACTTATAATCAGCAAAAATCTCTTTTCGTTTCGAAGTCGAGGTCCCCGATTTATCCCACGCCACCACCACTTTGTCTGGCTTAATTTTCATTACCAAAGTTAACGCAATTGACGCAAACCCAAACACCCCGCCCGTTGGCGTTCCATCATGCGTAGACAAAGCCCCCATCGCGTAATATCCTCGATAGTACACGCTCATTCCGTCGATAATCACCAACTTCTTCATTACTAACAGTATAGCACAGAAACAATCTGTTAATTATTGCTTCAGTCTCTAAAAATCCACTTCAGCCAAAATTTCATCCAAACGCTCATACATCTCATTTTTTTCACCATCGTTCAAAATATAATAATCCGCCATCGCAATCGGCCCACCCTTTTCCAAATTTTCTATCTCACTTCTATCGCGTTCCTGAATCTCTGCTGTATTAAACGGCCTTTCTAGTCTCGCCGCTACACGTTTGAAACGTAACCATTTTGGCACTACCACCGCCACAAAAATCAACTCACCCGGGAATTCTTTTTTTAAAATTTTGTATTCCGTCCAAGAATACACCCCATCCAAAATAATTCTTTTTTGCCCCGCTTCAATCAAATTCTTCGTCTGCTCCACTACCTGTCGCACTACCCAGTCTTTACCTTCCGTCGCCCGAATCATCTCGCGAAAATTCTTTTCACTTTCCGGCGTCCGCTCCACCCCACGCTTTTCCATTTCTCGATAAATCATCCCGCCAAAATAAATCTTCGGATAACCTTTTTCCGATAAATAATCCACCGCCACAGATTTTCCACTACCGCTCATCCCCACAATTGCTAAAATTTTTACGTCTCTCATTCCCCCAGTATATCAAACTAATACTTACCTACCATAATCTTCATGGCACGTTCAGACTTCAAAATTCTAATCTGCCTAATCCCCGCCAACTCTTCCGCCTCACCCTCTGCCTGAATCTCCACCGTAGCCGGCTTTTCAAACTCCAAAATATCCACCTTACTTTCTTCTCCAGGAATTCGCACCAACATACTTTTTGCCATAAAAATCATCAGCCGCCAAAAACTATTCAACCGTCCCAAACCACGCCAAAACACCTTTGGATTTTCATACCATTTTCCGCCTTTCATAATCTTTGCCATCGTAGGACTATTCACCGCGATATAATCAGAAAAACCACTCACTAGCTGACCATCCAAATTAAACGCCGGCAATTTTTCCTTTCTTTTATTTCTAAAATACCAGCCCACCAAAACCAAAATTGAATGCCAAAACTTTCCATTTCGTTTTTTTAATCTAGCCCGTACTTTAGGGTCATCAAACATCCTAGCCGACTTTGCCAACATCCCTACCGTCGCATAGCAGAGCGCATACCTAAAATGTCTCTCATCTACTTCTATTTTTAGCGGATATGCCATCCGCTCTTCGCCGTTTATAATTTCCATCAAAGTCCGCGTCCGAAAAATTCTTGCATTATCATTAAAATTCCCTAGCCCAATCACTCCAAATTTCACATCTTTTTCAGCCAACATACAGCCATTAAGCCCTGCCAACACTGTGCCGTCTCCTCCCATAGCCACCACTAAATCCCCATCTTGCACAATCCCTGCCAGTCTCTTTACATTCTCTTCCACGCTCGCCCGAACAATCTCGAATTTACCCACCAAAAAACCCGCCAAACCACGGGCCTCCGCAAAAACCTTTTCCTGCGCCAGGACACACCTTGTCGCGCGCGGGTTATAAACAATAATTACCCGCTTCATCTAGCTCCTAAAACAATCCGTCAACGCCAGGCAACAAGAATCTCAAAAGCCCCCACATCATCGCATAAAGTACCATACCAATCACAATCTGCACTAAGCGTTTCTTTGCCTTCGACACCTGTTCGTCACTGTCTCTTGCCGTCAAATACTGAATACCAGCCACTAGAATACCCAACGTTCCAATCACCCCCACACCCACCGTCATGATATTTAAAACTAAATTCAATAAATTATTAATCGCCGATTCCTTATCTTGGCAACCGAACGTACTAGTTTCAATTTGACCTTCCGCGCATTTGCTTTCGCCTTCAGCAAAAACCACCACCGGCATCATCGCCATCCCCATAATCATTGCCAAAGCCAAACAAATCTTTTTCATACTTACCTCAGATATTCATGTAATTTTTTTGTGTCTTTATTCTTGCGCAATTTCGACAAAGCCTTCGCCTCAATCTGTCGAATACGTTCCCTAGTCACTGCAAACTCCGCACCCACTTCTTCCAAAGTGTGCGGACGACCGCCACCGATGCCAAAACGCAATTTAATAATTTTTTGCTCACGCTCAGACAAAGTAGCCAAAATTTCTGCTATTTGTTCTTTCAAAAGTTGTGTCGCGGCTGAATCTTCCGGCGAAATTCGTTCCTCATCTTCTACAAAATCGCCCAACACTGAATCTTTATCATCTCCATCACGCCCTACCGACGCATCCAAAGACGCAATGTCTTGTTTAATTTTCATCACATATTCAATCTTTTCTGGCTCCATGTCCATTTCTGTCGCAATTTCTTCAGTAGTTGGCTCACGATCCAGCTCTTGAGTTAATCTTCTCGTAGTGCGCAATACTTTGTTAATCGTCTCCACCATATGCACCGGAATTCTAATCGTCCGTGCCTGATCCGCAATCGCACGCGTAATCGCCTGACGAATCCACCAAGTCGCATAAGTTGAAAATTTAAACCCTTTATCTGGATCAAATTTTTCCACCGCGCGCAAAAGGCCAGTGTTCCCCTCTTGAATCAAGTCTAAAAAGTCTAACCCACGTCCACCGTATCTCTTCGCAATCGACACTACAAGGCGCATATTGGCTTCCGCCATTTTATCTTTAGCTTTTTTATCGCCTTCTAATACCCTCTGCGCCAATTCTTGCTCTTCCTCAGAAGTGAGCAAAGGAATCTTACCAATTTCGCGCAAATACAAACGCACTGAGTCATCCGCGAATGAGTCTACGTTATCTACAGTAATCGCCAATTCTTCATCAGACAGCTCTTCCTCGTTGTCCAAATCATCCATTTCAGGCTCTTCCAAACCTGCCGTATTATCATTTTTCAACAAAATATCTTCTTTATCTTGATTCATTTGCCCAAATTATACTTAAAAACTCTCAAAACTTCAACCCAGACTTACGCAAACTTGTGATTTCGCGCAAAATTTCTTGCGTTTTTTCTTCATCTCCCTCCGCATTTTCAAGTTCCACCATTTTCCGTTCAATCAAAAACTTAGTTTTCGCTTCACGCCAGCGTTTCATCAACTCTTTTACTTCCCGCTCCAACGCCTCTGCCGCCCAGCCCTGATACATTTTTTCAAAAACCAACTCAAGCTCCGCCAACTTCACCTCCTCTTTAGGCATCTCCAACCCTTCCGGCCCAAACGCACTAGGCACATTCACTCCACCATATTTCAAAATTGCCAGTAGATTATCTTCTATTCCTCGCCAAGCCTCATTTTTAACCAGTTCTTTTGCTTCTTTTAGTCGCAGCTTATTCCCTTCTATCTTTTTCGCGCGCAAATCCTCAACTGTCACCCCTAACATTTTCGCTACCTTCTGTTCATAATGTTTTCTTTCCACCGCGTCAGTCAAATTTCTAATCAATTTCATCGCCACATCCGAGTATTTTCGCTTCCCTTCGCCCGTACTCAGATCCACCTGCTCCTCATAACGAGACAACAGCCAATCTACTGCCGGCACTTTACTTCGCACCGCCTCTTGCCATAATTTCGGATCTTTTTGAATCAATTCATCTGGGTCTTTCGCTCCATGATACCC
>CAMBYK010000015.1 GCA_945872155.1 uncultured Candidatus Saccharibacteria bacterium
AGAAAAAGCTGGGGGACAAAATAGCGCATGCGGCAAAGATTGCCAAATACTCTTTGATTGTGGGCGAACAAGAAGCCGAAATCAAAAAGGCAACTGTAAAAAATTTGGAAACTGGCGAAGCGCAAAGCCTGGATACGTTTTTCTTGGCATAGATGCAATATCGGCCACGCGCCAGATAACGGCCTACAACTCGGCAATTTTGACACGAGTCTGTTTGGTGGTGTCGCGATCGCGCACGGTGACGGTGTCATCTTCTAAGGTGTCAAAATCAATTACGATGCATTTAGGCGTGCCAATTTCGTCTTGTTTGCGATAGCGTTTACCGATATTGCCAGAATCGTCCCAGGTGACGTGGTGATATTTTTGTTTGAGCAAATCATAAACAGAACGAGCCTTGGCGACGAGCTCAGGTTTGTTTTTGAGCAAAGGAGAAACACAGAAGCTATAAGGAGCTAGGTTAGCAGGAAGCCGCAGGACGGTGCGTGTTTCGCCATCGACTTCGTCTTCTGTATAGGCGGCAGTTAGCACAGCCATTAGTAGGCGTTCAACGCCAAAAGAAGGTTCGATAACGTGCGGGATGAAGGTGGCGCCAGTGTCTTTGCGGCGATATTCCATGCTTTTGCCGGATTCGCGCGCGATGTTGGCGAGATCGAAATCAGTGCGATAGGCGATACCCATTAGTTCTGAACGGCCAATAGGGTAATCAAATTCGATATCGATAGTACGCTTGGAATAGTGCGCACGGTCTTCGGCCGGGACGTCAAGCTCATGAATCATAGCTTTGGGCAGGCCAAGTTTGTTTTCGAGAAAATCATGACAATCGGCAAGTAGGCGTTCAAAATTCTCTTCCCATTCATCTGGCGAAACAAAATACTCAATTTCCATTTGTTCAAACTCGCGCGAGCGGAAAATAAAATCACGCGGAGAAATTTCGTTGCGGAAGGCCTTGCCCTGCTGAGCCAAACCAAATGGCAAAGACGGATAGATAGTATCAACGATGTTCTTATAGTTAGTGAAAATTCCCTGTGCAGTCTCTGGGCGCAAATAAGCCTGCGATGAGTCATCCGCAACGGCCCCGACGTGGGTGGCGAACATCATATTGAACTGTTTTACGTCGCCCCAATCATTTTTTTTACATGTAGGGCAGGTAATACCAGCTTGCGTGAGGTCTTCTTTGGTAACCTGCGAAGTGAAGTCGCCGAGATTATCGGCGCGAAAACGGCCATGGCAGGCCTTGCACTCGACCAAAGGATCAGAAAAAGTAGCAGTGTGCCCAGAAGCAACCCAAGTGCGCGGGTTCATAATAATCGCCGCATCTACGCCAAATATATCATCACGTTGATCGACAAAATGTTGCCACCAGGCCTGCATAATGTTGCGCTTCAAAGCAACGCCAAGCGGGCCAAAATCCCAAGTACCAGCCATCCCGCCATAAACTTCGGAACCTTGAAAAATAAAACCACGACGCTTGCATAAACTAACTATATTTTCTAATTTACTCATATGAAAATTATACCACAGACTAATCAGCGGTGATGGTTTTGGCGAGTTGTAGTAATTCCGGTAATTTATCGGAAGTATTTTGAACTTTTGCGACGGTCTGAAGCGGGGCGGAAAGGATCAGCCTGGCTAGCTTGATGTGATCGGCGACAATGGGACCGTTGGAGGTAGGGGCGAGCGCTTTTTCTTGAATATCCCAAGTGTACATCTGCTCCGGGCGGAGTTTTTGGCCGTCCACATCTAGCACCAAGTTGACCGATTCCCCGCTAATTCGAAAAAGATTGAGCAAAAACCAGCTTTCAACTAATGGTAGTGGCAGGTTCTGATTGAGTCCCTGAAGCGACATTCTGACAAGACCAAAAAAATCTGGGCTTATAATATGCTCACTGGCGCGGTTGGTTTTTTTGAGAATGAGTGAAGCTAATTCTAACTTGGCAAGGTCGCCTAAAATTTGCGCATAAAATTCGAGCATTTTGGCTGAAGTTAGCAGGCCGAGATCGGTTTTTCCCTGGTGCACGACCACATCTGACAGAGAAAAAAGTTCTATGCCGCCAGCAAGTTTGGATTTTTCTTTACGTACCCCGCGCGCAATCACGCTGAGCTTGCCTTCCGGTGTGAGTAAGTTTAGAATACGATCGGTTTCACCATAATTGGTACGGCGCAGAATGATAGCTCGCGTGCGAAGATCTTTATTTGGCATTTTGAATAAACTCCAGACTATTTTTGATATCGGCTGGAGTCATATGATCTTTGTTAAGGACTTTTACTACGCCATAAATTGAGAGCTCGTGGTCGGAAAAATCGAGCGAAGACACAATAACAATAGGGATTTTAGCGGTGTCCTGATAGGATGCCAGCTCGTGCAAAAGCGTAAAGCCATTTGGCCCATCTAGCATGATATCTAGAAAAATCAGTTCAGGAGTCTGTTCGTTAATGGCCGCCATAGCCTCAATAGCGTTAGAAAAAACCGCAGTTTGGCGTGGGGCCAAGTAGCGAGTAATACACTCAGACATCAGTTGGTCGTCGTCGATCACAAAAATCATGAGAAGAGGCTCGTTTGGGTGGAAATAGGCAAATTAACGAAAAAGCTAGTACCATCGCGATGGCGAATGGCGCCAACTTCAGCATGCATAAAACGGCTAAATTTACTGGCGATGTAAAGCCCTAGACCAGAACTGCCTGGACGCATAGCAATAGAAGTGGGCTTTTTGAGCCAACCGCGCTTGAGCTCACGCCAAACATCAATGGGCAAGGCTGGGCCGAAATCACGAATTTTGACTTGCACGGCGCCGTTGTGGTCTTGCACAGAAAGTTCACTACGGGTTTCGGTGCCAGAATAGTGCATGGCGTTGAGGCAAAAATTATAAATTACGCTAAAAAGCAGTTCACGGTTAGCAATCACAAGGCGCGACTTGTTGGAATACTTAATTTTGAGCTCGCGATTGTTGAAGCGGAAAAGATGTTGCAGCTCTGAAGTGACGTCATCACAAACGGCGCGCACGCTGACCGGAGCAAGCTCAAATAAGCCGTCTTCGAGACGGGCGATTTTAGTGAGATCGTCGACCTGCTTTAGAGCGCGATCGCTTACTCCGACAATCTGGGCGCGAATTTTGGCCTGTTCTTGGGGGGTAGCGGCCATTTCAAGAGAAAAAGCGAGCTGGCGCATCAAGCTCAGAGGGGCCTTGAGCTCATGCGCTGCAAACAAAATACTATTCACCTCGCTCTCCATGGCCTTATTGTAGCACAATTATTTGTTGTAAGAGACGGAGTCAAGAATTTCTTGGAAATCTTTTTCGTAGATTAGAGCGTCGGTTTGCAAAATAGCAGTCTTGTCGCGAATGCGAATAATGGCGATTAACCCCTGGAGATTATCAGAGATTTTGCCGCGATAAAGGTTGGCGTTTTCTTTGTTGATAGTCTTAATGGAGAGCGCGAGATTGCCCTGAGTGACGGAGTTTTTGAGCTCGGCCACGACTTTGTCAAAAGCTTGGTTGCGGATAGTGACGCGTAGGGCGTTGATGGTGTTAGTGCCGTTTTCTGGCACCTTGCCGGGGTGCAGATAAGCTTCGTAATCACCACCGTTGGCGGCAGACTTGGCCTCGTAGAGACTCCAAGTTTTAGGATAGAGGAAAGATAGCTCGCCATAATCTACCGGGCCGGCAAACCTGAGTTTGGGGAACTTTTCTTTTTCGGCAAATTCATTCTGAAGATGGGCAGTGTTTTTCTCTACTGCAACTGCAACGGCGGTATCAATCTGGCCGTTAAGATTAGTGCTGGCTTTGTCCCATTTGTCATACATCCATATAAAGAGACCAATAAAAGTGACCGCGATTAGCGACAGCACGATGATTACGATAGTTTTAGCAATGGAATTGGTAGGAGTTTTGCCGATAAGATTAGCAGATTGCAAAGGGTTAAAATATGGCTGATCCGGAGCAGGAGTAGGCGGAGTCTGCGGAGCTGGTGGGACTTGCGAAGTTGGCGTCGTGACATTTAGATTCTGAGCAGGCCCTGGGTTCGGCTGAGCTAGATTAGGAAAAGACCCTGGGGTAGGCGGGAAAGGCCCAGAAGGGTTTGGATAAGGGTTAGTTGGTTGCATAATTCTATTCTACTTATGCTTTATTCTTTTGTAAAGTCTTTGTCAATAACATCAATCTGGTTTTTGAGCGCAGTGAGATCTTGCTGAATCTCCTCCGCCAAGCCAAGCGCCTTTTTGTATTGGTCCGCGGCTTGATCGAGCGAAAATTCGTCGCCATAAAACCACTGCATAGAATCTTTGAGATCGGCAATTTTTTGATTGATATTTGGTTTAGCGTTTTTGGACATCTTTTACCTCCGCTTGAATGGTTTGATTTAATGTTGTAATTTTGACAATTTCACCGAGCTTCACCTGGCCAGTCAAGATGGCATAGCCGCGAGCTAAAACTTGATCCGGGTTGAAACTTTCGAGTAGCTGCATGGTTTGCTCTAGATCGAGCTGTTGCTTTTGCAGACGCTGATTGATTTGATACTTGATGTCGGATATGGCCTGATGATTTTGATCGGCAACGAATTTTATGCGTTCTGTGATATATTTTTTGGTCGAAAGCAGGAGCTGTTTGATTTGTGTAATTTCCGCTTGGCGATCGTGAGTGAGAATTTGCGCTACGTTGCTAGGCGTGGACGCGGCAAAATCCGCCGCTAGATCGGCCAGACTTTGGTCTATTTCGTGGCCAATACCGGTGATGACGGGGATCTTGCTGGCTGCAATGGCGCGGACCAGGGCTTCGTCGTTAAACACTGCCAAGTCATCAGCGCTACCGCCACCGCGCATAATGGCAATTACCTGTACTTCGGCACGCTCGTTAAAATATCTCATGGCGCGAATAATTTGATCTGCAGCGGCTAAGCCCTGTACACCGGTATGAGCCACTTTGATATGGAGTCCACCCCAACGCTCGTTGATGATTTTAATAAAATCGGCGTACCCAGCAGCCTGAGTAGATGAAATTACACCGATATTGACCGGTTGCTCCGGCAGAGGGCGCTTGGTGGCAGGGTCAAAGAGACCTTCCTTTTCTAGCTTAGCCTTGAGAAGCTCAAAACTCTTTTTGATACTACCCTCTCCCACTGGCATAATCTGCTGGACAGTAAGAGAGAATTTGCCCCATTTAGTTACCTTCGGCACGGCGTGTACGCGCACTTTCATGCCATCTTCTAGTGGAGCGCGAAGCTGAAAAAGTGGCAGAAAACAGTTAACGCTGGACTCTTCATCTTTGAGATCGAAGAAAACCCAGCGTCCTTGATTTATTTTGAAGCTAGCTACTTCGCCTTCCACTGTGACGTGACCGAGGGCGTATTCTAAGGTTTGGTTGCAAGAGGCCAGAAATTCAGAAACGGTGAACTGGACGTCCATTATTTCCCTTTGTGAGAGGCGGCGGATGGTTTAGCGGCATCTTTGCGACCAACCTTAGAAATAGCATGCTGATAAAAGCCGTAGCCACTAACAATGGTGTTAGCGAGGACGATGACACGAGTCATTAAAACCACGATACTGGCGAGGCCCAGGTCAACGCCGAGGCTAACCATAATGCCGACCATGCCAAGTTCGTAAAGGCCATAAGGGATAATCGCGCCGAAAACTGAGCCAATGGCTTCGCCGATCATGATTTGCGGGAGAAGCTCAGGATGACCAAGGCTGATGGCTACTACCCAATAAGTTGCGACTTCCAAAAAGCTATAGAGCACACCCCATAACATGGGGTAAATCACAGTGCGGACATTGCGACGCGCCAACATTAAATCGTCGTGAAAGTCCATAAAGTATTTGTCGACTGCGGCGTGAGTGAGGCGGTTGGTTTTGCGGCCAAGAGTAATTGCCTTGACCGTGAAATCTAAAATAGCGGTGATAAAGCGTGAAAACCAGTGAATGCGTTTGGCGCTGCTGGCAATTACGACACCCGTTACTAAGGCGAACAGAATGCCGAAACTGAGCAAGAGTGTGGTGACAATGACCCAGCTGCCGCTACTGGGGACGGTGGAGAAGATGAGTGAGAAAAGCACCGCGAGGATGGTTTGAATCTGATTGGTGCAGACCGTAATGACATAGCGTAATGCATACATAAAGCTGGCTTGACCTGGGGTGACGCTGAAAGGGCCAAGGCGCCAAGTGATGTAGCCAAGTCCGCCAAAACCGCCGGCCGGAATGGCGTGGTTGACAAAGTTAAGCTCGAAAGAGATGCGCATCAAGGTCCAGGGCGAGATTTTCAAGTCTCGACGCTTGGCAGCCATGTAAGAAAAGAACATCTGGCCGGCACAGTAATACATGAACAATTGCTCTGGGATTAAAAGCAACAAGACAAAGATATTGGTCTGGCTAAGATGGCCTACGGCCTCTTTGATATCGCCAAAATTTTTGTAAATTACGAAAATAACTAATGCTAATGTGGCTACAGATAAAACGGCGCGAACCGGTATCTTAAAATTCTTAATTGACATAAGAAAATTATACCGACTGTGTGGTATAATTACAAGATATGAAATTTCTTGCTGTTCTAGGACGCCAACCCAAACTATCGCTCGCCGAGTTGGAGTCACTGTTTAATAATGTGCGTCAAATTGGGCCAGAATTAGCTGTTTTTGAAAGCGAACAGGCAGTCGAAATGGCTAGGCTGGGTGGCAGCCTAAAAATTGCGCAGGTAATAGACGGGTCAGTCTTGGATTTTTTGCAAAAAATTCCTGCTGGCAAGATCACGCTCGGGCTTTCCGACTATTCGCGCGGAGCGAGCGCCCGTCAATCTGGGCAAGAAGCGTTGAAGCTGAAGAAGATTTTAGCTCGCCATGGGCGTAGCGTGCGAGTTTTGCAAAACAAGGGTGCGGTGTTATCTACGGCAACTTCGCACCACAATCAAATTGGCGAAAATGCGCACCGTATTGAGCTAATAAAAGTTGGTAAAGAGTATTTTTCGGTCACTGGCGTGCAGAATATCACGGCTTATGCCCGGCGCGACCAAGCCAGACCGGCGCGTGATGCCAAGGTGGGGATGTTGCCGCCAAAATTAGCTCAGATACTACTGAATTTGTGTGGGCAATTACCAGAAAAATCTCGTGTACTTGATCCGTTCTGCGGCACTGGGGTGGTGCTGCAAGAGGCTTTGCTAATGAACTACAAGGCTTACGGCACGGATCTTAGCGAACGTATGGTAGATTATAGCCGCAAAAATTTGTTGTGGCTAGAAAACGGGCAAAGGTCGCACAGCCCTGAACAGAATGTGGGGAAAAAGCACAATGCCTCGGATAATTTCCTGGTGGAAGTAGGCGACGCAACCAACTTTATCTGGCAAGGCAAAATCGATGCGGTGGCAGGAGAAATTTATCTGGGCCGGCCGATGTCCAATCCGCCAGTAGAAATTAAATTAAAAACCGAAAAACAAGAATGTGGCTCAATTTTGCTAGGGTTTTTGAAAAATCTCAGTGCCCAGATTGATTCCGGTACGCCATTAGCGCTGGCGACACCAGCTTGGCTGAGGCCAGATGGTAGTTATTCTCGGCTCAACTTGCTTGACGAAATTGAAAAACTGGGCTATAATGTGATGAAATTTAATGGCTTGAGCCAGAAAGATCTCTTGTATTATCGGGAAGGTCAAGTGGTGGCTCGAGAAATAATAGTATTAAGGAAGAAATAAATGTCACATGTCAAAGCGGGCGGAACCGCCAAAAATATCCATAATAATGCTGGTCAACGTCTGGGCGTAAAGCGTTTTGGCGGGCAAAAAGTGCGCAATGGCGAAGTCTTGGTGCGCCAAACTGGTGCTACCAAAATTGCCGGTCCAGGCACTTATATGTCTCGTAATTACACCATCCACGCCGCCAAAGATGGTGTAGTCACTTTTGTAAAAACCAAAAAGACTCATTTCTCTGGTCGTTCCCTCCCACGCGTACGCGTAGAAGTGCGATAAACCTGAAAAAACCACCAAAAAAAGAGGTGGTTTTTTGATATTTGCAGAAAAGATATGCTAGAATAGTAAGCATGAACATTTTGGTTGTGGGCAATATCACTAAAGACGTTTATCTGAATCTGGATGAACGCAGAAACAATTTTGAAAAAGACGCCGAGGGCATCAACTGGTTGAACTTAGGGTTTAACGGCGAAACGCATAATTTCTTCGGACGCACTAGCGTATATGGCGGGGCAGTCGTGACGTTGGAGATTTTGAAGAATTTTGGGCTCCAGGCAGGAATTTCTGGTGCAAAAGTGGATTTTGTAGCTAATGAAGTCAAAGTAGAAGAAGTCAGCGATGTGCGACATCGCTACATTTTGTGCAAAGATGACCAAATTACCTATTTAACTCCGAGCGCACGCTCAGAAACGATATGGGTTAATCCCGCCGAGTCAGTAGATTGGTTGTTTGTGGACCGCTCGGCCTTACTCTCAAAAGAATTAGCCCAAAAAATTCGAACTTTCCTCTCTGTTTCTACCAATACTAAATTGGCCGTCTATGCCGATAAGACTATTACGAGTGAAGGCCGTAAATTATTAGAACTAGCTGAACTGATCTTTGCAGATTATCCGCTACCCGACAACCTGAGCCTACCAGGAAAATTGTTCTCCTTGAGTGAAAACGGCGCAAAGTTCCAAAACTTGGAACGCGAATGGAAATTAGAAGACGTAGGGCTAATGACCCACTTGACGATGTTCTCGATCGTCTCGGGTACAATTTTTGCAGCCCTTTTGACCGGGAAATCTGAGGAAGAGGCTTTGCGCTTGGCGCAGGTAAATATCGAAGGTTCGAATCTGTATCGCACGCTCGGTAAAGAACAGCTGGAATCTGCCAAACCCTGCAAAAAAGAGCAATGTCAGCTGGAACTAATGGCTGCGGGCTATATCCAAAATTTGAAAAATCAAGACAAGTCGATGTTGCCAAAGATCAAATCTGGACAGCAGCTGCAAAACGGTGTGAAAAAAGACAGTTTTGGAATTTCCGAACAGCTCAAAATTGCTTTTGAGAACGGCACGCGCTTTGCTAGCTGGCGCGAAACTTGGTTTGTGCATGGATATGAGGGTTTGAACGCAGAAATTGGGTTACAGAAAAAAGTTGGGGCTTGGGTGGAAAAAATTTTGTCTTGCCAAAAGGCTGGCATAGTGCCAGTAATCGAGCCGGAAATTGTATTTGATGGCCATGCTTCCGTGGCAGATAATACAAACGCCACAGCAACTTTTCTAGAAATGTTGTTTAAGAGTCTACAAAAAGGCGAAGTGAGTCTACCTGGGTGTCTATTTCGTTTTGAAATGAAAATTTCTAATGATAAACATAAAATCGAGGATCTACCTGAGAAAATTGCCATTATGATGGCTAAAAATCTTCAAAATAAAGTGCCGAGTGAAATTGCTGGCATTATAGCCTAAGAAAAACTGGCCGACGAGCCAGTTTTTTGATGTCTTACAAAATTGCTTTCAAAAACCCGCCGGTTGGAGTGTTGGGGTTTTTGGCGATTTGCTCGGGCGTGCCAGTAGCAATAACGCGACCGCCATTTTGGCCACCTTCTGGCCCCATGTCGATAATCCAATCGGCAGATTTGATGACGTGTAAATTATGTTCAATAATAATCATTGAATTACCGCCATCAACTAGACGCCCCAAGATGCCCAGCAAGCGGTTAACGTCGTCGGTGTGCAGACCAGTAGTGGGTTCATCTAGAATATAAAGAGTGCGGCCAGTGCTGCGGCGAGAAAGTTCCGTAGCAAGCTTGATGCGCTGTGCTTCACCGCCAGAGAAGGTGGTAGCAGGCTGCCCAAGTTTGATATAGCCTAATCCAACTTCTTGAATAGTGACTAGCTTGCGATGAATAGCGGGGATATTAGAGAAAAATTCCAAAGCCTCATCAATGGTCATTTCTAGTACCTGAGAAATGTTTTTACCTTTGTAAGTAATTTCCAACGCTTCACGATTATATCTTTTGCCATGACAGGCCGGACAGGTGACATAAACATCAGGCAAAAAGTGCATTTCAATCTTGTTAACGCCATCACCTTGGCAGGTTTCGCAGCGGCCACCCTTGACGTTAAAACTAAAACGTCCGGATTTATAGCCCCGCAGCTCGGCCTCAGGCTGACTGGCGAAAAGCTCGCGAATGTAGTTGAAAACACCAGTATAAGTGGCCGGATTGGAACGGGGTGTGCGCCCGATAGGCGATTGGTCGATAACAATACATTTATCTAGATGCTCGATGCCGGTGATTTGATCGTGCGTACCGGAAACGGTTTGGGCGCGATGCAGACGAGCCAACAACTCATTGGCTAAAATTTCGTTCACTAGAGTAGATTTACCCGAGCCAGAAACGCCAGAAACCACCGTCATCACACCGAGCGGAAATTCGACGGTGATATTTTTGAGATTATTCTCGCGGGCACCGTGAATAGTGAGGGTTTGATCTTTTTTGGGCTGGCGACGTTTTTTGGGAACTTTGATCTGTTTGACGCCAGAAAGATATTGGCCGGTGATAGACTGAGACGACTGCATAATTTGCTCAGGAGTGCCAGCCGCTACCACTTCCCCACCTTGATTGCCAGCACCTGGACCGATATCAATAATATAGTCACTCTGAATCATGGTGTCTTCATCGTGCTCAACCACAAGCACGGTATTTTTGAGGTCTCGCAGGTGTTTGAGTGTGGCAATTAATTTGTCGTTATCTTTTTGATGCAAGCCAATAGAAGGCTCGTCGAGCACATAAAGCACACCCTGCAGACCAGAGCCAATCTGAGTGGCAAGACGAATACGCTGAGCTTCGCCACCACTTAGGGTATTGGCGGCGCGGCCAAGTTCAAGATAGCCCAAACCGACATCCTGCATAAATTTAATGCGTTCTTTGATCTCTTTCAAAATTGGCGTGGCGATAATTTGCTCTGACTCAGAAAATACCATATCTTGATCGAGAATTTTGAGAGCTTGGTCAACATCAAGATTACAAAGATCAATGATGTTGAGACCATTGACGGTGACAGCCAGGACAGCAGGCTTGAGCCGCGCGCCATGGCAAGTTTGGCATTGGTGCACGCGCATAAAGCGCTCGATGTCTTTGCGGATAAAATCAGAATCTGTTTCTTTATGACGGCGTTCCAGAGTAGGGATAATACCCTCATAGGTAGATTCGTAAGTGGCGCCTTCACTCCATTTGCCGGTGCCGGAGACTTTAACCTGGTATTTTTCGGAGCCTGTACCGTAGAGAATTTTTTGTTTAGCCTCTGGGGAAAGGTCGCGAATCGGCACATGCACGGAAAAATTATGCCTAGCTGCAACCGCTGCAAGACGCTTGAGCCACCAAGAATCATGGCTGACGCGATTGAATGGGCGGATGCCACCCTCGGCAATTGTGAGGTTAGGATTAAAAACTAGCGCCGGGTCAATTTCTAGTCTAGTGCCAAGGCCGGTACAGGTAGGGCAGGCGCCTTGCGGGGCATTAAAAGAAAACAGGCGGGGTTCTAGCTCTGGAATTAGCTCCTCAGGGTGGAATTCGCAGGCATAGCGTTGAGAATAAGTCAGAAGTTCGTAATCGCTGGCATTTTGCTTGCTGCCTAGCGCGACGAAGTTGTCGTTGATTTTTAGAATTTTGATAATTCCCTGGCCAAGCTCAAGCGCCTGCTCAATTGAGCTAGAGACGCGGGAGGAAACCTCTGGACTGAGAATAAAACGATCCACAACGATTTCAATATCATGCTTAATCTGTTTTTCTAGCTCGGGAAATTCATCTAAGTCATAGATAATACCATCCACGCGAGCGCGCGCAAAGCCCTTGGCTTGATATTGCTCGGGGATATGCAGGAATTCGCCCTTCTTCTGCTGGACAATGGGCGCAAGCAACATCAATTTGGAGCCAATGGGCAGTTTTTCTACTTCACGCACAATGTCTTCTACGCTGCGGCGGCTAACAGGACGATGGCAGATAGGACAATGTGGCACACCGACGCGAGCAAACAATAAGCGCAGATAGTCATAAACTTCAGTGACGGTGGCGACAGTGGAGCGTGGGTTGCGCGAGGTGGATTTTTGGTCGATAGAAATAGCCGGACTAAGACCAGTGATAGAGTCGACGGCCGGCTTGTCCATCACGCCAAGAAACATGCGGGCATAGGAACTGAGACTCTCTACATAACGGCGCTGACCTTCGGCGTAAATAGTGTCGAAAGCCAAGCTGGATTTGCCTGAGCCAGAAAGTCCAGTAATGACTACTAGTTTGTCGCGCGGAATATCGAGGTCGATATTCTTAAGATTATGCTGGCTGGCGCCACGAATCTTGATGACGTTGTCGCTAGAATTAGACTCTGTTGCCGGCATGGTGTGCTCCTTGATAAACTGATATATTTTACACCAAATTGGCAAAAAAGTCCAGTCTTACGCTAAGATCGGTTTAGCAAAGGAATCTTGGATTTAGACTTTTTTGGCTTTAAAGACTTTACCCAAGATTTAACATGCTTGTAGTTTAACATGGGCGGTAAGCTTTGTCGAAATTTTGAAACAAAAACTATTAAAGCTATTCCGAAAGTTCCCGGATTAGGTCACGCAGTTTGGCGGCTTCTTCAAAATCAAGACTGGCGGAGGCGAGTTGCATCTTGGAAGTGAGTTCCTTAATAAGGCTGGGGATTTCTTCGGGCGGGAGCTTTTTGAGATTGAGCTGGTCCGGTTGGGACTTTTCTGGGATGATTGCCCTGAGGCCTAGGCCAACGGCTTTTTTGACGGATTTTGGCGTGATGCCGTGCTCGTGGTTGTAGGTTTGCTGGATGGAGCGACGGCGGGTGGTCTCGGAAATGGCACGTTCCATGCTTTCAGTGATGTGGTCGGCGTACATAATGACTCGACCTTCGAGATGACGCGCAGCGCGGCCGATGGTCTGAACCAAGGCAGAGGTAGAGCGCAAAAAACCTTCTTTATCGGCATCAAGGATAGCTACGAGTGAGACCTCTGGCAGATCTAGACCTTCGCGCAGAAGGTTGATGCCGACTAAAACATCATAGACGCCGTTTCTGAGATCTCGGAGAATATCTCCGCGTTCCAAAGTTTCGATGTCGGAATGAAGATAGGCAGTTTTGACGCCGTGATCTTTGAGGTGTTCGGACAAATCTTCGGCCATGCGTTTGGTTAAGGTGGTGACAAGCACGCGCTGATTTTTGGCGATCCTCTGGTCGATTTCTTCCATCAAATCATCGATTTGATTCTCTTCTGGGCGTACTTCTATCTCTGGATCGAGCAAACCAGTGGGGCGAATCACCTGCTCAACGGGATTTTCGGTGTGCGTAAGCTCATATTCGCCAGGGGTAGCGGAAACGTAAATCGCTTGGTGAATGTGGCTTTGAAATTCGGTGAAAGTGAGCGGGCGGTTATCCAACGCGCTGGGCAGGCGGAAACCAAAATCTACCAAGGTCTGTTTACGGGCGTGGTCACCATTATACATGCCACGAACTTGTGGCAGAGTCATATGCGATTCGTCCACCAAAAGTAGAAAATCCTTGGGGAAAAAGTCTAGCAAAGTGGCAGGCGGTTGGCCCGGTTTGCGACCATCAAGATGGCGAGAGTAGTTCTCGATACCTTTGACAAAACCGGTCTGCTCAAGCATTTCTAAATCATACTTGGTGCGCTGGGCGAGACGTTGAGCCTCCAGATAGCGCTGGTTAGTTTCGAAATAATGCAGACGGTCTTGATATTCCGCACGGATAGTCTCGATAGCTTTGTCAAGCTGGTCTTTAGGAGTGGCATAGTGAGTGTTTGGGAAAAGATAAATTTTGGGTGGTTTTTCGAGCACTTTGGCGGTGAGGGGGTCGATAATTCTGAGAGTTTCAAGATGATCGAACGCAAATTCAAAACGATAAGCTTGTTCACCTGAAGCCGGAAAAACGTCCACCGTGTCGCCTTTGACGCGGAAATTACCGCGTTCAAAATTTAGATCATTACGATGATACTGCATGGTGATGAGCTGCTTGAGGAAATCGGTCAAGGCCAAGGGCTGACCCTGGTGGACTTCAAAGGCCATAGCGGTGTAATTCTCTGGTGAGCCGATACCATAGATGCAGGATACTGAGGCGACGATAATAGTGTCTGAGCGAGTGAGCAAGGATACCGTAGCGGCATGACGCAGGCGGTCGATTTCGTCATTAATGGCAGAATCTTTTTCAATATAAGTATCGGTGCTGGCGATATAAGCTTCTGGCTGATAATAATCGAAATACGACACAAAATAATGCACGGCATTATGCGGGAAAAATTCACGAAATTCAGCGTAGAGTTGAGCGGCGAGAGTTTTGTTGTGAGCCAGAATCAACGTAGGCTTTTGGTGTGCGGCAATGATGTTGGCCATGGTAAAAGTTTTGCCGGAACCCGTGACGCCAAGCAGGGTTTGCTCTTTGACTCCAGATTTTAGCCCGTGAGAAAGTTGGCTGATAGCACGAGGCTGATCGCCGGTAGGCTGATATTCGCTGACTAATTGGAACTTGGGCATACGGTGCTATGATAGCACATTGGTCTGATTGAAGCCATCATAGTAGTTGGTCTTGACCTTGGGATGGCCAATTTTATTGGCGGCTTTGACGATATCTTGCAAATTGTTCGTCATTTCAAAAAGCTTAAAATCTTCGGCTTTGATCAGCTTGCGCGCCTGCATTTTGGTGCGGAAGAAACGCTCAAGCGGACGCCAAAAATTCTTATCGTAGAGGAAAATTGGCATTTTAGGCATCTTGCCAACCTGCATTAATACTAAAATTTCGCTGAGTTCGTCGAGCGTGCCAAGCCCGCCCGGGAAAAAGACATAAACTTTGGCGGACATGGCTAACATGACTTTACGAGCGAAGAAATACTTGAATTCCATGC
>CAMBYK010000016.1 GCA_945872155.1 uncultured Candidatus Saccharibacteria bacterium
TATCGGCGACTTACTCGCCATCAAACCAATTTCTTCAGACCATAACTCTCCTATTTATCTTGTTTGGGAATACGTGAGAAATATCACCAACATCGTCTTTATTATTTTAATGCTTGTCATCATCTATTCTCATCTCACTGGTATTGGCATCAGCAACTATCACATCAAACAATCCCTACCCCGCATCGTCATCGCAGCCGTCCTAGTCAACCTTAGTTTCTTCCTCTGTTCTCTAGCCGTAGATATTAGCAATATCTTAGGCGCAGGGGTTCGTAGCGTATTTACCTCCATCAGCGACGCCACCATCGCCAACGGTAGCATCAACCCTAATGCACAAATTTCTTGGGCCAGCCTATTCGCCGTCGCCGGTGGCGACACAGCTGCTGGCGCCCTAGCAATTGGCCTTTCTGGCGGCTTCGTCCACTTCTTGATTGTCCTCATCCCCCTAGTCATAGGTGGATTTTTATCCATTATCACCGGATTCCTCGTCTTGGCACTTCGCCAAGCCGTAGTCGCTCTTCTTCTGATGCTTTCTCCTCTAGCGTTAGTCGCTTATATGCTACCAAACACCGAAAAATGGTTCACTAAATGGCGCAACATTTTCCTCCAAATGCTGCTCTTCTTTCCAATGTTTAGCTTCCTCTTTGGCGCCTCCCAACTACTTGGTTTAGTTTTTATCACCAGCGCCACTAGCGCCTTCTGGGTCATTCTTGGTCTCGCTGTTCAAGTCCTGCCGTTTTTCCTCGCCGTGCCACTCATGAAAATGTCCAACTCCGCCCTCGGTTCTATCAGTAATAAACTTAACGGCTATAACTCCAGCCTCCGCAATCGCACCAGAGACGCTCTGGCTACCGAACGCGCCATCGCCCGCGCCAAACACTTTAGTGAGGGCAAGACACCAAGTGCCAAACTTCGTCGCTACAACGATTACCGCACCAAACTACGAGAAGGCCGTCTAGCCGACCTTGAAAATAACAGTAAGTCTATCACCACTATGCGTCTCCAAAATAAACTCGCCAGCGGCAGATCAGTCACAGACAAAGAAACCACCAAAGCAAACAAATACACTGTCTCTCGCAAAAAATCTCAAATTATGAGTATGGCAGCCGACACTGCCACTATAGATACCGACAACATTCTTAATAATTATGGCGATAATTTCATCGAAAAGGACAAAATCCCAGAAGGCACTGCCGCAGATTTCGACAAACTTAAAAACGGTAGCCTCAGCCAACAAGGTGCCTATCATTGGATCAATCATTATCGTTCATTAATGACCAAAAATAACAACGAAGAGGCCGATTTTAATTACTTAGTAGACCAATACATTAAATTCAGCAAAGAAGGTTATAACTCACAAGTTTACAAAAAATACCATCTTTCTGCCGCTGGTGGTCTGGGTGAAGAAAAAGTCGAAACCGTCCTTGGCCAGCTAATTGCCAAAGCTGCAGCAGTTGAAGCACGTCAACGCCACGACACCAACTTGATACATAGTAAATTCGGCTATAATCAATCTGGTATCCGTAGTATGCTAGTTGGTTATTACGTAACTCCTGACGGTTGGGCGGCCGATAAAAACGGTAATCGTCTCATTGACGAAAAAGGTAATCCTATCGAACAATATCGTGGCCAACTCATGCATGACGACCCTTCCAAACTAGTATTATGGGACAAAGTAGATCCAGAACTAGGGAACTACGAAGATGTTTATGACAAAAACGACGGTAAATTTATTACTCGTGTTTACAAAAAGAATAACCCTTACCTCAAGGAAGTCCTCACTAACTTCGATATGTCTATCAACGACCCAATCAACCGCCTCTATGCTATCTTGGCCGGTGTCAAACCAGGTACTATAGGCAACGGCGACGAAAAATATAATCAAATCGGTCTCAGCAGTATTAGTACTACCATTGGTGCCTCGCTTCTCTCTAACAACTTCAAAGAAAAAGCCGCTGGGTTTACTCCTTTCTTAGCATCTATGGTAAGTAAAGGCTATATCAAAAACTATGCCGAACTTGCTCTTGCCGAAATTCAAAGCACCAACGCCAGTTCAAAACCGTCCATTATGAACACCCAAGATAAAGACGGTTTCAAAACTGCCAATTCCTATCTTGAAGCCCGCATGAATAATGAACAATTTAATGCTCTATTTTCTGATGAAAATCTCAGAAACTTCGTTAGTGTCTTGGGCGATTCCGGTATACCAGGCCTTGATTTTAATGAAAACGGCGAAGCAATTGATATTCCTGCTGAAGAAGCCACTCGAGAACAGCGTGTTAATAAAATTAAATCAGAAATCGATAAATACGCCAAACGTTACGAATAC
The DNA here is from genome assembly GCA_945872155.1 of uncultured Candidatus Saccharibacteria bacterium. Lineage (GTDB taxonomy): Bacteria > Patescibacteriota > Saccharimonadia > Saccharimonadales > Saccharimonadaceae > Nanosyncoccus. Next base: position 2,330 of record CAMBYK010000016.1, read on the forward strand.
GCCATTGAGAAACAAACTCCTAACACTACTGACAATCTTAAACAAGCTGCCTCTGAAGAAGTCGCCAAAATGGCAGAAAAACTTAACCGATACCAAGATCTCGACGGCATCAATACTCCTTTTGATCGTACCGGCCCAGATGTATCCGAGCTAGCCAGAGAATTCAAACTCCGACGTTTCAACCAAAGCAGCAACCATAATCACGCAAACACCTCACCTCAAAATCTCGCAAATTACGAAATAGGCGAACTTTACGCCAACACCTTTATCAATGATGATGATTTCGCCGCCCAAACTATCGAAATCTTAGAACAACACCGATTACACCAAGAAGCCAGAGCTTTTCAAGAATATCTCAATTTAGCCCCTATGCCAAATAGAGACCAAATATACGAGGAAATTCTGCAAATTCTTGGTAGAAATTAAATCTTACCTTAGAGTTATCTCTTATGCTTTCATTGTATTTATGCTAAAATAAATACAAATGTCGCAATATAAAGTCCCCCAAGATGTTGAAGCGGACGATAAGCTTATTGGCCCATTTTCGTTCCGCCAATTCGTCTATCTTATGATTGCGGGCGGCGCCGTCGCTCTAGCTTTTGCGCTTTCGCGCATCTTCCCGATTCTTTTTGTCGTCCCAATGCCTGTAGTCTTCTTTTTCCTTATCTTGGCTCTGCCACTCAAGAAAGACCAACCCATGGAAACCTATCTTGCAGCCCTCATTTCTTTTTATCTCAAGCCTAATAAACGCGTCTGGACTCCCGGTCAACGAGAATCTACAATCATTATCACCGTTCCAAAGAAAAAAGAAGTTGAACGCACCCGCAATATCACTCAAGAAGAAGCCAGCCATCGTCTTTCTTTCCTTGCTGAGCTGGTAGATAGCGAAGGTCACTCTATCAAAAACCCACTCGGCCCCATCAAAGAAGAATATGTATTAGAAGCTAATGGCATCACGGATATGATGGACAATAACATTTCTTCCAACATCGACCAAATCATTAGCCAAGAACAAACTAACCGCCACAATGAACTTATCAATCAAATGCGCACCGCCATTGCCCGCACTGAATCTTTGGTGGGAGACGATACTACTCCACTCATCCAAAAACACGCCCCCAACCCCACTTCTCCAGCAGCCAGCCCATTTCAACCCCTAGACCCTAACACTCCTTACCCCACCAACGTCATCGAGCCCACTCCCCCACCTCCTCCACCACCAGCCCCAGTTTCTCCTAATATCATTCAGCCCATTATCCCCGAACTAGAAAAACCTGTCACCAAAGCAGCGCCTAGTGAAGACTTAATCAATCTTGCGAACAACTCAGACTTTTCTATTCAGACCATTCAAAAAGAAGCTAATCGTATCCAAAACAATAACGACAAGGAAGTTTTTATTTCATTACATTAAGGAGTTAATATGAATCCAAACACCCCAAATCAAAACACCATCGCTAGCACCGCTCCCATACAGCCCACACATTCTGTTCCAGATTCTCCTAATTCCACCCAGACCACTCTTTTGATTTCCGAGATTCGTGATAACCTCGTGATTATGAAAGATGGTTCCTTCCGCGCCGTCATCGCCTGCCAATCTATCAACTTCGACCTGATGTCCGACGCCGAACAAGATGGCGTTGAACTTTCTTATCAAGACTTCCTTAACTCACTCAATTTTACCACCCAAATTTTTATTCGTTCCCAACGCGTTGATATTACTCCTTATATCGATCGCCTCTCTGAAATTCGTCAAAATAATGACAATATGCTCCTCGGTATTTTAATGGATGACTACATCCGTTTTATTGATCTCCTGTCACGAGAAGCCAACATTATGGATAAATCTTTCTTTATCATCATCCCTTATTACACTTCTCCAGATGCCGAAAAGTTAGTCGAGCAAACTAAAAATCTTTTCAAAACTTTTAGTAAAAATAAAACTCCCGAAATCACTCGTATCGACCGTGCCACCTACGACAAAGCTATTTCTGAAATCAACAACCGCGTTGAAACAGCCATCTCCGGTCTATTCAGAGTTGGTATTCATTCCGTCCGTCTCAACACTAAAGAACTCAGCGGTCTCTATTACAATTTCAATAACCCCGACACCGCCGTTCGCGAACCTCTCTCGGATTTTAACAATATCGCCACCACTTATGTAAAGAAAGGAGGCGCCAATGCCTAAAAAACCTTCACTCACTCCAGCTGAAATTGCAGCCCAAGCTCAAGCAGCCGAAGACGCCGAAATCCAGCGCGCTTTCGAGCAGGGAATCACTACCCTACGCGATTTTATCTCGCCCGCCTCTCTCGAAATTCATTCTGCTTATTTTCGCCTTGGCACCAAATACGGGCGCACTATCTATATCTACGGCTACCCACGCGAACTTATGACCGGTTGGCTATCGCCAATCATTAATATCGACGAAGTCCTCGACGTTTCTATGTATATCTACCCAGTAGATACTAGCGTAGTGATGAAAAACCTCCGCAAAAAGGTCACTCAACTTGAAGCTTCTATGAGCCTCAATGCCGAAAAAGGCAAAATCCGCGATCCAGAACTCGAAGCCGCCATCAACGACGCCGAATCTCTCCGCGATCAACTTCAAATGGGCGCTCAAAGATTTTTCCGCTTTGGACTCTACGTCACTTTATGGGCTGATTCATTAGATGAGCTTAATTTTGTCCAACACAAAGTTGAAACTATCTTCGGACAACAAATGGTTTTTTCTAAAGTTGCTTCTTCACAACAAGAACAAGGCCTCAACTCCACTATGCCTATCTGTACCGATCAACTACAAATCCGTCGCAACATGAATACTGGCGCCATTTCTACCAGCTTCCCATTCACTTCTGCCGACCTCACACAAGAAAAAGGTATTCTTTACGGCGTCAATATGCACAACAACGGTTTAGTTATTTTTGACCGCTTCTCTCTAGAAAATGCCAATCTTGTGGTCTTTGCTAAATCTGGTGCTGGTAAATCTTTTACTGTAAAATTAGAAGCTCTTCGCTCCATGATGGTCGGTGCAGAAATTGTCATCATCGACCCCGAAAACGAATATCAAAAACTCTGCGACGCCGTCGGTGGCGCCTATGTCCGCCTCTCTTTAAACTCTGATGTCCGTATTAACCCCTTTGATTTACCAAAAGTTGTCGATGCCGAAGATGCTGGCGACGCCTTGCGTTCTAATCTTGTCACACTACACGGTCTCTTTCGCCTCATGTTAGGAGGGAATCAAGTCTCATCTACCGGTCAATCTGTCCCAGTCCTCACTGCCAATGAAGAGGCTGATTTAGATCAAGCTCTTATCGATACTTATGCCCGTGCAGGTATTACTTCCGATCCACTGACCCACCAATCCACTCCACCCACCATCATCAACCTTTATGACACTCTCCTCCATATGGGTGGCTCTGGCCCACAACTTGCCCAACGTCTGCGCAAATATACCACTGGTACTTTCGCCGGTATTTTCTCTCAACAATCAAATGTTGATATCAACAACCAAATGGTGGTCTTTAATATCCGCGATCTTGAAGACGAACTTCGCCCAGTTGCTATGTATATCGTGTTGTCGCACATCTGGAACATTGTGCGTGCCGAACAAAAACGCCGTCTTCTTCTAGTAGATGAAGCCTGGCAATTAATGAAATATGAAGATTCCGCCAACTTTCTATTCTCCCTTGCTAAGCGCGCGCGTAAATATCATCTCGGCCTCACCACTATTACTCAGGACGTAGAAGATTTCATGTCTAGCAAGATGGGGCGAGCCATCGTAGCAAACTCCTCTATGCAACTCCTGCTCAAACAATCTCCAGCCGCCGTAGATGTATTATCAGATGTTTTTAAACTCACCGAAGTCGAGAAAAAACGTCTCTCCAACTTCCCCGTAGGCCAAGGCCTCTTCTTTGCCGGCCCAAATCACGTTCATATTCAAATTATCGCCTCTGAAACCGAAGAATCCCTCATCACCACCAACCCCAACGCTCAAAAATAGTTCCGTGTTATAATAATTCTAGGAATTACTTATGCAAAAATCTAAGTTTCTTCGAATTATCAAACAATCCACTCTCGTATTTTTGTCTCTTCTTTTCACTTTTCTTTCTCCACTCGCGACTTTCGCCATCGACGACGCCACCCTAGACTTCAACGCCGAAAATAACATTACGTTTTATGATAAAAGCGACGGAATTTGCGAAGGTATGGGCTCTTTCTCTATTGGCGACGGTGAATTACCAGCAGAAACTACCAGATATTTAGACAACAGCGGCGTTCGTGAAAAAGCCGCCAATAATTTAGACCGTTATGAATATGCTGCATCCCAAACCGGTTTGCCTTGGCAAGCTATCGCCGCACTCCATTACCGAGAAGCTGGCCTTCGCAGTAAAGGCAGTATTTTGAACGGCCAAGAAATCAAAGATACTCCATATACAAACGTAGATGGCCGAACTATTTATCCAGATATTAATGAAGATGCAAAAAGTGCAGCAGAAACATTAGTCAAAATGGCTAAAAATGTTTATGAAGTAGAATTATCTACCTCAAGTGATATAGAAGCTTTTGGTAAGGCTTTTCTTTCTTATAACCGCGGATATATGTATAAAAATTCAAAACCAGAAACACCCTACACAGACTCTCCCTATGTCATGAATGGGTTAGACGAAAATCACCAAAAAATGACTTGGAAACATGCCGATTCATATTATGGCGATAAAAAACTTAATGGACTAGAAGGAAGTATAGATCCTCGCCCAGGGGCTCTCGCAGTTATGAAATATCTCGGATCAAACCCAGACTCTGGTTGTTCTGGTTCTATCTCCGAGGGAGGTCTTACAGAAGAGCAAGCCAAAATTTTCATGATGCGTTATGGCGAAAATAAAAATAACGATTCTGCTAAAGTATCTAAAGGGTTATGGGCAATGTGTAATGGTGGCGGCTCAAACTGTGTTACTTTTTCTGCTTTCTTTATTAGAAAATTTAGTAGCCTCAAAAATCTCTCTGATCTACCAGGTCACGGCAAAGACATTGTTAAAAACTTAGTTAATAATTATTCTTTACCAAAAAGTAGCACTCCTTCCGTATGGTCAGTTTTTAGCACTAATTCTGATCCAATTTACGGTCATACTGGAATAGTTTTAGGTATTCATGATGGTAAATATATCATTGGGCACGCCAGTTGCAGTAATAAAGGTATAGGTAAAGGCAATGGGGAACTTAGTGGTGGTGGCTCTGGCTTCGTAATAGTTGAATCTACTCCAAACCCATCAAAATGGAACTATGGCCGGGGAAGCGACTATTCTTTTGCTCCACTGCCTAATGTGGACACATCTTTAATTGAGGATTATATTAATAATGGACCGTAAAAAACAATTTACCTTAACTATTTTAATCACTATTGTATTAATTTTTGTAATTTTTATTAGTCTGATTATTTTATTTATCCCTAAAAACCCATATAATGGTGAGCAAGCTGAAATTTCTAACCTCAATACTTTAACTAAAGGTAAAGCTCAAGATTCAGAAACTGTAAATTTTATCAAACATGAACTTTGGAAAATTTTAAACAAAAATAACCAAAATATCCAACCTGAAAAAATCAAAGACATTACAATCCGAAAAGAATCTTTCTCTCAAAAATATAATCAAAATCGCCAAAGAAATGAAGTAGATTTTATAGTCGACATAAAAAGTTTAAAACAATCTTATAAAGTTTCCTATCAATGGGCTATAGATCCAAAAAATCTCGATGAATATGGCATCATTATTTCTTGTCTTCCTAGTAAAGATTTAATCTATGGTAATTTTGCATGTAAAGATTTCTTCACGGATTTATCAGGTGAACAACAATACATATCACGCTTTATACCATATAATGACGTAGATTTTAAGCTTGAAGGAATAGATTTAAATGCCAAAAAACCTGTTATTAAGGCTTTGATATTAATTTTTCGTTGGGAATTAGACACAGAAGATTACTCTGCTCGCGAAACCGAAATTAAACAATCTATTTATCGCTGGTTTCAAAATCACAGACTAGATATTAACAATTACGAAATTATTTTTGAAACCGAAATCAATTAAATCTCATCCACGCTCGTGATAATCACCTGGTTATCACGAAAATTCGTCACTAAACTTTTTTGTCGTTTTTCGTCCAACTCAGAAAATACATCATCAAATAACACTAATGGTTTTTGTTTTAGAATTTCAAAAATCATTTCCGCCTCAATAAATTTCAGCGCCAACACCATCGAACGTACTTCTCCGCGACTTGCCGAACCATCCGCAGTATTTAAATTAAACAAAAAACCATAATCATCTCTATGTACTCCAAAACTCGTATGTTTTACCGCCTTATCGCGCTCAAAATTATTCTCTAAATTCTTCAAATACTCGCTTTCACTCAAAATATCGCCCTTATATTCAATCAGTACTTCATCCAAATTATCCGCAATCGAACGATAAACCTCGGTAAAATTTTGGTTTATTCTATCTATATATTTTGTCCGCTCTTTAATAATTTCTACACCATACTTCGCCAGCAAAACATTCCAAGAAAACAACGCCTCTTGCCTCACAAAATCGCTTTTAAGCAGCTCATTACGTTGTTTTAATGTCTTATTGTATTTTGATAGGGAATTACTGTATTTCGCGTCTAATTGACTAAAAATCCTGTCAAAATAATCTCTTTTTTTGCTTGGACTCGCTCCCACCAAATTCAAATCATCCGGCTCAAACAACACCACCGGATAACGATTCTTCATTGGTAATCTACCGAACTTTTTACCTTGCACAACAAAAACTCTTTTACCGTTCTCAAAAAACACCACTGTTTTCTCTCCACTCACAAAATCTATCTCTACTCGATAAAATTTCTCACTCCTCTGTACTATTTCTCTATCTACCGCCCGAAAAGATTTACCCCGCAAACCTAAATAAATTGCTTCTAAAATCGATGTTTTTCCACACCCGTTTTCCCCCACAATCAAAGAAGTTTTTTTATTACAATTTAGCTCATATACTTTATGACAGCGAAAATTTTGCAGTTTTACCGCTTTTATAATCATTTTAAGCCTTCAAAGGCATAATTATATGAATATAATCCGCACTTTTCTTGTTTTTAATCACCACTGGCGATAATTTTCCAGAAAACCCAAAAGCTAATTCAGATTCTACCAAAACATTCAGTGCATCAATCAAAAATCGTGAATTCAAAATAATCTTTCCATCTTTTTCTACCTCTACATTTATTTCGGAATCATTTTCGCCAAACTCATTTGCTACGGAAGATACCACAAAACTACCTTTTTCTGCTTTTGTTTCACAAATTATTGAACCACCCACTTCTCTAGCGAACAAAGCCGCTAATTTCGTCACACGCACCAGTTCTTCTCGTTTCAAATTCACGTCTATTTCATTTTCTTTTGGAATCAGCTGACGATAATCAGGGAACGATCCATTGATTAAATTAGAAGTAATCTCAATTTCTCCTAGCCTAAATTTCACCTGCGCCTCATCAAACAAAATTTCAATTTCTTCCACATCATCACTAATAGAGCGCATCACTTCCTGTAGGGAAGAGGTTGGCACAATCGCCGTCACATCAGAATTCACTTTATCGACTAGTTTTTTCTCCGCTAATCTATATCCATCTGTTGCTGCAATATACAGAGCCTCTTCGAAAGTGTTAAAATACACACCAGTAAGTACCGGACGGGTAGTGTCATTACTACTGGCAATTATTACTTCATTCACGCCAGTTTTAAAATCATCTACGCCTAATTTTAACCTCACTGCTTTCGTCTCATCAATTTCTGGTAGCTCCGGAAAATCATCCGCCAGGGAACCATTAAATACAGAAGAGTATTTTCCAGCTTTTACCACTACTTTATTATCTTTAGTAGATATTTTTATTAGTTCTCCTTTTGGAAGATTAGACACAAATTCTGCCAAAAGTTTTGCTGGTACAGTTATTACTCCATTCTTTGATTTAGAAGTTGGTAAATAATCTACTACTGCCATATCTAAATTAGTTGTAGTGAGCGATACTTTGCCTTCATCTACTCGTATTAAAACATTATTCAAAATCGGTAGAGTGGTTTTTACTCCTGCCGCTACACGGCTAACGATATTTAGCGCCTTTGCTAGTTTTTCTTGTATAATTTCAATTTCCATTTTTATCTCCTTATTAAATAGTTAGTTGTAGTAATAATAGGGCCTGTGGAAACTGAGTAAAACTCGAGTTTAACAGATTAAAATTACTGTTTTTTCTTGTGTAAATCTGACCGCAAAAAATGTTCATAAATTGCGAAAAACTCTCAGCTTTCCACATTTTTCTATTGTTAATATAATTTTTTTTAGTTACTGTGTAAAGTTTTTCTTCACTTCTCCTCAAAGTTTCCCGCAAGCTTTTCCACATCTTTTCCACACTAACCATAAATTTTCTCCCGAATCCCTGCAATTTGCTCCCTTAGTCCAAAATTTAATTTAATATCTGATTTGATTTTTTTAATACCATGCATTACCGTAGTGTGATCTTTTACTCCCACCTCTAATGCTATTTTTGGCGTACTCATATTTAATTCTTCGGATAATATATACATCGCTACCTGCCTGGCAGTTTTTATATGTGCCACTCGACTTTTGCCACACATTTCTTTCACAGATAACTGATAATACTTGGCAATTTTTTCTACTACCTGCTTCGGAGAAACTGCCTTCACTCGGATATTATTAGTCGTATTAATATAACCTTCATTTATCAATTCCAGTGGAGTCATATTTTTTAAGTCGGACACCGCCAACACTCTATTAAATTCACCTTCAAGATCACGAATGTTTGTCTTGATATTTTCCGCCAGATATTCAATCGCCGCGTCTTCTATATCCACACCCATAAATTCAGCTTTTGATTTCAAAATTGCACATTTATCTTCAAAGTTTGGCATTTGGATATCTATCGCCCCTGCCCAAGTCAGCCTTGAAGCCAGCCTTTCATCCACGGTTTTAATTTGGCTCGGCAGGCGATCGCTCGTCACGATAATTTGTTTGTTAGTCTGATATAAATCATTGAAGATATTAAAGAACTCTTCCTGGCTACGCTCTTTCCCTACGATAAATTGAAAATCATCAATAATCAAAACGTCTAGCTTGCGAAATTTCTTCGCAAACCCATCCATATTATTATTACGAATTGCATTAATAAATTCCGAATAAAAATGATTGATAGGCGTATAAAGTACTTTAATTTTTGGATTACGTTTTAATAATTCATTTCCAATCGCCTGCACTAAATGGGTTTTACCAAGGCCAGGCCCACCATAAATAAACAGGGGATTAAACTTTGATCCAGGCTTATCAATTACGCCCTTTGCTGCACTTACCGCCAAATCATTATTTGAGCCAATTACAAAATTATCTAAGGTATATTTTTCGTTCAAACCAGTGTTGAAATTAGCGTTAAATTTCACACTTTGTCTAATCGGTTCAGCGCGTTCTTTTTTAATCTCCTCCAAACTCACCTCTCGTGGTCTCAATTTAGTTTTTGAAGAAGTTTTTATCACGTAATCAATATCTTTAAATTCAACATTATTATTTTTTAACGCCACTTCAATCACTGCGCTGTATTTGGCTGGTAGGTTTTTCTGGATAAAAGCATTTGGTACTTCAATTTTTACGATACCATTCTCTACACCAATTAACCCTACATTACTAAAGAAAGTCACAAAAAAAGAGCGGGGAATTTTGAGCTCGATTTCTGCAAGCACGTTTTTCCAGACATCAAACATAATCTCTACCTCCTCTCCCCGCCTCAACTTTTCTTTATTATAACAATTTTCCCAGACTTTTCCACAGTTTTATATCTTATTTTATATTTCATAATAATTTATCATCGTAACAGATAGACAGTTTTCCACATTTTCCAAATATATCAGGTGTAAATGTGGAAAACTGCTTGAAAAAAGTGGAAATCTACGCTATACTACAACAAGTATTTGAAATAATTAAAACTATATAGAAAGATATTATGCCAAAACGAACTTACCAACCACACAAACGTCAGCGCAAAGCTGAACACGGTTTTATGAAACGCAACAATTCTAAATCCGGCCAAAAAGTTCTCAAACGTCGCCGTATCAAAGGCCGCGCCCGCTTGAGCTACTAAAATCAACTCCCCATCAAAGGGGAGTTTTTATTTTTCCCACTCATTTTATGATTCCGTTTATGTTATACTAATTCTAATGAAAGGGCAGATAAAAATTATCAGCAATCTTTTATTGATTGCTAATGAAAAACCTTTTACTATTGTTCAGCTTTTTGTTAGTCGTGCAATTATTAATATCATCGAGCTTCTTCCACCAATTGCCACCGCTGGGATCATTGCGCTCGTCGTCCAAAAAGACCTTTCTAATATGTGGGTCTATATTGGTATGTATCTTGGTTTTTATGTGGTTAATGCCATCGTCACTCTTTGGAACGACCACACTTTTTATGCTCTTTCTTCTTATTATCAGCTTAAAGTTCAACAAATACTTTTTGAGCATATCCTCAAAAACAACTCCATTTTCAAATCTTTTTCTCGCGGTGAAATTGTTAACACTTGTAGTGATGATGTTCGTTTTCTAATCAACATCTTAGATGATGCCGCCTCTGCCATCTCTACTCTGGCGCAAATTGTGGTGATTTTCTTTATTTTTTACAACTACAATATCTATATCGCTTTGGTTGCACTAGTTATAAACATTATTTATATTTCCCTTAACAACCGTAATTCTGAACAGGTTGCCAAATATATCAAAACCCTTCGCAAAAACGAAGACAAAATTCTTGATATTTTCAACCAAGTTCTAAATAATATCAAACAAATCAAATCTCTCAACGTTTTTCCAAGCTTAAATCAAAAACTCAAAACCATTCGCGCCGACTGGCAACGCCAATCCAATAAAAAACGCGATCTTATCGTTGTGCGCCACTGTAATTTACCTTTTGTAATTCATATCAGTAAAATTATTCTTTATGCTTGGCTAGCAACACTCGTCGTCGCTGATAAACTTCGTCTCGATCAGCTCACGCTTATTATTAGCTATTTCGAGATTATGGTTAAAAAGAGCGAAAGTATGCTTTTAGATCTTTATAATCTCACTAAAAATGGCATCAAAGTCAATCGTATTAAAAAAATTATGGAGTTTGCTGCCGCGGAAAACGCTATTAATTATGGCAGTCTCGACAACGATAAAGTGAAGGGCCTAATAGAATTTAGGCACGTTAGCTACAAATTACACAATCGTCTGATTCTTGATGATATTTCGTTTACCGCCCAGCCAAACCAAATCACCACCATCGTGGGCAAGCCAGGCTCCGGCAAAACTACTGTAATGAATCTTCTGTATAGAATTTTCCGTGTCAATTCTGGTAGTATCCTACTTGATAACGAAAATATCTATAATTACAATCAAGCTGTTTATAATTCCAACATCTCTGGTGCCTTCCAGAAAAACTTTATTTTCAAAATGTCTATTCGTGAAAATCTTGCGCTCATCAATCCAGATCACGAAGCCCAGATTGAAGTTTGTAAAAAAGTTGGCTTACATAAACGTTTTAAACAATTACCAAAAGGGTATAATACTATCCTCGACGAAGATGATGATATACTTTCCGAAGGTGAGAAGCAAAAGTTTGCCATCGCTCGTGCTCTACTTTCAAAATCCGAAGTGCTTTTATTTGACGAAGTGACCAGCAATATCGATCCATATTCCACCACCGAAATTATCAAATTAGCGCAAAAACTCAAAAAAGACCACACGGTTATCATCGTCACGCACAAACCAGAAGTGATGCGTATTGCGGATTATGTAGTGGTATTAAACAATGGTAAAGTCGCCGCCAAGGGCGCCAATCGTGAAGTTTATAAGAAAAATAAACTCTATCGCGAACTATTCAATCAAACTTTCGCCCGTCCAAGCGAAGAAGATGATTTTGATTTTACGCAGGAAATGAACGACTAATGAAACGACGAATCTCTCTCTTAGCTGATAAGTTCTATCGGAATCTTGATTTTAGCTTTTTTGGCCCGCTCCGGGCCGCTTGGGCCAAGTCTTTAGGGCCAAAAAAGTCTAAAATCCAAGATTCCTCTTTTAAACCTTCTCTACCTCGTTGGTTTTCTCCAGAGGACAGTTTCTCCATCCATCACTCATTCTATAAATCTCCTATAGTATCGATAACTTCCTTTATAGTCTTTCTCTCTGCCTTTCTCTTCACTCTCATTATCTCTC
>CAMBYK010000017.1 GCA_945872155.1 uncultured Candidatus Saccharibacteria bacterium
AATACAGGTAATAGCTCATACTATAACTTGCTTAATACTAAGTATGGTTTAGCTACTAGCACTAGTAGCGCTATTAGCGCTAGTAAAATGATTAAACCCCCTCTCAATTTTATCCGTGCCGGCAACTACAGCTATAATGGAAGCTGGTACTACCGCGACTACTACGGCTGGCTATGGTCTGGTACTGCCTACAACAGCTACAACGCTTACTATTTGGGCTTCAGCAGCGACGACATCGGCCCCCAGAGCAGCTACGACGAGGGCAACGGATTTTCTACTCGCTGTGTAGCCAAAGAAACACGAGATCTTTGGGATATCGAAAATATGCAAGACATGACTCCACAAATTTGCCAAAACACCCCTACCCCAAACGCTTATATAAATGGGGCAGCCCATAACTCCGATTACTCCAACATAGTTTCTGCTACTTCTACTACTAGAACTACAGACAAAAACAAAGTCCCAGAAACCACTCTTACTGACACCAGAGACAACAAAACCTATATCGTTCGCAAGCTTGCAGACGGCAACTGCTGGATGGTGCAGAACCTAGCTTTCTCACCCACTGCTAACCAAGTACTTACCGATACGGATACAGACCTAACTGCTGGCCGTACCTTCACCGCTCCAGCAGGACCTTCTACTACTGGGCAAACCTGGAGTCGTTACGGCACAGACGGTCCCCACTGGCTAAAACCCGAACCAGGCTATAAATACATCAAAGAGCAAAACCTCAATACTAATGGTATTATAGCAGGAAATGCCACCAACGCCTCTTCTGGCACTCCACTAGAATCTGCTGGCAACTACTATGATTGGCCTATGGCTACTGCAGGAGCTAGAGATGCTAACGGCAACAACCTAGTCTCTGCCGATTCCGGAGAAGCCGCAGACTCTATTTGTCCCAAAGGCTGGACTCTGCCAAGAAATACAGGTAATAATTCATATGGCAATCTCTTATTTACTAAATACGCTTTAGGCAGTAATTTTACCAGTACCGCCAAAATGATTAAATCACCGTTAAGCTTTGTCCGTGCCGGCTACTACATCTACGATGGCAGCTGGAGCAGCCGCGGCTACAACGGCTGGCTATGGTCTGGTACTGTCTACAGCAGCATCGACGCTTACAATTTGTACTTTTACAGTGGCGGCATCAACTCCCAGTACAACTACTACAAGGGCAGCGGATTTTCTGCTCGCTGTATAGCTCGCTAGTGTTCCCGCTCCCCGAACCCTCTGAACAAGAAGTCATGTGAACTAAAGTTGAAGTGTTGAAAAAAGAAAGGAATAATATACTCAAAACAAAGTTGTTGAAGTTGGGGCTGACGATTGAAAAAGAGGAAGAAACGGAAATTATTTTTGATCTTGGATATGAGGTGCCGGTGTGTTGATGGTAGTAGTTTGAGGGTGGCGAGGCTTGGGGCTTGGGTTGTGATATAATTTTAGAAAAGGAGAAATATGGGAAAAGAAAAAGATTTGATTCAACGAAGCTTAGTGGTGTGCAAGCCTGATGCGGTGCAACGGGGAATTGTGGGAGAGATTTTGCAGCGTTTTGAGCGTGTAGGCTTGAAAATTGTGGGGATGCGCATGGTAATGCCGGACGAAGAGCAATATAAGCAGCATTATGAAGATATTGGACAGATGATTACTAGGCGCGGGGAGCAGACTTTCCGCTATAATTTGGCTTATATGATGACTGGGCCGGTGATTGCAGTGGTACTTGAAGGAGTGGAGGCGGTGCCGCTGGTGCGTAAGATTGTGGGATCTACGGAGCCGAAGTCGGCAGATATGGGTACGATTCGTGGTGATTACTCGCATATGAGTTTTGGCTATTCTAATGCTAAGGGGATGGGGGTGCCGAATTTGGTGCACGCGTCTGGCACGGTGGAAGAAGCGAAGCGCGAGATAAAATTGTGGTTTGAAGACGATGAACTGTATGATTATTCTGATTTGAACGAAAAATACACAAGATGATATAATTGAGGTGTTGGCCTGGTAAGCCTCTGGCTTTCCAAGCCGGCATTTGCAAACACAAGAAAAGGATTTTCTTTTGTTTGCGCATTTGGCCTGGTAGCTCAATGGATAGAGCAGCTCCGTCCTAAGGAGAAGGTTGCGCGTTCGACTCGCGCCCGGGTCACCAGTTTTGTGATAAAAATAAGTGGAAAATAAAAAAAGACGCGTCTGGTTCAATCCAGTACCGCGCGCATCTTTGTAGTTTGATTATATCAAAAGTTCTGCTTGAGTGCAATGACTTTTTGGTTTTTTTGAATAACTATAAGATTCGAGATATTGTGGGCCTTTGATAATTCGAAGTTGATTTTGCTCATGGCTTGAGAAGAATGCATCTTGCATCGTCTCAAATCGAGTATTATGTTTGGTGATTGACGGTCTGCTTTTCTTAGGTTGTTTTGGATGGTCCTTTTTCCGTTGCCGATTGGGCTTTTTAACTCCCATATTTTGCCGTTGATTTGAAAATCTGCTGTTTTGCTGTTTTGAGATCTTTTTATAAAAATAACATCATCTTTGAAGTAGGTAGCAATTATTAATGCGGCGGAAATTTCATGATCGGCAGGGTAGGGTTTGATTTTGCCGGAGATGTGCAACTGGTATTTTTTGTTCATAGGTTGATTTTAGCATGATGGTTTGAAATTTTAAATTTTTGATATATGGTTTTGATATAATAAAGAGCATGAATCAGCTGCAATTTGATGGGCAACGCGAGGGGGAAGAAGTGAAATTAGTGTTTCGTCGCCATATTTTGACTGCCAAGCGAGGCCTTGGGGTGCTTTTGATGGTGGGGGGATTGGGATTTTTGCCGATGTTGCTATGGACGGGGCGTCAAGAAATGTTTTGGATTTTTTTGACGGGGGTGGTTTTGGGTATTTTAGGCATGCTATATGTGTATTTGTTGTGGTATTGTTCGGTTTTTATTGTGACTAATGAGCGGATTCGGCAAGTGAGTCAGTGCGGATTGTTCAAGAAAAACGTGACGGATCTTAGTTTGAGTAAAATTGAGAGTTTGTCTTACCAGGTGCCTGGTATTGTGGCGGGGATGTGCGGATACGGGACGCTTTTGATTCAAACCGGAGTGGGGGATTGGACGATGAGCAAGATTGCAAAGCCCAATAAAGTGTATAATGAAATAGAGAACCTATTAGGAAGGACGAAAAATGAAAATATTGGATAAGATGAAAAAGTCCAAAGCGCCAGAGAAAAAAACCGAACGAGAAAAGCTGGAAGAGCGCCGCGAAGAGGTGCTAGCGAAAGGCAGAAAGTTCAAATATCCTTTGCAGTACGCGAAGCATAAGATGATTATCAATACCCTGGTTTTGGCCGGTTTGGCGTTGGTTTTGAGCTTGGTGCTGGGGTGGTTTGCGCTTTATAAGATGCAGAGCACGTCTGACGTGGCTTATCGCGTGATGCAAGTATTGCCCTTGCCGGTAGCGGAAGTAGATGGTGAGGGGGTGCGTTATGGAGATTATTTGTTGGTTTACCGAAGTAGCGTAGCGCCGGTGGAACAACAGGGACAGGAAGGTGCAAAGGATGAGATTCGTGCAATTCGTGAAACTTATAAGAGGACGGCGCTGGATGCGGTAGAAGAGTATACTTTTGCGAAGAAGATAGCTAGAGAAAAGGGCATAGAAGTTACGGACAAAATGTTGGACGAGGCGGAAAAAGTCCACTTGTCTGCTGGCGGAGTGAAAAAGAGTAAAGAAGTGTTTTTGAAGATTTTGAAAGATAATTTTGGGCTATCGGAGCGGGAATATCGCAAGTTGCTGAAAATATCTCTGATGAAAACCGAGGTGTCTAAAAAAATTGATCAGAAAGCAAAGGCTTTGATTGATGAGGTAGCAGGGAAGGTTGCGGCTTCGGCGGATTTGAGCGCGGTTGCAAAAGAAATTGGTGGAGCGGTAATGTATGAGGAGACGGGTGGCCTTGTAGATAAGATGAACATAGATGGCGGGCGGGCTGATAAGGCGATGAAGTTGGAAGTGGGGGCGGCGAGTGAGGCGTTTTTGTCAACTAATGGTGATGGCTATTATATCGTGAAAACAATAGGGAAGACTGAGACTCAGATAAATTATGTTTCGGTGTTTTCGCCTTTTTCTGAGTTGAAAAAACGCGTAAAGTCTTTGCGCAAAGCTGGGAAAATAAAAGAACACATTAAATTGGAAGACAAACGTTAATAAAGTATAGGTTTTGGCGATTGTTTGCTATAATAGGGTGAGCGCGGGTGTCGTATAACGGCTATTATGTATCCTTCCCAAGGATGAGACGAGAGTTCGACTCTCTCCACCCGCACCATATCACGACAATTTTCAAATTTCTCGCGCGAACGCGCGTTGTTTATTTTTGAGCGTAGCTCGGCAATAAAAAACTTCCGCTTACGCGGAAACTCAGAAAAACTCCTAAGATGGCGCGCCTGATTATTGACTGCCCCCGCCGGCTTCGCTGGCGAGAAAAATATCTATTCGACTATAATAGATTGAAATTCATTATTTTCAGTATATTTTTGATAAGCTTCAAGAATTGCCCTTGCATTAAAACGTAAATTTAATTTTAATGCTTCATCAAGTGAAAACCAACCCATTTTTTCAATCTCATCTTCATCGTCAATAGTTTTAGTATCGACGAATTTATTGCAATAAAAAACTAATGTAAACGGCGCGACTAAATCGCCGTTTGGATAATCGTGCATATAGCCTTTTCCGGAAATTGTTGCAAAAGGAATTAAATCGCTCGGCTCGGCTTTTAATCCGGCTTCTTCCAATAATTCTCTAGCGGCGCCTTGTTGCCAAGTATCACCAATCTCAACATGACCAGCCGGCAAAGACCACGAACTAAAATCTTTGTTAAAAACTAAACAAATTTTTTCATCGCTGGAAATTGCCACAACATCCGCAGTAGCAGTTATCAATCGGTCATGCCCGATCTTCTGGCGAATCTTTCCAATATAACTCTCTGAGAATTTCATAACATTATCACTTTCGAACCGTCTTTAAATACTCATTTAAACCATTTTCCCAACCACCTTTTAGATAATTTTCTGACTTCAAATCACTAACATTAAACCATTCCATATTATCATGGTGGTCGCCTAATTTAATTTCGCCACCTAGGTATTCGACTTCATATCCAATTCCAAAAATCCGAACAATCATTTCTCCGCCAGTTTCCAAATGCTCTATTCTTTCTACTCTGAAAAAAGTTTTTGGCTCGCCAATTTTATATTTAACCGAATCACCTAATTCCTCTCTGATTTTTCTTTCAAGAACAGATTCCAAAGGCTTCTTGAACTCGTCTTTTTTTATTCTACCGCCAGGTAAATCCCATTGATTCCAAATATCATGGGTTAGTAAAATTTTATTACCGTTACGAAGTAGAGCCTTAACTGCGACGAAATAAACATCTTTTCCGTTAATTTCCATAAAATTTCCTTTGTATTTATTTTATCATAATTCAAAACATTAAAATTATTTTTCATTATTACTCCTCTTTAGCGTTAATTTCATAAACCCTATATTTGCAATTCCTCATTCTCTCGACCCTTAAATTACCTTTCCATTCTAAATTATTAGAATAGGCTCTGACCGCATGATGAACACCACCGTGAGAAACGATAATTATATTTTCATAGCCGGATTTTTAATTTCGCCAATCGCATCGTAAACTCTTTGAAAAAAATCTCGCACTGATTCAATATTCTCTGCTCTTATGTCTTTGTTGAAATCAAAAAGTTCGTGAAAATAATCGCCTACTGCTATCCCAACATTGCGCTCTCGTAAATTCTCTAATTCAAGCATAGGGACTCGGTGATATTTTCTAATTTCATTTGCAGTTTCATTATGCGCCGAAATATCATTTTTGGAATAAACCAATAATACTTTTACAATTCTCATATCGTCATCTAGAAATAAAATACATCTATTCCCAGAGGATTTGGGGGATATTTTAAGCCCAAAAATCGCAAAATCTAATTTTACCAAGCGGCAATTATCGGATACTGATATTAGGTCGGCGCGTTTAGCCAAAAGCATATTTTCGATATGCTCGCAAACAAATATAATATCATCTTGGGTTTTGCTCCATTGCGACTTATATTTTTTTTCAAAATTTTTAACAAAATGTCGCTTAGTAAAACTATCAAAAATGACTTTATATTTGTGCTGGCCCATATATTTTTTCTGGTTCCTCTTGAAAAATTAAACTATATGGGATTGCTTCGCCGTCTAGGCAAATTTGCCAAGGTAATTGTTCGTGCGTAAAATTAACAATATCCTCGGTGGATTTACCTTGCCAAGCTTTTCCGATTTTTTCGATTAAATGCAGTTCTTGTTTTGAAAGTTTACCAGTAGGGGGTTGTTTTTCTATCAATGAAAACATAATCGCTTTGCCATTTAACTCGCGCTTGATCGTTCCGCTTTCTTCCATTTCATCTAAGGCGCGAAAATAGACGTCGGCTACTGGGCCGCGTGGTAGCTTACGATAAGTCATGCCGGACATTGGTTTGGAGTTTTCGTAATACCAGATGAAATCTGCTAAATAAACGAGTTTTGCGAGTTTAGTTTTAGTAATTTTCCCGTCGCTATCAGCGCCGTGCTGCAGGGCATTTAGGATGATTTGCTTGTATTTGTCGGTGGAAGCTATTATATTGGAAAAAACAGATGAGCCATCTGAAATACCGAGAAGATCGTCAATTCCGATATGAAGAACGGACGCTAACGATTCTGCTTGACTCACGGTGAGTTCTTTTTTGCCGGCCTCGATATTAATATATGACGGGCGACTGACGCCAATAGCGTGCGCAATTTGCTCTTGAGAATATCCCCGAGCTTGCCTTGCCTTTATAATGTTATGTGATATTTGCCCGCTCATAGCTATGACCTTTCGCTTATGTTGGTTTTATTTTATCGCAACTTATACTAAAATGCAACAGTTTATGTAAAAAATGTTTACAATTTCGCCACTTGACATTGACATGATGGGTGTATTAAATGATAAAAGAGTATTTGATGTAGTTGAATATGAAGCCATATCAATGAAAATTATTAAATTAAATGACGGATCGCTAGATGATGAAATGGTGTTTTACCAGCTGCCGCTGGCGCCACCGCCGCCAAAGCTTCCGCCGCCACTAAATCCTCTGGAAGAGCCAGAAGAGCTGGAGGACGAAGAGGAAGGTTTTGAGGTGTCTTTGGTGGCACTGGTGGCCGCACCAACAGCGCCACCAGTGGCGATGGCTTGGGGTGAGACGGGAATTGAATTAATTTTTTTGTTTTGGCGGACTTTAACGATGACAACGATAGCGATGATGGCCAATACTATAATAACTAAAATAGTACTGCCATCGTTTTCGTCTGTGAGGTCTGAGGTGTCGATGCCTTCGGCCAGTTTGAGCAGGCCGGCGATGCCTTCAAGAGCGGAACGAATACCTTGGTAGTATTCGGATTTTTTGAAGTGAGGGGTGATGCGCTCTCTGACAATGCGACCGCTGTATGCATCGGTGAGCTCGCCCTCGAGGCCTTTGCCTACTTCAATGCGGACTTTGCGGTCGTCCTTTGCGATAAATAAGAGCACGCCGTTTTTGCGTTTGGCGTTGCCGATGCCCCAGCTTCTGGCGGTGCTAAGTGAAGCTTCTTCTAGATAGGTGCCGTCTAGTTTGGAGGTCATAAAGACACCAAGCTCTGCTTTGCCGACTTTGCGGTAGGTGTCTAGCTGCTGGTTGAGGTTTTCGATTTCTTCGGTGGTCAAAGTACCGGTTTGATCTAGTACGTAGCCATTTTCCGGAGCCTTGGGCGCCTCGAAAGCCGCCAGGGCAATTTGAGCTGGGATGAGGCTAGCAAAGAGAAGCGAAAGAGCTAAAGCGAGTTTTGGTAGGCTACGAAAATGAGTTGCAATGGTGTTTTTGAGCATAAGTTGCCTTAGTCAAATTTGAAATCGACCTTGGGGGCGTCTTTACTGTCGGCTTTGAAGTATGGATATTCTTTGAAGCCGAAAATACCGGCGAAGATGTTAGTAGGGAAGGATTTGACTTTGGAATTGAATTTTTTGACGATGTCGCCGTAATCGCTGCGGGCAACTTGGATGCGATTTTCGGTGCCTTCGAGCTGAGGCATGAGATCACGGAAGGCTTGGGTGGACTTGAGCTCTGGGTAGCTTTCAGCTACGGCCATGAGGCGAGAGAGGGAAGAGCCAAGTTGATTTTGGGCTTCTTGATATTTGGCAAGATTTTCTTCAGTGAGGTCGTTGATGTCTAACTTGACTTGAGTAGCTTTGGCGCGGGCCTCGATAACTTGATTGAGGGTTTCTTTTTCGAAATTGGCAGAGCCTTTGACGGTGTTGACGAGGTTAGGAATGAGATCGTTGCGTCTCTGGTATTGAGTTTCCATGCCGTTGATGGCGCTTTCTACGTTTTCGCGCTCATGGACTAACCCGTTGTAGCTGCCTATAAGAGCAAGTAGAACAACGCCGATAACTGCGCCCCCGATGATAAGGTTTTTATTCTTCATAGATACCCTTTCGTTTAACTTATTTTGATTATACGCGATAGTGGTGAGTTAGCCAACTATTTTTTGTTGATAACTATTGTGCGATAGGGGAGGAGTGTGGTATACTCTTTTCGAGTGGAATCGTAGCTCAGTTGGTTAGAGCGCCGCCCTGTCACGGCGGAGGTCGCGAGTTCGAGTCTCGTCGGTTCCGCCATTTTTGTTGTGGTATAATTTAGAAGTTGCCGTTGTAGCTCAGTTGGTAGAGCAGCTCATTCGTAACGAGCAGGTCGCAGGTTCGATCCCTGTCAACGGCTCCATATGCTATAATAATTAGGCAATTATGAAAGAAATCAAAGAGTCTATAAAGACTATTTATAAAGAAGAGCGCTGGTTGTTAGTTTTGATGATTATGTTGTTTTTGGTGGGGTTTTGGCTATTTGTCCAATCGCTACTTAGTGTAGATGTGAACAGATCGGCGGTGAAAATTGGTTATAGCGATATTGGGTTTTATCAGAGTGGAGAGGCTTTGACGATGGGGGATACGGGTGGGTATCGTGATGGTTGGTGGACAGAGTTGTTGGTTTTCCCGATCTTTGCGGTAGTTTTAGGAGTTTTGCATAACTTATTGGCGCTAAAAATTTACAAGATACGAGGTTCTGGAATGGCGAAGGCCTTTGTGATGATGAGTATCTTTTTGGTTTTGGCGGTATTTTTGACTATGGGAAGATTGCTAGGGGAAGGTTGATGGCGGAAAACATTGAGTTGCCGCTGGGGAAAAGAACGGCTAAATATCGTTTTTTTGAGATTTTGCCTGGGATTCTTAGTTACTCGATTGTAATTTTGTTGTTCGTGCTATCATACTTGAGCCCGATGGCGGGAGCGATTTACTTGCTGGCGATTATTGCTTTAACTTTGGTAAAGGCGGTGGCGGTGTCTATCCGCACAGTGCAGGGCTATAAGGTGGTGCAGAAGGCTGGCAAAGTGGATTGGGCTGCCAGATTAGAACAATTAAATGCCCCGCATGATAATTTTGAACGACTACATGGAGAGCAACGAGAAGAATACGATTTTGAGCAGCACGTAGAGAACCTGCGGATTTTGTCCGTAGAGAGGGAGTATCCTGATCCGAAAAAGATTTATAATGCGGTAATTATGGTAGCGTATAACGAAGGTTTGGAAACTTTAGTGCCATCAGTGGAAGCGGTGAGAGATACCAGTTTTGATAGCAAAAAAATTATTTTTGTGTTGGGGTATGAGGAGCGTGGTGGGGAAGAGATGGAGCGAAATGCTCAGGAGTTGAAGAAAATTTTTAAGGGGGTGTTTTACGATTTTATTTTGGTCAAGCATCCTGACGGTCTGAAGAATGAAATTATGGGCAAGGGGCCAAATTTGGTTTGTGCGGCGGAAGAGTTGGTGAATTATATCAACAAAAAGAAGATTAAGCCAGAAAATGTGATTGTGACCTCTTTGGACTCTGATAACAGAATGAGCCGTGAGTATTTGAGCTATGTGACATATGAATATATTGTGCATGCTGATCGCAAAAATTTGAGCTATCAACCAGTTTCTTTGTTCATGAATAATATCTGGGATGCTTCGGCGCCAATGCGGATTATTGCGATTTCAAATTCGTTTTTTAACATTATTAACACGATGAGGCCGCACGCGTTGCGCAATTTTGCCTCACATTCGCAGCCGCTGGACGCTTTGATTGAGATGAATTTTTGGAGTAAGCGGACGATTGTAGAGGATGGCCATCAATTTTGGCGTAGTTTGATGCATTTTAAAGGCAAATACGAGGTCGTGTCGATTAAGGTGCCGATATATCAAGATGCGGTGGTGGAAGAGACTTTTTGGCGCACGGCAAAGGCGCAGTTTGTGCAACTGAGGCGTTGGGATTATGGGGCGAGCGATGTGGCTTATGTGGGAGTGAGGTTGTTCTCAAAGAAACGAGAGTTGCCGTTTTTTCCGCTATTTGCGAAGTTTTTGCGGTTGCTCGATGGGCATGTGACGTTGGCGGCGATGTCGCCGATAGTGGCGTTTGGCGGTTGGGTGCCCAAAATAATGCACATGGGCTCTAAACAGTTATTGACTTATAACTTGCCCGGCATGGTGGGAATGATTCAGTTTTTTGCTTCGGCTGGGTTGTTTGTGATGATTTTGTTGTCTCTGAAGATGTTGCCAAAGAGACCGAAAAAATACAAAAAAGGCAAGGAATTTTTGATGGTGTTGCAGTGGCTGTTGATGCCGTTAGTGGCAATTGTGTATCAGTCTGCGGCGGCATTTTATGCGCAGACAAGGTTGTTGACGGGGAAATATATGGAAAAATTTGATGTGACTCGGAAAGTGGTGAAGGGTTAGAGAGCTTGCTTAGTAATCTTTTTGCTCATCAAAAAAAAGAAAGTAAAGCTTTCTTTTTGTTGATTCGCTTGGTGGGTCGCGAGGGGCTCGAACCCCCGACCTTCTCGGTGTAAACGAGACGCTCTAGCCAACTGAGCTAGCGACCCAATAGCTTTATTTTAGCATATTTTGTGGTAAAATAAAGAGATAACAGCCTGATTTTTGACGGCAGAAAGGATAAAGCGTGAAAAGTTCACTACAATTAGAAAAAATGCGACACACTCTAAGCCATGTTTTAGCAGCGGCAGTGAAGGAGCTTTATCCAACTACAACTTTTGGGATTGGCCCAGCGATTGACGATGGATTTTATTATGATATTGATTTTGGTGGAGAAAAAATTTCGGAAGCAGATTTACCAAAAATTGAGAAAAAAATGCGCGGGATTGTGGCGCGTAATTTGAAATTAGAGCGTCAAGTTAGGGAGAGGAAAGCGGCTTTGGCTTGGGCGACGGAAAATAAGCAGGAACTAAAAAGAGAACTGATTGAAGAATTGCCAGAAGACGAAGAGATTTCGTTTTATACTTTGGGCGATTTTGAAGATTTGTGTCGTGGGCCACATCTTGAAAGTACTGCGGAGGCAGGGGTGTTTAAGTTGGTGAAAGTAGCGGGGGCATATTGGCGTGGCGATGAAAAAAGACAGATGTTGACGCGGATTTATGGCGTAGCCTTTGAAACTGAAACGGAATTGGAAGAATATCTAAAACGCCAAGAAGAGGCGAAGGCACGCGATCATCGTAAGCTGGGTAAAGAATTGGATTTGTTCTGTTTTTCCGATTTGGTGGGTGCGGGTTTGCCGCTGTTTACTCCTAGAGGAACCGTGTTAAGGGAAATGGTATCGTCTTATTCGTTGAGTTTGCGGGCACGAGCAGGTTTTAGCAAAGTATGGACGCCGCATATTACGAAGACGGATCTTTATAAGGCTTCTGGGCACTATGCTAAGTTTGGTGATGAGCTTTTTATGGTGCATTCGCAGGTAAACGGGGAAGAGTTTGCTATGAAACCGATGAATTGTCCGCATCATGCGCAGATTTTTGCGTCTAAACCCAGGACGTATAAAGAAATGCCGGTGCGATATATGGAGGCGACTACTGATTATCGCGATGAAAGGACAGGTGAGTTAGGAGGGTTGTCTAGGGTGCGTTCATTGACTCAGGATGATTCGCATGTATTTTGTCGCGTGACGCAGATTAAGGCTGAAATCCAGCAACTAGTGCAGATTGTGCGAGAGTTGTATGAGACGGTGGGCATGGCAAAGATGCGTGCCAGATTGTCTTATCGCAGCGATGAAGACAAATACTTGGGTGATGCTAAGTTATGGCAAATGGCTCAGGCGCAGATTAAAGAAGCTGCGATTGAAAATGGTTTGGACTTTTTTGAAGCAGAGGGAGAAGCGGCCTTTTATGGACCAAAAATTGATTTTATGGCCGAAGATGCGTTGGGTCGCGAACATCAGGTGGCGACTGTGCAATTAGATTTTGTTCAGCCAGAACGTTTTGGTTTGGAATTCGTGAATGAGAAAGGGGAGAAAGAGCGACCAGTGATGGTGCATCATGCAACTCTAGGCTCAATTGAGCGTTTCTTGAGTGTGTTTATTGAACATACTGGGGGATGGTTCCCGTTTTGGTGTGCGCCAGAACAGGTGAGAATTTTGACGGTTAATGATCAAGCTGAAGAATATGTGGCGAAAATTAGTGAAAAATTAGCTCACGTGGTGCTAGAAAAGCCACTGAAGTATAATGAATTGCGTTTTGCTATTGATGATTCGAATGAGTCGTTGGGCAAGAAAATTCGTCGCGCAGTGGAGATGAAAGTGCCGGTGGTGCTGATTGTGGGTCCAAAGGATGCAGAGTCTGATGAAGTGAGCGTGAGATTGCGCGATAGGGAAGAGAAGATTAAATTGGTGGAGTTAGAGCAATATCTTGCAGCGCTATAATGGCTCGGTAATAGTAATTATCGGCCCGACTGGTTCGGGAAAGACCGGCGTGGCGATAGAGATCGCTAAACGTTGTGGTGAGTTGTTTGGTGATGGACGGCAGGGCGAGATTATATCGGCGGATTCGCGAGCGATTTATAAGGGAATGGAAATTGGCGTAGCAAAACCAAGCCGAGAAGAACAAGATGGGGTGCGACATTTTGGTCTAGATTTGGTGGAGCCGGGAGAAAGGTACACGGTTTTTGATTGGAAACGCGAAGCTGAACAAAGAATTGAAGAGATTCGAACAAGAGGAAATGTGCCGATTGTGGTAGGCGGAACAGGGCTGTATGTAGATGCATTGGCGTATGATTATCAGTTTAATGACAATGTGAAAAATACTTGTTCAGACCGAAAAGAGATGTGTACAAATTATTTAATTTTGGGCATCAAGACGGATGCAGAAGAATTGCGGATTCGACTGACGGAGAGAGTGAATAAAATGTTTGTTCAAGAGCTTTTTGATGAAACAAGACGATTGGTAGAGGAATATGGTTTTAAAAATCAGGCGATGAAGAGCAATATCTACCAATTTGTTTGGCGATATTTGGAGGGGGAGATAGATCTTGAAACTGCGAAAAGGCTGAGTGTGAATGACGATTGGCATTTGGCTAGACGGCAGAGAACTTGGTTTCGGCGCAATCAGGAGATTAAGTGGATGTCGCTTGCAGAAGTTTCTGCATACGTGCTAAAATATATACAAGATGAGCAAAGAAAATAATTCTCCAACAGAAAAATTATTTGGATCAAAGACCCGAGCTAAATTGTTGGCTCTGTTTTTTGGTGACGTGAATAAATCTTATTATGTGAGAGAGATTACTAGGGTGATTGAAGAGCAGATTAACTCTGTGCGCCGTGAACTTTTGAATCTTGATAACATTGGAATTATCAAAAATGAGACATATGATAATAAAGTTTATTATTCGGCTAATACAAAACATCCGTTTAGTCGTCCGTTAGTAGAGATTTTTAGTAAAAAAATTGATACAGCTAAAAAGGAAGTTGAAGTACGTAAGAGCGGATGGGAAGAATATATCCGTCCGGTGCAGAATTATTTGAAAGCTTTGGTGGTGACAAATCGTTTGCCGGGGCAGGAGGGGATTGATTTGTTGATTATCGGTGATGACAGAACAAAGAAGCTGACGCGTTGGGCCGAGGTGGTGGAAAAGAAAAAAGGTAGGCCACTGAATTATGTAATTTTGAGTCGAGATGATTATTTGTATCGTAAAAGCGTGCGTGACCGTTTTGTGACGGAGGTACTGGAATTAGAGATTAACGAAATTATTGATCCAGAAAAGATAGTAAAGGAGTAAAATGTTTGAAATAGAAAGTAAAAATCCTGACGAAATCACGATAGTAACTAAGAAAAACTCGATAACTTTTAATGTCGCACAATTTGAGATTGACGGGAGCTTGGCGGTAGGGAAGATCCGTGGCCCGGGAGAGTTCGAAATTGGTGACGTAA
>CAMBYK010000018.1 GCA_945872155.1 uncultured Candidatus Saccharibacteria bacterium
ATCGGACAACTCAGACGAGCCAGTCGAAGGCGAAGTGGTCGAAGAAAAGTAAATAATTCTTGACGAAACTGCCATAGGCAGAACAAAACACCGGCTAAAATTACCGCGCCTAACGCAGTAAAAGCTACAAAAACAGTCTTATCGGACTCAACGATGGGCTGAAGCGGAAAACCAATGCCGGTGTTTTTGGTAATTTTACGACAACGTCCGGTTTCTGCACTGCGCTCATAGCCTGGTTTGCAAGGCTTTTTGCTGTTAGTGGTGCCAAAAGATTTGCAGCGACCGCTTTTGAGGTTGCGATATTGGCCCGGTGGGCAAGTTTTGATAGTGGTAGCAAGGGTGGCTACTTTGACACAATTGCCAGTTTCTGGGTTGATGGTTTTCCCTTCTGCACAGGTGCGAAATTCTTGAAAAACATTTGAATCCCCTGGGGTGGGAAAGAAAGTTGTCAGCCACTTTTTGGTTTTGTTTAGGCTAAAAGAAGTCGCCAATGGGTTTCTGCTGGCAGTATCCTGCGAAAAAGCTGCTAGGGCGGTGGCCTTTTTCTGGCCATTTGCAAAAGTCAGCTGATCCACAAGAGAGCCGTCTTGGTCTATTAGGCTGATTGTATTAACGGAAGTAGGATTTTTAGTAAGCATAAAATCCTGTGGCCGGTAGACGAAAAAATCGCGGGCACGGGCTGTGCCAGAGAGCGGGAAAAGGCGATTGCGGTATTTAATCTGGCAACCATCCAGGACTAAGTCGTCTTCGTTTGAATTGTAAAATTCTACAAATTGCTCGGAGGAGGAAGCCTCAAAGTAGGAGAGAATTTCTGAAAATTCTAGACCTTGGCAGTGTGGTTCAGGAGCTTCTTCGGCGACCGGAGGCGGCAAAAGGATAGAAGGATGGGCTGGGTCAAAAACGGGCTGATAATCTTCCCGATGTTCAAAAACTCGCGTCTCCAAATTACGCACCAACGAAGTAGGTTTGTTGGCGTTAAATTTAGCCACGCAACCATCCTTACCGTGCCAACAAACCGAATCAATCACTTTGCCTTGAAAAACTAATTCTAAGGGGCCAGCGTCCAACGCCAAAGTTTTGGGATAGGTCAGGTCCGCCGCTTTAGCTTCTGGCGCGCTGGCCAGTTTTAGGAGGAGAGTCTCGCCGACCATCGTACTACCCTCAGGGAACTCAAAAAAATTACTGTTATTCCCACTGGTGTTGGTGTAGTTGAGAGAAAGTCTAGCGAGCGATACCGGTGCACCGGAGAGATTGACGAGCTCGATGAATTCTCCAGCGTTATTTTGGCCATCTATTTTATAACCTGGGTTGATGGCCTTGATTAGAATTGCTGGCGCCACTTCAGAATCCATACCGAAAGCCAAGCTTTGTGAACCGAGAATCAGTGTTCCAATGATGCCGAGAGCGATGATTTTGCGCCAAAATTTGTTCATGCCGCGAGCGTAGCACAGCTCAAGTTTTGAGAACAAGCATAGGCGTGATATAATTTTAATATGATTGATTTTACCTCTTTGGGGATAATCATATTGGCCGCTGCGACTCACGCCACTTTGCAACTCGGGCTGGGCGGATTATTGTTGTTATATAACGCCAGTTTGGGCAGAAATATCAAAACTACTACCAAAAAATTAGTAGGGAGTTTTGTGCTAGGTTTTGCTGTTTTAATTGTTTTAACTACCGTAGCTACTTGCTTTATAGTGACCTGGCTAACTGCTGGGCGAGGTCTAGCGCCAATAGTTCTGACTAGTAGCACCGGGGCGTTGATGGCACTGGCACTGGCGATGTGGTTTATGTATTACCGCAAAGGCTCAAGCACGGAGCTCTGGATTCCCAAAAATATCGCAAACTTCATTCATGCTAGGGCTAGGACCACCAAAAACAATATCGAAGTTTTTTCACTCGGGGCATTAACGGTGTTGGCGGAATTTCCTTTCTCGGCAGTTTTGGTGCTGGTGGCTAGTAGTAGTATTTTGGAATTAGACGCCAAACACCAAATGATTGCGATAATGCTTTACGTTTTGATAGTCGCTATGCCATTAATTGTGCTGCGGACGGCCGTTCGTAATGGCAAAACAGTGGTAGAGATTCAAAAATGGCGCGTAAAAAATAAAACTTTTCTCCGCCTAATCTCGGGTTTGATGTATGTGGTGCTAGCAATTTTTGTCCTAGCTTTTAAGGTGGTCAAATGAAACGCCAAACGACTAGATTTTCGGAAATTTCAATTCGCAAAGACATTTTGCGGGAGGCAAAGATGCTGAACCTTTCTAATGCAGTGGCAGAGGTCTATGCC
Organism: uncultured Candidatus Saccharibacteria bacterium; assembly: GCA_945872155.1. Lineage (GTDB taxonomy): Bacteria > Patescibacteriota > Saccharimonadia > Saccharimonadales > Saccharimonadaceae > Nanosyncoccus. The sequence continues at coordinate 2,291 of CAMBYK010000018.1, forward strand.
GAAAAAACGGCTCAAAAAGTGGCGGCTTGGGCAGAAAAACGGTCGGTGATCACACGGGAAGATTTGGCTCGGGTAACGGCACGCGAGTTGGCGAAATACAGTCCTGATTTAGTTTATGTTTATAAAAATCGTGATAAAATTATCTAAAGATGGGCAAGAAATTTGACTACGACTATATAATCATCGGCAGCGGAGCAGCTGGAAGCGCCGCGGCGATGGTCGCTGCAAAAGCCGGGCTAAAGGTGGCTCTAATTGAAAACGGAAAATGGGGCGGGACCGGGCTAAATGACCGTGAAATGCCTAGCGGTGCTTGTTTTAGCGTGGCCCACACAGTAGCTAAAGCAAAAGCAGACGCCCGCTTCGGTTTATCTACAACGAACTTACGCTACAATTACCCTACTCTACTAAAATGGAAAGAAACCATCACCCGCAGAAGTGGGGCTGGGAGCAAAAAGAACTTTGAAAATGCCGGAATAACTTGCATTCGCGGACTCGCGCATTTTATTAGTCCTTACGAAATTTCCGTCAGCCAAAAAACCCTGAGTGCGGCAAACTTTTTGATTGCGACTGGGACAAAGCTGGCAAAAACCGGCCTGACTGGGCTAGAGACAGTAGAACATTTCACGCCAGAACAAGCGATTAATGTTGCCCGCATACCCAAAAATATCCTAGTGGCTGGAGCAGGAGCGAGCGGTTGCGAAGTGGCGCAGTATTTCGCGGAACTGGGTGCAAAAGTCACCTTGGTGGAACTATCCGACCGAATGTTACCCCGTGAAGATGAAGAGGCTGGCCAGCTCTTGGAACAACAACTTGCTAAATATGAAGTGAAGTTTTTGGCGCAGTCTCGCGTGTTGGCAATAGAATCCGATGCGATCAGCAAAAAAGTTTTTGTAATGCGAGGCGGAGTAGAAAAAATGCTCCGCGCCGACATGGTCGTGATAGCCACAGGCATGAGCCCGGTGTTAGATTTGGGGCTCGAAAATGCCGGGGTAAAATTCGGCAAAAATGGCATTGCGGCAGAAAAAACTTTGCAAACCACGATGAAACATATTTATGCGGCCGGGGCGGTAATCGGCGGAATCGATTCGGCTGAAAAAGCCGCCTATGAGGGTGCGCTGGCAACCACCAATGTCTTGAACAAGAAAAAAATTAACGCCGACTACACTGGGTTTGCCAGAACAATAAACACATCACCGCAAATAGCGGCCATCGGCATGACCGAAGAAGATTTAGTCAAACGCGACCGCAAGTATAAAAAAGTAATTGTGCCGCTGTCTGCCTGTAGTGTGGCAAACATCACCGACTACCGCACTGGTTTTGTAAAAATTTTGGCTGGACAATATGGCAAAATTCTGGGAGCAACTATCGTGGCGCCAGAGGCAACTTCGCTGATGCAGGAGATTGCACTAGCGATGAAGCACAGTCTATCGGTCTATGATTTAGCTGAAACGCCGCACGTAGCAACCGGCTGGGGCGAACTGATTAGAATTGCCGCCAGCAAACTGACTTATTAAAGGATTAAACAAATAGAACAGCGCGCCTTCGCAGAGGGCTTAACTTTTGACGAACGACTTCGGCAACCATTATTTTTTATAAATAATCTGGCAAACAAAAATGGCGACAGAACCGGGGGGGCGATTCTGACGCCATTTTGGTTGCGGGGGTTGGATTTGAACCAACGACCTTTTGGTTATGAGCCAAACGAGCTACCAGGCTGCTCTACCCCGCGATGTATTATTTATTGTAGACAAAAAATTACAAAATGTCAAGCAAAAGCTGGCGGCGTAAATTAGTTCGTGTGGTTCCCTAGAAAATCGCGGATACTAATAGCAGCAGTGGCACCATCAGCGGCAGCAACAACAGCTTGTTTGACAGTTCCCTTGCGCACGTCGCCTGCTGCGAAAAGTCCCGGCAAGAAGGTCATCAGTTTTCGGTCGGTGGCAACATAGCCGTCCGGATCCAAAACACCAGATGATTTCAAAAAGTCCGTAGCGGGGGCTTGGCCAATAAACACAAAAATACCGTCCACGCCATCGGCAAGCTCTGTGGTAATTGCAGTGTTCTCACGAATTTCAACATTTGGCAACGCGCGCAGTTTAGCTACCAAGGCCTGCTCAGCAGTGATATGGTCGCGACTGACTAAGATAATTTTGTCAGCCAGACTAGCCAGGTGGACGGCCTCTCCGATTGCGGAATTTCCGCCGCCAATTACCAACAAAGTTTTGCCGCGGTAAAGTGGGCCGTCGCAAGTAGAACAGTAGGAAATCGGTTTATCCCCAAAATCTAAATCGAGTTTTCGAGGAGCAGAACCGGTGGCGACTAAAACGGTGCGCGCTTGGACCGGCTGGCCGTCAAGCGTGAGGGTAAAAGAACCGTCGGAGTTTTTGGCTAAATCGCTGCATTCACCATAAGAAACTTTGGCCCCGGCATTAATAGCCTGCCGTTTGAGAATCTTGGCCAAATCAGTGCCGGTGCCGGTGAGAAAACCGGGAAAATTATCAATTTGTGCGATTTGGTTAAGCAGGCCGCCGAAACTACCACGCTCGAAAACTTCAGTCTTCAGGCCAAACCGGGCGGCATAAATGGCGGCGGTGAGTGCCGCTGGTCCAGCCCCGATAATGGCGAGATCTAGCATTACATACCTCCAGAGAAGGCCTGGTATTGCTGTTGTAGAACGGAAATTTCTTTGGAAATAGCCTCTAGCTGCGGGTCTGGCTTGACGGTCATGATAATGAAGCGGAGCGGGGAATAAGTCCCGCCGCAAATTTCTTGCGTATCCTTGTAGGCAAGCTCGCCTGGCACAGTAATTTGACGCACACCGCCCGGCTTCATGCCCACAACGCCGGCTAGCCAACCAGCAATCATATTTGGACTTCCGGCGAGCGGATTTTTAAGTGCAGTGGGCTTGGTGTTGGAATTGAGTGAAGAATCGAAAATTTCTTCGTTGGCACAGTAGCCAATGTAATAAGCCATGTAATTATAGTCATTCTCGCCAATCTCAGTTCCCTCACCCACTTTTAAGTCTTTGCGCACCAAGCCTTTTTCGTTGGCGGTGGTGGCATTGAAAGCCTTAATCTCTGATTTATAGGCACTAAAAGTCGCGAAATACTGGTCTGACATTTTATTGAAAATTGCCGTGGCTTCGGTTTGTTTATCGGAGATTTTTTTCTGAATAGCAGCAAGCTGAGCGGCATTTTTGTTGGTATTGATGGCTTTTTGCTGACTGTTCATCACGATCATGATGTAGGTTGCAATGGTAGAGCCAAGCATTAAAATCGCAATAATGCTGATAAAAATGCGCTGCTTTAGGCTGGTTTTAAGTTCTTTTTGTTCCATATTCCTCCGTTAGACAACCTGGGCGTCAAGTGTCTGTAATTTATTGGTGACTTGTTTGATTATAGCAGAAATCTGTTCTGCGCTTTGTGTTTTGGTTGGATCGGTAAATTTCAAATGGAAGGACAGACGGCGCGGCTCTTCTAGTGTGGCCTGGTAAATTGAAACCGGCAACACGGAGCTAACGAGACCAAGCGACTGCAAAGTGTCTTTGATGGCCTGTTCGACCGCTTCAAAAGTAATCTGATCCGGCACGCTGACGGTGAGGTCGCGCTCAACGGCTGGGAATTTACAGGCGGACACGGTAGAGACAGGCAAGTGTTGCGGCGCGGCTAGTAATTTTGCAAGGTCAAGCTCAAACACAGCAATTGGCGCAGCGAGTTTGAACTGACGCAGAATGCCGGGCTTCACTTCACCAATGGAACCAAGGCGCGTTTCGCCTACTAAAACATCGGCTGAATGCAGCGGCTCCAAATAAGGAAAATCTGCTGACTCAAATTTCTGTAGCACAAAATCAATGCCGAGTTCTCGCAAAAGTCGCGCGAGCAGAACCTTGGCGGCGTAATAGTCGCCCAAAATAACCAGCCCTAAATGGTGCCCCATAACAGGGGTATTTTCGGAACTTTTGCCCGCGCTCAAGACGCTGGTTTGGTTGAACTCAAAAAGAGCAAAGCGATCATGCCCGGCGCGAATATTTTCACGAATTTTATCGAGCAAAGACGGCACAATATGTTGCCTAAAGACCTGCAAATCGGGTGAAATCGAATTGATGATTTGGTAGCTATCAGCAGGATTTTGTCCAACTTTTTTGAGTAAATCTTGGTTCACAAAAGAATAGGTGAGCACTTCATGCGCGGCGAGTTGGTCAGATAGAATGTGGCGCAGGCGGGTTTTGAGCGCAAGCAACGGATCATTTTCTGCAGCGACAAAATCACGTTTGGCAAAAGTTTGCGGAATATTATCAAACCCAAGTAGGCGCCCAATTTCTTCCACAACATCTTCTTCGATGGCGATATCAGTGCGCCAATACGGCACACGCACAGTGAGTTGCTCGCCAGAAGTTTCCACCATGAAACTGACATTTTCGAGGGTGGTTTTGATAAGGTCCAGAGAATAATTGGTGCCTAAAATTTGATTAATTCTAGCTGCCGACACCACGACAACGCGAGACTCCGGGGCGGGAAAATAGTCTGAAATGCCCAGGACTTTAGCATTCAACTGGCGCAAGGTTTCGGCCAAAACCGGGAAGGTCTGGCCAGCGGGCTGGCCTTTAGTGAAGCGCGTGATAGCTTCGGAAAACAGCCCGTGTTTCATCTGGGTTTTGCGCAAATGATAAAGGCTGAATGTAGCAGACTCAAGCAAAATGGTAGTAGTGTTTTGGTCGACGGCAGTGTTTTGACAACCCATGGCACCAGCCAAGGCCACCGGAATATCGTTGGCGGTGATAAGAATATCGTTGGCATCACAAGTAATGGTTTTTTCATCGAGAAGAGTGATTTGCTCCCCTTCTCTAGCGGTGCGGACGATGATTTCTGGCTGTGTACCAGCTAGTTGCAAGATTTTGTCGTAATCAAAGGCGTGAAGTGGCTGGCCAGTCTGAAGCATGATGATATTTGTGAGGTTGACCAGAGGCGAGACGGGACGCATGCCGGCCTTAAAAAGGAAGATATGTTCGCGCGTGAGATATTTTTGGGCAGCAACAGGCTGGTCAAATTTAACCACCGCGCAGGAATAGCGGGCGCAAAGCTCTGGATTTTCAACCTTGATAGCCGGAGCTTTTTGGTCGATATCAAAGGGTGAAACAAAAAGCAATTCTGGGTCTTGAAATTTCTGTCCCAAAATCCCTGCCACTTCCCTGGCAAAACCAATCAGGCCGAAACAATCGGGACGATGAGTGAGGGATTTATTCTCAATATCCAAAATAATGTCGTCAAGACCAAAATGCTCGGCAAAGCTGGTGCCTGGAGTGGCCGAATCTGGCTCCAGCTCCACGATGCCGTCGTGATCTTCGCCCAAATCCAGCTCACTGGCACTAGCCAACATGCCGTGAGAATCGTAGCCACGAAGAGGGCGGACGGAAAGCACAAAATCGTCCCGTCCGTAAGTGGAAGGCACGGTCGAGCCTGGGCTAATCCAGGCTGCGAGCATACCAGCATAAACATTAGGCGCACCACAAACGACTTGGATAAGCGCGTCGCGCCCAGCATCGATTTGGCAGAGCGAAAGATGTGTGCCTTCAAGTGGCTGGCACTCTACAACTTTCACTATATATACGCCTTGATATTTAGGAGCCAAGTCGATTGCCTCTTCCACCTCTACCAAGCGCGAGCCGATTAAATCTACTAATTCGGTAGTAGAAATATCATATGGAACTAATTTTTTGATTTCGCCAAGTGAAATTTTCATCTTAAAACTCCTTTAGAAAATCTAATTTTGCTGATTCAAAGAAACGCACGTCGGATAGACCGTATTTGAGCATCACTAATCGATCAATACCGCCACCCCAGGCGAAACCACGATATTTGGCAGGATCAATGCCGGCGGCACGCAAAACATTGGGATGAATCATGCCACAGCCGAGCACTTCCAGCCAACCGCTACCGCCGAGTGCGGCCGGTTTTTCAATCAAAAATTCTAGCGAAGGCTCAGTAAATGGGAAATAGCCGGGCTGAGTTTTGACGCGAAGTTTTTGGCCGTAATAAATTTCAAAGAAATTGCGCAACACCCCGAGCATTTGCCCAAGGTTAGCGTCTTCAGAAACAAACACACCCTCGCACTGATAAAAAGTATGCTCGTGAGTAGCGTCAACGTCCTCGTTGCGGAAAACACGGCCAGGAATCACCACGGCGATTTGTCCGCCATTTAGTAAATCTTGGCGGTATTTAATCAAGGCACGATGTTGCATAGTAGAGGTGTGAGCGGGAGGAATAAAGCCTTCGGCAGTGCGGAAAGTGTCATAGCCATCGCGGGCGGGATGACCAGCAGGAAAATTAAGACTCTCGAACATATGAAATTCGTCGTCCAGCTGATAGGATTCCATGACGTTGAAGCCCATGCGATTATAGATGTCAATAACGCGGTCTAGTTCGGTCATGAGCGGGTGCTTAGTGCCGCGAGAGAGACTTGGTAGAGGCTGGCCTGGGGCCGCCGGCGCAGTAATGTCGATTGGCAAAACCGGCCCGGTTTCAGCGGCAGCGGTGAGTTCTGCAATTTGAGCCAAAATATCTTGTTTTTTAGCGTTTAACTTGATACCAAAATCTTTGCGCTGCCCTGGTGGCAGATCCTTCATTTTGGCGTATTCTTGATTGATGTTTTTGAGTTCGGATTTGAGATTTTCAAGCTGAGACATAATATATATTATATACGCTTGAGAAGAAATAGACTAGAGTATGACGATAAAAACTAGGGAAAGTGCCGAAAGTGCCACCAAAACAAACCAAAACCACGAAAATCGGCCGGTAGGTTGAAAGTTTTTGACGTATTCAGAATCTTCGGCGAAATCCGGCGTGTCTTGAGCTTTGCTTTGCTCGGCGCGAGCGCGTAAATCCGCCGTGATGCGACGAGTTAAATCTGAGTTTTGGTTGTTGTCTTTGGATACGATAATTCCCACAATTTTTCCTTGTAAAAGTTTATTCTTTGCATTATATCATAAGTGTGATACAATTTTGACATATCATTTAAGGAGGTAAAATGGCAACAACCAAGTCCAAAAAGACTGTGGCAAAGTCCAAGCCAAAAACTACTTCTAAGTCAAAGTCCACGAAAGAGACCAAGGCAGAAGTGACAGTCAAAGAAACAAAAGTGGTGGCGCAAAAAACTAACTGTGTAAAAGAATTTTTTGCACGTAAATATGAACCAGCTGAAAGTATTTTGACGATTTTCAAATCGCCAAAAATCTACGGCGCAATCCTTGGCGAAATTATCGGCGTGATGCTACTCACTCTCGTATTTTTGACCTTAGGTCTTTATCAACCACTATTCATCATGTTTGTGATCTTGGTAGTGACTATCGCGGTTTACGGCATTTCTGGTGCAAACCTCAACCCACTCGTAACTGTTGGTATGATGGCAACTCGCCGCATGTCTGTAATCCGTGGCGTAGTTTATATCGTTGCGCAGGTTGTAGGTGCTTGGCTCGGTTTGTTGGTTATTAACGCCTTCCGCTTGGGTAGTGGCACCGCTGCTGAGCTCCCAGCTATGGCTGCATTGACCGAAAAAACTTTCTGGGCAGTCGCATTCGTAGAGCTTATCGGCGCCGTGTTGATTGGCTTCTTCTATGCCCGTGCTTTGGTTTACAAGCGCAGCGTATTTACTTTCGCAGCAATCGTGGCTGGTGGCGTCTTGTTTGCAGTGCTATTTGCAATCATGATTTCTGGCAACTACTTTGGCTATGAAAAAAGCTTCATGCTCAACCCAGCTGTGGCTTTGATGTATCAAATCTTCCCACAAAGTGGCGCTAATTTCGGCGAAGTGCTCGGAGCCGTAGCGATGGCTTTGGGCGGCTATGTCGTCTTCCCAATGCTCGGTGGCACCGTTGGCTTCTATCTTGCCGACATCGCCAGCAAACTCTCTGGTGAAGAAACCAAATAGTAGCAAGCTCAAAATAGCGCCCACAAAGGGCGCTATTTTTTGTGGTAAAATGGTAATGTGAAAAATCTAAAATCTACTATCAAAGCCAAGCTGACCGATTGGAATCCAAAGAATCTTTCAAGCAGTCGCAAAAGAAAATTAATTAAAGTCGCCCTAATAGTGGGGCTATCTCTACTTTTAACATGGTATCTAGAATACCGCTACTTCGTAAACAACGCTGGCTCTGCCTGGCAATTTGTTTTTGAAAGGCCGCGAGTATTTCTATTCAACGCGTTTTTGATGGGGATGATCATGTTGATTGTTATGGGCATTTTCTATCGCCCATTCCTCAGCGCGGGCGTAGTGGGGGCGTTTATTACTGCCATGACCTATGCGCACATCAACAAGTTTATAGTACGTGGTAGCCCGCTCTTGCCGGAAGATTTGATCATGGCATCAGAAGGCACTAGCCTGCTAAAATTCGTGGATCTGGGCGGTCTGGTTCGGATGATTGTAGCGATGGTTTTAATTATCATGCTGGCGCTTTGGCTAGACCATCTAACACGAAAATTTTGGCAGCGCGAAAATACCAAGAAAATCAAAAATCGATGGAAGCGCCTAGCCCTAAATCCGCGAGTGATGATGTTTTTGGCTGGTTGTTTATTGTTTAACGTGAGCACCGACTTTATTCGTCACCACAGCGGTCAACGCTACGAGGAAATCCCGTGGCTCAATACCAAACTGGTGGCCTGGAACCAGGTCAGGAATTACGACCACAACGGTTTTATTGTAGGGTTCTTGTATAACTGGAGCAAATTTGAACTGGCAAAACCAGACGGCTACAGTGAGCAAAAAATCCAAGAAATCGCCAAAAAATACAACAAGATAAAGGCCGCAACCGAAAAAAACAGTCAGCTGATAGATCTGAAAGACGCCGACTTCAATATCGTAGTGATTCTGAATGAGTCCTTTTATGACCCAGATATCATCAGCAAATACTACCCATACAAAGGGAGTAAAGAGCTCCTGCCAAATTACAAAAACATCAAAAAGAAATTCCCAAGCGGGCAAATGTATTCGCTGGATTACGGTGGCGGCACGGCCAATATCGAGTTTGAGGTGTTGACTGGTCTTTCTAACTACTGGGCAAACACCGTTCCCTACACCGATTTGCTACCCCGCACGGGTGCGATTCCGGCGCTGGCAAGCTATGCCAAGACAAAAGGTTATAAGACCGTGGCTATCCATCCGTTCAATGGAGGCATGTACAAACGCAACTTCGCGCTCAAAAACGAAGGTTTTGATAAATTTATCACCGAACAGGAAATGAAACACACTAAGCACGAGGGCTTCTCGCAATATATCAATGACCAATCGGCCTACCGCGAAACTCTCGATGTATTAAAGAAGCAAAAGCAAAAACAGATGATTGGGCTGATTACGATGCAGAACCATACACCCTACGACAGCGACATCTATGATCATTACGATTTCCACCCTCTTAAACTAGACGATGACCCGTGGCAGAAAACCAGTTTTACCACCTTCATGCAGCTGATGCACGAATCGGATAAATATCTCGGCGAGTTTGTCTCCGAGCTGGAAAAAATGAATGAAAAGACCGTAGTGTTGTTCTTTGGCGACCATAGCCCGGGAGTGTTCTACCGCGTGTCAGATCATCCAGAAAAAGAAGTGCGCGACCTTTCTCGCCTAACGCCATACTTTGTCTATGCAAATTTCGATTTGCCGAAGACCGACCTGCCCACGAACACACCGAACTGCCTGTCGAACACTTTGTTTAATGTGCTAGGGCTGAAAAAGCCTAGCATGATGTATCTGCTAGACCAGATCTGTAAAGAAACACCTATCCTGACACCGTTCTATTTCAATGGTGCAGAACCTTTCCAATCTACCGAGCTCTCATCTTATCAACTAATCAATTACGACATCCTGGGCGGCAAAAAATACTGGAAACAGTATGCAAAATAGCAAAAACGTGCTATAATAGAGTTACTAATCATTGCTTGTATTAACTAAAGGCATTTTGCCGAAGGAAAAAATGAATCAACAAGAACAAGAACGTCGTGCCAGACTGCTCAAAATGCGAGCCGAACGTCTGCCAAACATCAAAAAACAATTTGAAGAAGCCCAAAAACGTAATTTCAACAGCAATTTCAAGCCCGGCGGCAAAGATGCTAAAGCTGCGTCTGAAAGCAGTAGCAAGAAAACCGCTGCTGCGCGTGGAACCGCCAAAAACCAGAGCGCAAAAGGCACAAAAAACACCAAAAGTCGCCAAGTAGAGCTTTCCGTCACTACCCGAAAAGGGGAGATGGTGCACCATCAGCGCATGCTGAGTCAAGATGTGCACGCGCAGGCAACGCAACATATCATTGGCGTGCCAGTAAATAAGTCTAGATACAATGGTTTTGGTGGTGCGCAAGTGACCAATGCTCAACTGAAATCTGCTCGTCCAGATTCAGACTCAGTGCGGATTATTCCAATTGGTGGTTTGGGCGAATTTGGCATTGGCAAAAACATGACCATCATCGAATATAAAACCGAAATCATCGTGATTGATATGGGCGTGCTATTTGCCAGCGACGATTATCCTGGCGTTAATTACATGATTCCTGATATTAAATACCTGGAAGACAACCGCGACAAAGTCAAAGCAATTCTCTTCACCCATGCACATCTAGATCACATTGGCGCCTGCCGTCATTTGCTACCAAAGTTTAATCCCCTGACCCCGATTTACGCCACGGATTTTACCATCGGCATGATCAAGAAGCAAATGTCTGAGCTAGACAAAGTACCAGACTTAAATTACAACGTGGTTGATCCGTTCAAGCACGAAAAAATTCAAGTTTCCGAACATCTTTCTGTAGAATTTATTCACACTTTACACTCTATCCCTGGCAACACCGCACTGGTAATTCGTACGCCAAATGGGACGATTTACCTTTCGGGCGACTGGCGACACGAAGAAAATCCTATGACCACGCAGACAGATTATGCTCGCATTGACGAAATCGTCAAAAACGAAGGCATCACTCTAATGCTAAATGAATCTACCAACATCGATTCCCCGGGCAAACACCCCCACTCGGAGTTTGATGTGGGTGAAAACTTAGGTAAAATTATGGATCACTACGCCGGTGGCCGCGTAATTGTCTCTTGCTTCTCTTCCCAAATTGGACGCATCGAGTTGGTGCTCAAAGAGGCGGCTGCACGCGGACGCAAGGTGGCCTTTGCTGGTTTTTCGATGATCAACAACGTCGAGGTAGCCCTGCGCACTAAGGCTATCAAGGTGCCAAAAGATACCATTATGAAAATGGAAGATATCATCAAGCTACCAGACGAGAAAGTCACTATCGTTTGTACTGGTTCTCAGGGCGAATTAAACGCCGTGCTAAATCGCATGGTTTCGGGCGCGCATAAATACATCAAAATCAAATCTACCGATACTGTCGTATTTAGCTCCAACCCAATCCCAGGCAACGAGCCTCACGTGGTAAATACCGTAGATGGTCTGCTGCGCGAAGGTGCTCAAGTTATCCAAAATGGCAAGACTCATCTTAGCAACATTGGCCCGCTACATCTTTCTGGCCACGCCTACTATGAGGACCATGTCAATTTCCTCGAGCGCACCCGCCCACTTAACTATCTGCCTTATCACGGCGAATTCTTCATGCTTGAGCACAACGCTGAAATGGCCGAAAACGTCATCGGCATTCCGCGCGACCGCATCATCATCTCTGATGATGGTGACATCGTAGAGTTAACCAAAGACAAAAAAATTCGCAAAG
>CAMBYK010000019.1 GCA_945872155.1 uncultured Candidatus Saccharibacteria bacterium
TTCTCCGTCAAAATAATGTCAGTAGTTTTGCCATTGCCACGGAATTTTGCCGAGGTATCGTAAGCAAATTTCAACTCTGCCTCCGCATTAGTAATCGGGATGATAGCTACGTCGACTGGTTTTGTCACGACATTTTTCAATAGTTTATTTTGGTTTAAAATGTAAAACAAACGTGTCAGGCCAATTGAACCGCCCACACCAGGCAATTTCTGTTCTGTGTAATGGCTGGCCAAATTATCGTAGCGTCCGCCCGAGCAGACCGAGCCGATATTTTTGTGCTCCGGCAAAAATGTTTCAAAGACTGTGCCCGTATAATAATCCAGTCCGCGAATAATCAACAAATCTGCCACCACATTATCTTGCAGCCCTTTGTGCTCTAGTAAAGTCAAAACCCGTTCGAGCTCATCTACGCCAGTAGCAAAATCAGCATTTTCGATTCCGAGAGCTCTGAGCTGCGGAATCGCTTCGGCGCGTGGCCCCACGATATTAATTAGTTTGGTAAGTTTTATCTTTTGTTCTTCATTGAGTCCTATTTCTACCAAAGCTTTTTCGGTGACTTCCGCCGGCACTTTTTCTGCGTGGTCGATAACATTAAAAATCGCTTCAGTCTGAGCAGTCAACCCCAGCTCCTCTAGGAAACCGGTCAAAATTTTACGGTTGCTCACTCGTACTACCATCTTGGGCTCTACAAAAGTTTTCAAAGCTTCAAAATTTGTCGCAATCACTTCTGCATCATAGGCTATTGGCAGAGTATTTCTGCCCACTACGTCTACATCACACTGATAAAATTCACGGAAACGCCCTTTCTGAGCTCTTTCGCCGCGAAAATTACGCCCAATTTGGGTCACGCGGAAGGGGAAAGTTAGCTCGTTTTGGTGTTCGGCCGTATAGCGTGCCAGGGGCACAGTGTGGTCAAATCTCAAAGCCTGATCGGCCTCGTCGGCAGACTCCGCTGTCTTTACTACTTTGTAAATCTGTTTTTCGGTATCACCGCCCGCTTTCGCGAATAGAATTTCAGAGCGATCAATAGTCGGGGTCTCAATGTTTTGGAACCCATGCAAATGAAATACCTCGGCAATCCGTGCCTTTAGTTGGTTGAACGTGGCCTGCTCAGCTGGCAAAAGCTCCTGCATACCACTAATTGGGGAGGTATTTAATTTTTTCATATCTTTTATTGTAGCATAATTTGTGCTACAATAGATTAAGAGTTTGGCTTTTGTAGCGCTGACGCTTTTAGCCACTACTCGCCGAATCTACTCGGCTCTGTAGCTCAGTTGGTAGAGCAGAGGCCTGAAGAGCCTTGTGTCACTGGTTCAAGTCCAGTCGGAGCCACCAATCCCAAATTTTTGCTAAATTTCCGTGTAGGCGGAAGTTTTTTGTTGTCTCTGGGACACCCCAAGTGGTAAGCGGAGCCACCAAGACAGCGCCTTATGGTATTTTTCTTTACTTAGAATTTATTATTGTGCTATAATGAATTTGAAAATCATTTTCAAATTCATTATGCCAAATAGAAACAACTACCAAACCAAACAAAAGCAGGCCATTCAGGCCGCCATACGGCGACGTCGTAAAAGTTTCACCATCACCGATTTGAAAAATTCGCTCGACCGTCAAGATTTTGCTGTGGGCGAAACCACAATTTATCGTGCCGTCAGCGAGCTAGTGAAGCGGGGAATTGTAGTCAAAACACTAGGTCAAAACCACGAGTCCCGCTACGAATATCTGAAACCTTGCGCCAGTCACGACCATTTCTATCTCAAGTGCGAGCATTGCGGCGACAAAATTCACGCCGACTGCGCCTGTGTTAGCCATTTGTCCGAGCACATCGGCCAGCAACATCATTTCGTTATTAACCAAGACAATTTATTAATTCGCGGCACTTGTTCAAAGTGTCAAAAAAATCATCCAAAGGAGGAAAATGAAAAAAAGTTTTAAGTATATCGCAATGGGTCTGGTCGTTTTGGCCGTGGGGCTAGGATTGTGGCGCGTCAAACAAATTGCTCCAAAGCTCGAAAATGCTACCGTGATCGCTACTAGCTTCCCCAGCTTTGATTTAGCCAGAGCGATTTTGGGCAAAAATACCAGTCTCAAGGCTCGTATGTTGCTAAAACCAGGCAGCGAAAGTCACAGTTTTGAGCCCACTCCGCAGGATATCATCGATATCAAAAACAGCCGTCTTTTCATCTATAATGGCGGAGAATCAGACGAGTGGGTAGAGGAAATTTTAGCAGAAATTGACCCGCAAAAAACTAAGGTCGTGAGATTGGTCGATTTAGTCAAAACCAAGCCAGAAGAACTCATTGAAGGCATGGATAGGGTCGATGAAAATGCCATTCTCTATGAGTACGATAAAGAGCAAGAAAACTTGTCTCACCAGCACGAAAATCAAGAGCACGTCGACCATGACCACGAAGAAGACGTCGAAATCGACGAACACGTCTGGACTAGCCCAGCAAACGCCACTGAAATTATCAAAAAACTCGAAAAAATTCTCACCAAAATCAGCCCAGCGGACACTGAGAAATTTGCCCAAAATTCCCAAAAGTATCTTCAAAGGCTAGATCAATTAGACACCAAATTCCGCCAACTTGTTCAGGCCGCCAAACGCCGCACCATCGTAGTGGCCGATCGTTTTCCTTTCCGTTATTTCGCCGACGCTTATGGCCTCAAGTATTATGCTGCATTCCCCGGCTGCTCCGAGCAAACTGAAGCCAGCGCCAAAACTTTAGCTTTTCTCATCAACAAAGTTAAATCCGAGCAACTCCCAGCGGTCTTCAAAATTGAGCTATCTAGTGGCAAAATCGCAGAAAACATCGCCCGCGAGACTGGCGCTCAAGTTTTGGAGCTAAATTCTGGGCACAACATCACCGCGCAGGATTTCGCAAAGGGTAAAACCCTCGTAGATATCATGCAAGACAATCTAATCACGCTGCAAAAAGCCCTCAATTAATCATGAAAAATTTCGTCCAGCCCACGTCGCCAGCACTGCTCAGCATCGAGCAGCTGACGCTGGGTTATGGCGACAATACGGTAGTCAAAAACCTCAACTTTACACTTTATGAAGGCGATTTTCTCTGTATCGTGGGCGCCAACGGTTCGGGTAAATCTACACTAGTAAAAGCAATTTTGGGCCTTATTAGGCCGCAAAAAGGCCATATTAAATATCTTGGCGGCTTGAAACGTAATTTTATTGGTTATCTACCACAGTTTGGTGTCTCGACGCAGTTTTTCCCAGCGTCGGTTGGCGAAATTGTTTTGTCTGGTGCTTTGAACAGCTTGGGCTGGAAGCCTTTCTATGGCGCCAGCCAAAAAAATCGCGCTAAGCAGGCCATGAAATATCTTAAAATCGACCATCTCGCCACAGCAAACTTCGGCAATCTTTCAGGCGGTCAGCGACAAAAAGTGCTGTTGGCTCGTGGGCTTTGTGCCACCAGTAAACTACTAATTTTAGACGAACCATCTAATAGCCTGGATTTTCGCTCTAAAACCGCACTTTATCAGCTGCTTAAAAAACTGAACCAGGAGCAAGGCCTGACCATCATCTTAGTCACGCACGATTTGGACAGCGATAGTCTCATCGGTAATAAAATTCTCGCCCTGGACCATGCTCGGCCATTTTTCGGAAATTTAGTAGATTTCTTGCAACAAAACGGAGTCAGTCATGCCTAATTTATTAGAAATTTTTAGTTATGGCTTTATGTTCCGGGCTTTAATCATGGGGCTGCTACTTGCGATATCTTCTGCTCTAATCGGCACTAGCTTGGTTCTGCGCAAAAACTCCATGATTGGCGATGGGCTTTCCCATGTGGCTTTTGGGGCGTTTGCTGTCGCCACTGTTTTACAAGTGGCCCCGCTAGAATTTGCCCTGCCTATCGTCGTCGCTGCCAGTATTTTAATTTTGCGCGTTAGCCAGCAAAAACGTATTCAAAACGACGCCATGATTGCCATTATTTCGGCTTCCGCCTTGGCGCTCGGCACTTTCGCCATCTCAATCACCCAGGGTGTCAACACAGATATTAATAATTATCTATTTGGCAGCATCCTGTCTATTACTAGCCTGGATTTAATTATTGGCGGGGTGTTATTGGTCTTAGTGATGGGGCTTTATATTTGGGCCCATCATCGTATTTTTGCTCTGACTTTTGATGAAAATTTCGCCCGTTCCACAGGAGTAAAAGTCCAGTTTTATGATATTATTTTCGCCATTATCTGTTCCGTGATTGTGGTACTCGGCATGAGGCTGCTGGGTGCGCTTCTGATATCTAGTTTAATTATTTTTCCTACTGTTTCTGCAATGCAGGTTTGCAAGACTTACAACAAAGTGGTTCTGGTGTCAGTCGTTTTGTCGGTTCTAAATTTTATCGTCGGCCTTTATTTGTCGTTTTATTTCAAAGCCCCTACGGGCGCCTCCATCGTGCTGTCGAATCTCGTTACGCTTATCTTGCTGAGCCTGGCTGGTCGCAGCAAATAGTGATACAATTACTCTATGAATAGAGTGCCGCTGGCGGAGCGTATGCGCCCGCAAAAGTTGGAGGAGGTGATTGGCCAAGACGCCATTATTGGCGATGGTAAAATTCTCACCGAAATTGTGCGCCGTGGCGAACCGGTCAACCTCATTTTCTGGGGCCCGCCAGGTACTGGCAAGACCACTCTAGCTCGTATTTTAGCGCATGAATATCAGGCAGATTTTGTCGAACTTTCTGCCGTCACGGCCGGCAAAAAAGATATTGAAGCCGTCGTCGAGCGGGCAAAA
The DNA here is from genome assembly GCA_945872155.1 of uncultured Candidatus Saccharibacteria bacterium. Lineage (GTDB taxonomy): Bacteria > Patescibacteriota > Saccharimonadia > Saccharimonadales > Saccharimonadaceae > Nanosyncoccus. Next base: position 4,754 of record CAMBYK010000019.1, read on the forward strand.
ACCAACTGGAATTTACAGATTCGCACTGTGCTTTTTGTGGATGAAATCCATCGTTTCAACAAAGCTCAACAAGACGCTTTTTTGCCTCACGTTGAATCTGGTCTGATTATTTTGATTGGCGCCACTACCGAAAACCCATCTTTTGAAGTGATCTCTCCGCTTCTGTCGCGTTCGCGCGTGATTGTGATTTCGCCTCTAGGCAAGACCGCAATTTTGGCTGTTTTGAAGCGCGCAGCAAAAGCCGAAAAAGCCACTAAAAAAATCACGCCCCAAGCGTTGGACTATCTCGCCGAGTTGTCTGGTGGCGATGCCCGCTCGGCTCTAGGAGGTCTGGAATTAGCACTGAGCTTGTCGCCCAAAGTAGACCTAGATGTGGTCAAAATGGCCGTTGGGCGCAAAGTCCCCGGCTACGACAAAAAAGGCGATCATCACTACGACAACATCTCGGCTTTTATCAAATCGATGCGCGGCGGCGATGTTGATGCGGCGCTTTATTATCTCGCCCGCATGACCGAGGCCGGTGAAGATCCCAAGTTTATCGCCAGGCGGATGATTATTTTTGCTTCGGAAGACATCGGCTTGGCTGGCAATGGTGCACTAGGCCTAGCCACCGATGCTTTTATGGCGGTGGAGCGCGTCGGCATGCCAGAAGGAGGCATTATTCTTTCTCATGTAGTTTGTGCCCTTACTAAGGCCAAAAAAGATCGCAGAACTTACGATTCCTGGCGTCGGGCCGAAGATCTTGCCCGCCGCACCATGGGCCTGCCTGTTCCTCTTTGGCTCCGCAATGCCCCCACCAAGATGATGAAAGACCTCGGCTTTGGCAAAGGCCAAAAATGGGAGGCTGGCTTCCATATGGACAAAAATTATCTTCCGGACGATATCAAAAACCAAAAAATTTTCGAGTAGCTTCTACGCTTCAATAACCAAAACCCATATGTCGCTAACCGAAAAATGTTGACGTCCTTACCTCCGCATCTCTGTGCTATAATGAAAGAACAACTTAAATGGAGAAAACATGGCAGATTTTAATAAAATTTTGACACCTGGCGATTATCAAAACGGAGAAATCAACGTAGTAGTCGAGATTCCAACCGGCTCCAACCACAAGATTGAATGGGATCGCAAAAACGCCTGCTTCATGCTTGACCGTATCGAACCAATCGCTTTTGCTAAGCCTTGCAACTACGGCTTCATCCCACAGACCTTGGACGAAGACGGCGATGAGCTTGATGTTTTGCTCATTACCGACCAGCCACTTACTACTGGTATTTATACTACCGCTCGCATTCTCGGCGTGATGAAATTTGTGGACGACGGCGAAGTCGATGACAAAATTATTGCTGTACCAGCCGACGACCGCAATAATGGCGATCTCTACCAAACTCTAGAAGATTTGCCAAAACGCCTTATCGAGCAGATTAACTTCCACTTTAGCCACTACAAAGACCTCAAAAAACCAGGCAGCACCGTGGTCAAAGAGTTTGCTGGCATTGAAGAAGCCAAACAAGTCATCAAAGACGCCATCGACCGTTGGAACGATTAACGATCTTCAAAAAAGAGACCCGCGAGGGCCTCTTTTTTTGTTCAACATCGTATGCTATTTCCCTAGCCCAGCATTAAGGTATTGCTTGACATAGCTCCAATCCCAGCTCGGGTCAAACCCGCCAGTGGTATATTTACCAAATTGGAAATAAGGCAATCCACCACCCGCCAAGGTTGCCGCTTTTTCGGTCTTTTCGATTACTTCTCCTAAGGCATCGTGTTGAGCTAAGCATTTGGCGAATTTTTTGCCCAGCCCTGCTTTTTGGCCAATTTTTTGCCAGTATTCCAAAGTCGCCCCTTCAATTTTTGGCGCAGTCTTACTCACCCCCACCCCGTGTGAGTGGTAATCTTCCCACAGGCTGGTCAGTGCCGTTTCGTAGTATGGCCAGAAGTTGTCTTCTCTCGCCGCGCAATATGCTCCTTCGGCACTCAGCCTCGAGGCTTCAGACTTCGAGCCAAATTCATACAGAAAATCGGTCACGCGAATTTCAAAAAGCACCTTATTTTCTGCCAAAAACTTAGCAAATTCTATTTTGTTGTCCATCACTAGTCGCGAAAAGACGTCGCAATACGGGCACATAATATCGGTATACATCACATAATGCAGGTTGGCCTCTGGGTCACCCTTAGTCATCGCCGCCGTCCAGGCCTTCTCCTGCGGTTTTGGTTTGCTCGACGCATTTATGATAATTAGTCCGAGCAGTGCCCCTATCACCAACACTACGCCTATGGTCCGGATAATTTTACCCAGCATTCGCCTCCTTTTTGTGCTTGAATTTTTCATCTACAATTATAACATAAGCCTCAAACCCCAGTTTTTTGAACGCAAACAGCGCCAGCACAAAAGACCCCACGGTCAAAAGCCCGGATAACGTGCCAGCCAAGGCCAGCCCCCCACTACTAGAAATCGCCCCGATTAGTGGTGCCAGCAGCGTGCTACCGCAAGTCGGGCAACCAGAGCCCAGCACCGCCAGCCCTGCCGCCAACCCTGCTCGCTGTAGATTATCTGCATTATCTTTGCGCTTTTTCCAAACCAATGCCACCAGTCCAATCAAAACGCCCTGCAGCAGAGAAATTGCAAAAATTAACAGAAAATCCCAAAAGTTTCGCCCCACGCCAAACAGCCCGAGCAGGGAATCACCCAGGATTTTAATTTTTCCACCCCAAGAGGCCACGCCAAACAGTGTCATCCCAGCCGTGCCGCTTGCTAGTAGATTCATTACTGTGCCAAAAACCAAAAACCCCGCCCCCGCTACGCCCAAAAATTTTCGATTTTCTGTGGCTAGCACCGCCCCGCGCCCAGCCAGCCGCCACTCGTCCAGCCATTTCCTCCAATTGAATTTTCTTTTTCGCATACGCTTATTATATCATGTTCGGTTTTTTATTTTTATGGTTTGAAAATAGTAGTTTTGTTATAAAATAAAACGCTACAAAAAGCAATACTTTTTGCCCCTCCACCTCTATTATTTTCTCCAAAGCTATAACATCAAAATCACAAAAATCAATGTTGACAGTAAAACCCCTCATGCTAAAATAGAGTTAGGTTTCGAACGGAGTTGAGAGCGTTAGAAGCCAATAGGGTGTGGGGTACGAAGCTTTTGGTCAACCCGCCTAGAAATTACAATCGCACAAAAAATACGCCTTAAAGGCGTATTTTTTCTAAATTAAGCGTTTCTCTTTTGCCACAAATTGATAGCTAAGAAGGTAGAAATTCCCATCAGTATTGCGGTTGCGCCCATTTCGGCTGGGCCAGTCTGCGGAATATCGCTGTCGGCCTCGCCAGGCAAGGTTGCAGTGTTAGTGGTAGTCGTCTGAGCGGTGGCCTGAGTCTGTTCCTCGGCCTTTTTGGTTGCTGCCTTTTTGTCTTCCGCGTTGCCTGCTGTCTTGCTAGATTTGTTGCTTGTCGTCTTTTTGGTTGCCGTGTTGGTATTAGTTTTAGCGGTCTTAGCCCCGGTCTGATTTCCGCCGTTGCCCACTGTAGACTTCACCTCCACCTTGTCAGGTGTATTGTTTGTCACCTCTGGCGACTTCTTAAAAGTGGTCGTCACGATTCCAAAAGCCAAAGCCGCCAAAATTAGCACTGCAGTAATACAGGTAATGGCGATGAATCGAATTTTACGCCCACGCTCTAAATTATCGTTTTGCATAAAAACTCCCTTTATTGGCCACATTATACCATAATTTTATCTTTTTTGGAAGAGGGAAATGGACGCACCGGCATAAGTTTTACTCGAAGTCATTATCAGCCCCGCTTTTTTACCCCATTCTGGCGCGTCAAAACTCTTCGGATGCGACAAAGCCAAAAAACCACCCGCCTTCAAAGCCGGCGGCAACGGCTCAAACTCCTCTTCGCGGAAATTATCATACGGCGGGTCCACCATGATCACGTCAAAATCGCTACCCTGAAAATTTTTCGCCGCCCCCACCACTACTTGAGCAGCCTCGGGCTCCACCCCTAAATTCTGTAAATTTAATCTTAAAATTTGCGCCACGGCTGGGCTTTTTTCCACAAAAATCACTTCTTTTGCCCCTCGAGACCCAGCCTCGATACCCAGCGCTCCCGTGCCGGCAAAAGCATCCAACACTTTTGCCCCAGGCCAAGCCAGACTAAGAGAATTAAATAGCGCCAATCTTTCGCGCGAGCCCATCGGATGGGTTTTGGCATTTTGTGGCGAAGCGATTTTGCGCCCCCGCAGTGCCCCTCCAGTGATAAAACTTTCGAGTTTTTTCATTTTTTACCTCTGTTAGCCCGCTTGTTGAGCGCGGAGGAAAGTTCCGAAACTTTTGCCCCTGATCGAGTTGTTTTAGTATCCGTTTTCGAACAAGTTCTTTTATCGCCCGCCCCCGATTGAGGCGTTTTGACAGCTGCGTCATGGCTTGCTTTTGTCTGCACTAACTCCGGCACAGCGGACGCCCAGCCCAGCATCACCGCACGAATAATTTCCGGCATCAAAACGTCGCGGCATTCAAACGCCAGCTCTGCTGTCCATCCCTCACGACGAAAACGGTTATACATATCGAGCGCGTGGATTTTGCGCAGAGAATTATAAAACGCCGCCCGCAAATCCACGCCATATAGCTCTTTCGCCTGAATCTTTGGCGCTAAAATTTGCGCCGGCGTAGCCGCAGTAGTCACCGCTGCGCCGTATTCAAAAGCCACATGCTTGTTCATATAGCCGCCCGCACCCCAATAAAGCCAGTTGTTGCGCGTGGTTTCTGCCAGATTTTTGCCCGGCATAATGCCCTTGATTGGTGTACCAAAAATCTTCAGAAACTCCTTGTCGGACATCAGCTCCTTAATTGCTTCTTGGAACGGAAAATGGTGCGCCGGGGTCAATCCATCCGTGATGGCGTGCGCCATCCAAGCCGCCTCAAACGCCGCCCGCACCTCATTTCCGGAGGCCAGTGCCTTGTGCAGATTATATTGGTGGTCCAAAATCATCCCTATCAGCACCCCATCATCATGCTCGGGCAGAATGAAATGCTCCGGCTCGTCTATCCCAGGACATTTGCGCTTCAGTCCATCTGGCCCCTTAGTCCCCTCAAAATACAAAATTTCTTTTTCAGACGGGAAATAAACCCCTTTTGGTAGGTGTTTGCCCAGCTGGCGACGAGCGATTTTGTCGATTTTTTGATGTGTCCCGACCAATCTGCCAGACTTCTTCGAGTTTTTGATCAGGGTAGTGGTTGAATACATTTTAGTTTAGTGCCGTCAGCTGCTGATATTTACGCACTTGCTCCGCTAACTCAGGATATTTTACCATATTTGCTGGGTCTTTCGCAAAATTTTTGGCCGCGCGACTAGCCTTGGCAATCAATTTCGTATCTGTTATGGTGGCTATTCTTAGGTCCAGCGCGCCGTGTTGCAACGAGCCGTAAATTTCGCCCGGTCCGCGCAGTTTCAGATCCACCTCAGACAGATAAAAACCGTCGGTGGATTTTTCCAACTCTTTAAGTCGTCTAGATGGCGGATTATCTCCGCTCACCGCCAGATAACACGCGCTGGGCTTTTCGCCTCGCCCCACTCGGCCGCGCAATTGGTGTAGTTGCGCCAGGCCATACTGTTCTGCCTCCATGATGATAATTTTCGTGGCATTCGGCACGTTCACTCCCACTTCTACCACTGTAGTAGAGACCAAAATATCAATTTTTCCGCTCGCAAAATCACCCATAATTTGATCTTTTTGATCGGCCTTCATTCGTCCGTGCAAAAATTCGATTTTCGCCTGCGGGAAGATTTTTCGCAACTTCTCCGCCTGTTTTTTCACGCTCATCGTTCCCGTCTGCGGATTTTCCTCAATCGCTCGGCAAATCCAGTAAACCTGCTCCTTCCGTTCCAGACTCGCTCTCACCTCCGGGTAGAGCTCCTCTTGAAAATGCAACTCATGCATAATTTTAGTCCGAATCGGTTGGCGACCAGCCGGCAGCTGGTCCAACGCCGACACATCTAAATCACCAAAAATCGTCAATTGCAGAGAGCGTGGAATCGGTGTCGCTGTCATCGCCAACAGGTGCGGGGATTTTAGCCTATCCGCCTGTGCGGTATTTTTCTGGGTTTTTGCTAGGAGTTTTTGCCTCTGTGCCACTCCTAGACGGTGCTGCTCGTCGATAACACACAGCGCCAACGAGCGAAAAACCGTGTCGTCTGTCAAAATCGCGTGCGTGCCGATTAACAGATCGATTTCACCGTTAACCAACTGTTTTTTCAGCGCCGCCTTATGCTTCGTAGCTCCGGTCAGCAGCGCTATGCGCACCCCAAGTGGCGCCAGAAGCTTTTTCAGGCTCTCTGCGTGTTGCGTAGCCAATACCGCCGTAGGAGCCAGCAGAGCCGTCTGATGACCATTAGCGGCCGCCTGGTGAGCCGCTAGCGCTGCCACTACGGTCTTTCCAGAGCCCACATCGCCTTGCAGTAATCTATTCATCGGCAGCGGCTTCTCAAGGTCTCTCAAGATATCCCAGGTGGCAATACGCTGTGCCGCCGTCAGCTTAAACGGCAGATGTTCCACCAGCGTACGCGTTTTTCCGGCGTCAAACGGCAACGGTATCGCCTCCAATTTTTGATTTGCTTGTTTATTCAGCTCGGCCGCCAAAAGTAGTGTAAAAATTTCTTCATAGGCCAGATACGCGCGGGCCTCTTCGGTCTCTGCCGGCGTAGCAGGAAAATGCACGCCAAATAGCGCCTCAGCTCTGGTTCCGCCCCCAAATTCTGTCCCCGGCACCATATCTTTTACTGTCGCAATTGCCGGCCGCAACTCCGCCAAAATTTTCTTAAAAAAAGCTGGCTTCAGGGCGTTTTTTTGCGGATAAATCGGTTGCAAAGCTTCTCTAGGGTCCACATCCGCAGCCAGAATCGCCGAGGGCGAAGTCAGCTGGTAGCGTCCATTTTTCAGTTCATATTCGCCCGAAAAAATATATTCTTTATCTGCCGCAAACTGCTTGGCCCGGTAAGCTTGATTAAACCACACAGCCCTGATTGCTCCAGAAGTATCTGAAATCACCGCCTCTGTGATAGAAAGATGTCGGCGTCTGGCTTGGCGCGTGTTTATTTGGCCAATTTTGCCCTGCACCACCACTTTCCCGGGGCGAATTTGGCTGATTTCGGTCAAAGTTTGGTAATTTTCATAGCTTCGCGGCAGGTAATACAACAAATCTCGCACTGTCAAAATCCCCGCCTTCGCCAAAATCGCGGCGGTTTTTGGCCCCACTCCTTTAATTTTTTCTACCGAAAGGCCTAAATCCATAGACCTATCTTAGCACGACTCAAAATCTTCTGCGTTGCCACTTTGCTGTTCGCGCCACTCGGCAATCTTGCCGTGGTGCCCAGAAAGTAAAATTTCCGGCACCTGCATCCCACGAAAATCCGCCGGTTTAGTGTATTGTGGGTATTCAATGTTGTCTCCATGCGAAAAACTTTCGATTTCGGCCGAAGATTCGCCGCCTAGCACCCCGGGCAACAATCTCACCACCGAATCAACCATGATTAAGGCCGGCAGTTCGCCGCCGGTTAACACATAATGCCCCAGCGAAATGCGGTGATCCACCAGCGACATGATTCTTTGATCATAGCCTTCATAATGCGGGCAGAGAATAATAAAATGCCTACAACTGCCCGTGGCAAGAGTTTGCGCGGATTTTTGATTCCAAGTCCGTCCAGCAGGAGTTGGTAAAATCACCTCTGCTGCTGGGTCTTTTGCCTTGATGCTCTCAATCGCCGCAAATACCGGTTCGCAACGCAACAACATTCCGTCGCCGCCACCGTAAGGAGTGTCATCTACTGACCGATGTGGGCCAATGCCAAAATCGCGCAGGTTCACCAGCTCAAATTCCGCCAGCCCTCGGTCTTGTGCTTTCCACATCATGGAACTGTCAAGATATGGCCGCAAAGCCTCTGGAAACAAAGTAATGATCGTAAATTTTATCTTTTGCATAATTATTTCTCCACCACCGAGATTAACTTAGCAGTTGATCTCAAAAATGGTGCCCGAAATGGGACTTGAACCCATATGGATTTCTCCATTCGATTTTAAGTCGAACGCGTATACCGATTCCGCCATTCGGGCATCTTGGAGGCACCAACCGGAATTGAACCGGTGTACGCGGTTTTGCAGACCGCTGCGTAACCACTCCGCCA
>CAMBYK010000020.1 GCA_945872155.1 uncultured Candidatus Saccharibacteria bacterium
TGTAAAAATAGCAATGAACAAGTCCTGCTAAGGGAGGCCAGAGGGTTGGAGAGTGTAGCGTTTGAGCTATGAGAGTGATTTGTCAGCGGAGTAAGAATGGTCGTTTATGGGGCTAGAAAATTGGGGCTTAGACGTGATAAAATAAGCATATGGAATATGTATTATTGATAATTGGGGGGTTGAATTTAGTGGGGATTCTGGTGGTACTGTTGAAGAAAAACGATAAGGGTGACGAGAAACATATCCACGAACGCTTGATTCGCATTGAGTCAGAAGTGGACAAGTTGGTGCCAAAGATTTCATCGGAATTTCGCGAGAACCGCAAAGAAATTAGTGAGAATTTGCAGGGGGTGCAGAAGACGGTTGATGCGCGCGTGAAGAGCTTGCAGGAAGATAATGCAAAAAAGTTGGAAGAGATGCGTGAGACGGTGGATGAAAAGCTGCAAAAATCGGTGGAGAAAAGATTTAATGAAAGTTTCAAGCAGATTTCTGGTCAGCTAACGCAAGTTTATCAGGGGTTGGGCGAAATGAAAAATTTGGCGACTGGTGTGGGGGATTTGCGCAAAGTGATGGAAGGCGTCAAGACTCGTGGTATTTATGGTGAAGTGCAACTGGGGTCAATTATTTCTGATTCCCTGTCGGCCGGGCAGTATGAAGAGAATGTGATTACTAAGAAGGGGTCAAATGACCGGGTGGAGTTTGCAGTGAAGATGCCTGGCAAGACGGACAGTGCGGCGGTGTATTTGCCAATTGACTCGAAGTTCCCGATTGAAAATTATGCGCGGCTTTTAGCGGCCTACGAGGCGGGCGAAAAATCTGAGATTGAGAAATTTACTAAGGCGCTTGCGACTGACGTAAAAGAACAGGCAAAGAAAATTTCGACTAAATATATCGACCCGCCAGCTACAACGGAATTTGCAATGATGTTTTTGCCGACTGAATCGCTTTATGCGGAGATCCTGCGGATTCCTGGGCTAGATGAGGAGTTGCGTCAAAAAATGCACGTGACTTTGACTTCTCCATCTACTTTGCCAGTGATTTTGTCGGGGCTGATGATGGGCTTTAGGACGGTGGCGATTGAAAAACGTTCAGCCGAGGTTTGGCAGACATTAGGGGCGGTGAAGGCTCAGTTTGGCAAGTTCGGCGATTTGTTAGCAATGACCAAGAAAAAACTGGAAGAAACGGCTAATAAAATTGGTCAAGCGGAGACTTCTTCGCGTCAGATTGAACGTAAATTGAAAAATGTAGAAGTTTTGCCTGAAGCTGAATCTGTCAAAATGATTGGTGAGATTGAAGTAGAATAAATAGCCTGGTTATTTGTTTGAGAACTATAGTTTTGTGCGGTTTTCGAGTGCGGCCGAGAGAGTGATTTGATCCGCATAGCTAAGGTCTACGCCAAGCGGCAGACCACGGGCTAGACGAGTGATTTGGAGGGTGGGGTATTTTTCGCTTAACATTTTTTGCAAAAGCAGAGCCGTGGATTCGCCTTCGACTGATGGATTGGTGGCAATGATAATTTCGGTGGCTTGATCACTCTCGATGCGGGAAATAAGCTCTTTGATATGAAGCTGGTCTGGAGTGATGCCGTCGATGGGGCTGATAGCACCACCAAGCACATGGTAGGCGCCATGGAATTGTTTAGTTTGCTCGATGGCGAAAATGTCCAAAGGTTCTTCTACTACCAGGATAGTGGTTTTATCGCGGGAGGGGTCGCTGTAGAGTGGGGAAACTTGATCTTTGGTATCGATGAGTGCAAAGGTGACTGGACAAAATTTGACCATGCTGTGGAGATTTTCTAAAGCCTGGATGATAGTGTGAGAGAGCTTGGCGGAATTACGAAAAAGATAATAGGCGTAGCGCTCGGCGGTGCGCGGGCCTACGCCTGGCAATGCCCCAAGGGCGTCAATGGCGTCTTGAAGAGCTTGAGGAAGCATTAGAGTCCTAAGTTGCCAAGTCCGCCCATGAGAGGTTTCATTTTTTCAGCGGCAATTTCTTGGGCTTTGGCATAGCCATCGCGAAAACAGTTCTCTATCCAACGTTCGAGTTCGCGGATGTCGTCGAGGTCGACTTTTGCTGGATCGATGGTGACTTTCTTGACTTTCATTTCGGCGGAAATTTGGACTATGACAGCGCCGTCGCCGGCTTCGATTTCGACAATCTCGTTTTTCAATTCTTTTTGCGCTTTGCGCAATTGGTTGATCATTTTCATTTGGTCCATAGCTTGGCCCATGTTTACTCCTCTTCTTTTACTGTGTATAGATATATTCTATCAGAATTTAGAGATTTTGACGAGGTAATGATGCGATTTAGCTCGGCTTTGGCGGGACGTTTTTGCCATTTGCCAAGAGTGGCCACAGGGCCAGAAGTAGGGGCTTTGTGAACAATGGAGATATTTGGTTCAAGAATTTTGTAAAAGTTGTATTCTGGGGTATTTTTGGGAATTAATAATACTGATTTTTGAGGGAGATGTTTGCGAATCAGCATGAGGTCGGTTTGGAATTGGTTGGCTACAGGCGGATTGTAGCGGTAGCCAAAAATAAAATGAGATAAATCTGTGATAACAATGATACCAATTAGTGCACCGATTGGTAAAATAGCAAAGATGCGAGCGTAGGGGTTTTCCGGGAAAAGACCATACCACTTTTCGAGAATATAACGGATGCCGTGAGCGATAAGGATGGCGAGTGGCACCAGGATGATGACGGCGTAATTAGGGTTGAGCCCAGCAAGAGCTAAGGCAAAGATAATTAGATAGACGGCAATAGAATTGCGAGAGGCGAAGAAGTTTTTGGCGGCGGAAAAGAGGCCAGAGATGGCTAGAGTGAGAGCGGCGAGATTGACGAGTGGCGAAAGGAAGATGCTTTCGACTTTGCCGCTCCAAGAGAAGAATGGCAGGAATGCGACATTGAGGTTGCTGAAGAATTTATCGATACTAAAATCTGGCACAAAGAACAGTGTAGCGGTGGAATCTGGATGAGGGAGCAGGTTGTAAATAAATAGAGCGACGCCAGCGATAATAATGAGGCTGATAATGACGAGGGGTACTTTAGGTAGGCCTTTGATAGTAAAACGAAGATGAGGGTTGGAAAGTGTAAGGATGGCGATAAAGCCAACTAGATAGATCATGTATGGAGTAAAGAGGGCCAGAAGTAACAAGATGGCCATGATGAAGAAATAAGAAGGCCTGGGGTGGTTGTTGTTGTTGATTTTGGAACCAAGCCAAAGCAAGATGGTGGGCCAAAATACCATCATGATGAGTGGAGTGCCGGAACCTGCAAGATAAAGGAAAGTAGAGGAAAGAATAGTGATGACGCTAGCGATGACGGCAACGTTGTTTTTGAACCAGCGGTTGAGTAGTAATACGAGAATGAGCCCAAAAACGAGCCCGATTAAGATGCTAGGTAATTTAATGGCATAGATATTGGCGCCGAGCACCATAATTGAAAGTTTTTGGAGCGCGCGATAAGGCAGATCAACAACATCTCCGGAAGTGAGCGAATCTGGGGAAAGCCGGAGTGAGTTGGCGACGGAGGTCATTTCGTCTTGGCTGAGGCCATTAGGAGCGACAGACGGTAAAAATATCACTAGGGACAAAAATGCCAGAAAGAGAAGGGTGTAGCCAATACGAAAACGATGACGGTATAAAAAAAGTTTAGAAATTTGCAATTTTTTCACGCATTAATTATAGCATGAGCAAAAAACTTTGACTAGAAGCGAGCAGGCTTAAGGAGCGCGATCGTCGTGCGTGACGGACTCGAAACGGTTGAGGTTGTCGCGGAAATAGAGTTTGACGAGGTCGGTAGGGCCGTGGCGGTGCTTGGCAATGATGAGCTCGGTGATGTTGGTTTTTTCGTAGCCTTCTTCGTTTTGATGATAATAATCTGGACGATGTAAAAACATAACTAGATCGGCGTCTTGCTCGATGGAGCCGGATTCGCGAAGGTCGGAAAGTACAGGACGAGGATTCTCGCGACCGGTGACATTACGAGATAGCTGGGCGAGCGCGATAACTGGCACTTCTAGTTCCCTGGCAAGGGTTTTGAGGTTGCGAGAAATTTCGGTGACCTCCTGGACGCGGTTGCCGGCATAACGGTCTGAGCCTTGGATGAGCTGAAGATAATCGATGACGATCATACTGATATCGTGATCGTGGGCGGCGCGGCGGGCTTTGTTGCGAAGCTCTAGTACTGTCATACTGGAGGTGTCGTCAATATAGACTGGCATTTCGTCCATTTCGGCTAAGGCGTCGCCAATTTTGGCGAAATCTTGGTCGGAAACGTTGCCGGTGCGGATATTCCAGCTATTGACGCCAGAGATGTCGGAGATCATGCGGTCAACAATTTCGCGGCTGGCCATTTCCATAGAAAAGAAAAGCACGCCTTTTTTGTTGATTGAAGCAACGTTGAGAGCGAGGTTTTGGGCAAAAGTAGTTTTACCCATGGCTGGACGGGCGCCGATAATTACCAAGTCTCCCTGTTGCAAACCAGCCGTGAGCTGGTCTAGATCGTGAAAGCCAGTTTTAAGGCCGCGGAGCATGCCCTTGTTTTTGTGAAGTTCGCCAACGCGGTCAAAAGCGTCCACTAATAAATCCTCGAGTGCAACATAATCAGTTTTGGTATTTTGATCCGAAGCAGCAAAGAGCTCTTTTTCGGCGCGACCGATTAGCTCGTCCACGGCAACATCGTCCTCATAGGCTTTGGTGGCGATTTCGGTGCCGGCTTTGATGAGGCGACGACGCACGGAAGCGCGCTGGACAATTTCGGCATAAGCTTTGGCGTGAGTGGCAGTAGGGACAAAATTTGATAGCTCGGTGAGATAAGGAGCACCACCGACTTCTTTGAGCGTTTTTTGGGCTTTTAGTTCGGCTGAAATTGTAAGTAGATCGATGGGGCGGTGTTGTTCGTAGAGGGAGATCATGCCGCGATAAATATGGCTGTGGCGTTTTTCGTAGAAATCATCGGCTTTGATAGTTTCTAAAATTTCGGGAAAAATTCCGTCAGACAACAAAATAGCCCCGAGCAAAGATTTTTCGGCCGCTAAATCTTGAGGCGGAATACGCCCAGCGGAATTAGAATGGGATTTCTCCACTTTTTACCTCCTGTATGCCACCCATTATATCAGAAATTTGGCCATATTTGGAGTTATTTTGGCTACCAGGTTCTTCGATAGAGATACGAAAGCCTTTGGTATGAGCGGAAAGTTTTTGGAGAGTTTCCGAACGGGAGAGTTTTTTGTAGATCATTTTGTTGGTGGGATAGATTTTGAGTGTATTGTCGGAAATTTGATGTCCGGCATTGGAGACAATAGCGTGCAACCCTACTTCTGTGGTTTTGAGGCTGTTTAAAAAATCTTCCCAAGTGAGGGCGGAGCTATTCGTTGGTGGAGTGGGCGCGGTGGTGTTGGCGAGACTTTTGGTTACCGATTTGTCGGAAGCGGTTCCCTGTTTATGAGCTGCAGATTGCTCGTCTGCGGTAGATTTTGTGGGTAAATTGGGTGTGGCGGCTGGCACAGGTTGTTGGGATTGTGATGCTGTTGGTAAATTAGAACAGAGAGCTAACAGTAATTTAGCTTCGGCGAAGGGCGAGGTCACAGTGGCGAGTTGGGCCAAAAGTGGCAAAAGTTGTGGTTGAGGATGTTTGACGATATAGTTTAGTAGATTGCTGGCAATAATTTCTGGTTTGGTGCCGATGGCGAGGAGATTTTTGAGCTGGGTGGAAATTTGCAATAAATCGCCAGCTTGATATGAATTTAATAGTTCATTAAGTGTTTGGTCGGGCGGCAATCCGAGGGCCTTGATGACGTCTGCGGCGGTTATTTGCTCGCTGGCTAAAGTAGAGATTTGGTCTAGAAGAGACAAAGAATCGCGGAAGGAGCCGCCACCGCGCTCAGTAATGATTTCGAGGGCGGCGTCTTCGATTGTGATTTTTTCGGCGTCGGCGACAGAGCGTAGATGTTTGACCATCTCGGCTTGTTCGGCGAGACGGAAGGTGTAAATTTGAGAACGCGAGGTAATGGTGGCCGGGATACGTTCGGCGTCGGTGGTAGCCATAATAAAAATAACGTGTTCGGGTGGCTCTTCGAGAGTTTTGAGTAGGGCGTTGAAGGCGGATTTGCTGAGCATATGGACTTCATCGATGATGTAGACTTTGTATTTGCCCTTGGTGGGGGCGATGACGGCCTTTTCGCGCAAATCTCTAATATTGTCGACGCCAGTGTTGGAGGCGGCGTCGATTTCTACGATATCAATATAGCTGTCTTCTAGTTGGTAATCGAAATCATTAACGGCGTGGGCAAAAATACGCGCAATAGAAGTTTTGCCGGTGCCACGTGGCCCAATAAAAAGATAGGCATGGGAAATTTTCTTGGTTTTGAGACTTTTGGCAAGTATGTCGGTGACGGAGCTTTGGCCGATAACGTCCTGAAGTTTGGTAGGGCGGTATTTGCGATAGAGGGCTTTGCTCATTTAGAGAGCAGCCTCAACGGCAGCCCAAGTAGCTTGATCATTGTTGGCTGGAATAACTACGGAGACTTGTGCGCCTTCTTTGAGCTGGAAGTAGGTGACAGAAGCATAAAGGATTTGATATTCGCGACCAGAAACTTCCACATAATAATTGTCGTCATGATGCGTGAGAGTGCCGATAACAGTGCGGCGTTCGACTGGTCCAATTTGTTTGTAAAGAAATTTGCCGGTGTCGGTGATGGTGAGCTTCATGATGTCTCCTTCGACCAATTTGGACTTGCTGGCATAGTTGGCTGGAACAGGATAATTTTTGCCGTCTTGATCGATCATGATTTGTCCATCAAAAACTCCTTCGATGATTTTGCCTTCAGGGGTAGTGATGGCGACATCGCGAGGGGCGGTGATGGCTTCGCCGTCGCCAAGGACGGAAATCAATAATTCCTTAGCGGCTGCTAAGTTGGTTTCGGCTTCTTGGATAAGCCCACGTAGACGTTTTATTTGTTTTTCTGGTAGTTCAGACATACCTCGCATCCTGTCTGTTTACATAGTATTGATATTATATTATATCGTGAGCGAAATCTTGTCAATATAAAGATTTCCTGAGGTGGCGTAAGTTTTCCACAAAAGAAACAGATGTAATTTCGCAAACGTTGTAAAAAAAACAAATCTTAAAAAAAGAATAAGGAGATTTGAGTTAATAAAAAACCGAGTCTTGCGACTCGATCTTTTATTAACAATAGCCAATCGGGTTGATTTAAGCGAGTTCGACGGTAGCGCCAGCTTCTTCGAGAGCTTTTTTCATAGCTTCGGCATCGGCTTTGGCGACTTTTTCTTTGACGGTGGCAGGAGCGCCATCGACGATAGCTTTGGCTTCACCAAGGCCTAGGCCAGTGGCCTCTTTGACGGCTTTGATGACAGCGATTTTCTGAGCGCCGGCGTCTTTCAAGACGACGTCGTATTCAGCTTTGCCTTCTTCGGCAGCAGCGGCACCTTCAGCAGGAGCAGCAGCAACAGCAACGGCAGCAGCAGCTGGCTCGATGCCATATTCATCTTTGAGGATGGTTTTTAGTTCGTTTACTTCGAGAACGGTCAATTTGACGAGTTCTTCGGCTAGTTTTTTGATATCAGCCATTTTGTTAGTCCTTTTCTTATGGTGAGTAGTGAAATACTTTTTCAAGAGGCGCGTCGCCAGCGCCTGTCGTTACAGGGCTGGCGCGCTAATTCCTAATTGCGTTTGCGCGTCCCAAGGGGCGAACGCCGTAGCTTTGAATCCTCTTAAAAAATTATTTCACTACTCCCCTTTATTAAATAAAGTGATATTAAAATTGGTTGCTAGTTTGAAGCTTTGGCTTCGAGGCCAGACAGGATACCAGGTAGGTCGCCGGAGAGGCCAGAGATGGAATCGGTGACTGGTGAAAGAAGTTGAGCAACGACCTGAGCAATGAGCTCGTTTTTGCTTGGTAGGTTAGCGAGCGCTTTAACCTCATCTTGAGAGATGGCGGCACCAGCGTCGTTGAATCCACCTGCGATTTGCAAAACATTGTGGGTTTTGGCAAAGTTGGCCAAAACTTTGGCAGGAGCAACTTCGTCTTCGCTAGAAACAGCGTAGAGAAGCTGACCAGTGAGGCCAGTGGTGTCGGTGTCTTTGTAAACAGCGACATTACCCATGGCGACACGGACCAAACGGTTTTTGACAACTTTGATTTTTACGCCAGCAGCGCGAGCTTCTTTGCGCAGATCTTGAAGTTCTGCAACTGTGAGACCCTGATACTGGGCGTAGACCGTCATTTTTGAATCTTGCAAAAGTTCGGTTAAATCAGCAACCAATGTATTCTTTTTACTTTTTGAAATTGCCATAAAAAGTTTCCTTTGGTTTTAGTGATTGGCTAGTTGTTAAGCAGCGTTACCAATCAAGAAGAAAATGCCTCGGTAGCATGATTAAGAGTGGTTCTCCGCTACTGTCTTTGGTAACTGCAACGATTATAGCACAGAGCGAATAAAATGTGAAGAGCGTGGTTGTGATTTTGCGACTAGCTGAGTATACTAGAAGTATTAAGAAAGAGAGGTGAAAATGAAATTTTATCGTTGTAATGAGTGTGGCAATATCGTAATGATGGTGGAAGATTCTGGCGTGAATCCGGTGTGCTGCGGACAGAAAATGGAACTTTTGAACGCGAATACGGTAGATGCGGCGGTTGAAAAACATGTGCCAGTGGTGGAAATTACTGAAGCCGGAGCTACGGTGCGAGTAGGGAGTGTGGAACATCCAATGACTGCCGAACATCAGATTAATTGGATAGTAGCAGTGAGTGGTGATAAGAGTGAATTGCAGTATTTGCAGGCGGGGGCTCAGCCAGTGGCGGAGTTTGGTTTTAAGCCAGAAAAAGTTTTTGCATACTGTAATTTGCATGGACTATGGAGCGCGTAAGTTTAGAAAATTAAAAAACTTGGCGAAGGTTTGAAAAAACGGTGAAAACTGTGCTAAAATAGATTTTGGTAATGGGCCGTCGCCAAGTGGTAAGGCAACGGGTTTTGGTCCCGTCATTCCCAGGTTCGAATCCTGGCGGCCCAGCCATATTTTTATAGGAAATTATTGTGAAAAAACAAGGATGGTTGAAGGAACTTTTGTGGGCGGAGGTGGCAAATTCATGGAAAGATATTTTGCGAGAAGAATTTGCCAGCGATTATTTTGAAAATTTAATGACATTTTTGGAAACAGAATACGCTGCCGGACAGGTGATTATGCCGGAACAAAGCAACATTTTGGCGGTTTTGAAAGAAGAAATCTTTCAAATAAAAGTAGTGATTTTGGGGCAAGACCCATATCCGACGGCTGGCGTGGCAAATGGCTTGGCGTTTTCGGTGAATCAAGGGACGCGTTTGCCGCAGTCAATACGGAACATTTATCAAGAAATCAGAGATGATATTGGTTCGGTGTGCTCTTTGGGCGGGGATTTACGTGAGTGGCAGAAACAAGGTGTGTTTTTACTAAATGATGTTTTGACGGTGGAGGTGGGTAAGCCCGGTTCACATTGGGGCAGGGGCTGGGAAGTTTTTACAGATCGGATTATTCGTGCGATTTGTCAAAATAACGAAGACGCAGTGTTTATGCTTTGGGGGAATAATGCGCGCAAAAAGAAAACTTTGATAAGTGCAGGACATTTGGTGTTAGAGGCAGCGCATCCTTCCCCGTTGTCGGCGCGGAGAGGATTTTTTGGTTGTAAGCATTTTAGTCAGACGAATGAATTTTTGGTGGCACATGGTAAAACACCCATAAAATGGTGAGATTTGAAGAAAGTTTAAAGACCAGCTGTATGGCTGGTCTTTTTTGAGGATGAATGATTATGTTCTACTACGCGCTTGTACTTTGTTGATGAATTTCACAAGACGACGCTTTGCTAACAAGGCTTGTTTGAAATTTTGTTCGGCTTTTTCTAGCCTGTTGGCAGCTTCTATTTTTTTCTCGCGTGCAGCTTCCAATACGGAAGTGCAAGTTTCGTATTGTCGTTTGATGGCGGATAAATTTTTGCCTCTGTAGTATTCTGGTTCTGACATGGCGGCCTGGAGTTTTTCCCAGGCTGAATTTCTGGCCAGCACCGCTTTGCTCAGCTCGTTGCGGCTCTTTTTGTATCGCCAATGAGCTTTTTGCTTAGCGGCGTAAGCAAGCTCGCATTGTTTTTCCGCTAAGTTTAATTCTGCTTGTAATGACAATCAAATCACCTCCTTTGAAAAGAACTAAGTATTGGTATTATAGCATACTTTTTGCAAAATGCAAGACTAGGGGCGAGATTGCTGGAGGCGCTGGAGGAAATTTTGTGCAGTAGGTTGGTCCATAAGCTTGGTTTGGAAATCGGAACCATAGATGGTGGGGTGGATGCGGGTCTGGAGATGTTTTTCTTTGTAGAAGTAGTGCGCTAGGATGAGACTTCGAGTGGTGCCTGGCCAGTAAATTTGGTCGAAAAAGAGATTGCCGAGGCCATAGAAAATAAGTTTTTGGTTGTAGATTTCGTAGGTTTGGGGTTGGTGGGCTTGGGTGCCGACGACGAGATCGGCTCCGAGGTCAATTAAATGGCGGAAGAAATCGCGTTGATTAGTGATAGGGGCGTCGCAGCTGGGCATTTCGACCCCTTCAGCAGGATAAGAATAGCATTCGAAAAATTGTATATCAACGATGATGAAGTCACCACGTTGTTTGGCGGCTTTAATGTCGGCAGTAGCGATAGTTTCGTCGTAGATATTGGCGCCAGGATGATCGCCGTTGGCTCCTTGTCCGTTGGCTTTGGTCGAGGTGGAATAATTGTAGCCTAGCAGGGTGATTTTGGTGTGTTTTTGATTAATTTTTAGGGGGACTTTGGCCGAGGACTCATCTTTGCCACCACCAAAAGTTTGCATTTTAAGCGCATGGTATTGATCGATGGAAGACTGATTAGCTGTGGCTCCGTAATCATTAAGATGATTGCCGGTGAGTTCAACGATATCGGTGCCGATAGCTTTGATGACGTCGAGCATTTGAGGCGATGAACAGAGCACGGTGGAGCTACTATTTGAGCTGCAAGGCTCGGCAAAAGAAACTTCGTTGCTAATATGGGTGAGATCGAACTCTTTGAGAAAAGGAGCGATTCTTTCAGAAAGGTAAGTCGCGCTTTTTTGCGTGGCGACCGCATTGAGACGGCGACTTAGCGCAGTGACTCCAGTTTGGGCGAAAGAGAGAATTTGATTTTTGGCGGGGAGCTGGATGGTTTTCTTTTGGAGTGTGGCTATCACACGTTCACTATCTGCGCCATTAAATTGAAAAATTTGGTAAATGGCGCCTTTTGCAGGATTATTGAGGAAATAATGATCATCTATGGCCAGAAGTTTTTGGGTGGGTGTGAGTTTTTTGAGAGGAATAATCTGGACGTTGGGGTCGGTAGATTTGATGGTTTTGAGATTGATGACGTGGGCCGAGACGTTGTCGGTGGTGCTGAAAAAATCTGTGATGGGCACAAAAATCTGCGAAATTAAGTAATTTTGTTTTTGGGGTAAATTCAAGGTGGTTTTGGCGGAGATTGTGACGTCTGCGGTGAGGTTGAGATCGGAGGGCAAGTTCTGGTTGATGAAATTTTTTTGCGTGGCAGAGAGGCTGGGGCTCAGAATAATTTGACCAGTTTTAGAGTGAAGAAATTTGGGTATAGATAGCGCGGCGAGACTGGCTCCGGCCGCAATGAAGAAGATGACAAAAAGTGAAAAAAAGTGCTTTTTATTCATGAGGTTAATATAGCACGTTATATATTTTTATTAAAATGGAAGATAGAAAAAATTTTTGTAGTGTGTTATATTAAGGTTATGTTTAGCGTGGGTATTTGCTGATGGGATTTTTCGCAACATTATTTGGGCGCAAAAATCTTTCCGAGAATGGCAGAGCGATTTATTCGCCTAATGGCCGAGTGGTTTGTTATGTGCAAGTCAAAATGGGCAAGTTGATGTATTCGGTGTGGAAAGACGAAAAGGTGGTGATTCGTGAATCTGGACTGGGGATTGCCTTGCAGGGTGAAGATGCGCTTGAGACTGGACTAGCTGTAGTGCGGATGCAGGAAAAAACCTTTGAAGATACTTGGGAGACGGATTGGGGTGAAGAACGTTGGATCAAAAACGCTTATCGTGAAGTGGCATTTTATTTGACGGAAGTTTCAGGCGATAAAAGGCTGTTCACGGTGCGTTTTAGGGTGTTTGACGAGGGAGTGGCTTTTCGTTATGAATTGCCGCCACAGCCGAAGTTTCGTAGATTGATTATCGCTGATGAGCTGACTGAATTTAGCATTGACCATAATGCGTATGCTTGGCGGATCCCGGCTTATCAGCCAGATCGTTATGAATATAGCTATGACAAGTGGCCAGTTTATCATTTGAATGAACCGTCGCATACGCCGATTACTTTTGAGCTTTCTAATGGATTTTTTGTGGCGATTCATGAGGCGGCATTATATGACTATGGCGCAATGACGATAAAGATGGGGCGTAAGAATTGTCTACGGGCAGATATCACCCCACTCTCTGACGGGATGAAAGCCTATGTGGATTTACCGTTTAACACGCCTTGGCGTATGGTGATGATTGGCGATGCGGCGGTGGATTTGATTTCAAACCGCATGATGCTGAACTTAAACGAGGCGCCTCAGAACGATTTTTCTTGGGTGAAACCGCTGAAGTTTATGGGAATTTGGTGGGCGATGTATGTGGGAGAGTGGACCTGGGCTCCTGGAGACCGTCATGGAGCGACCACGGAGCACGCGAAAGAATATATTGATGCGTGCAAGAGATTAGAAATCAAAGGTTTGTTGGTGGAAGGTTGGAATAATGGTTGGGATGGTGATTGGGTGCAGAATGGTGCGCACAGTGATTTTATTCAGTCGGCACCGGATTTTGATTTGACTGAGGTGACGGATTACGCTCGAAAAAATGTCGTCAAGAAAGAGT
>CAMBYK010000021.1 GCA_945872155.1 uncultured Candidatus Saccharibacteria bacterium
TTAGACTGACTAATTACAGAACAAAAGCTGCAAAATTGGTTTCTTTGGGCTATAAGCTTGGCCAAGCGGCCTTGAGCGTGCCCAAAGAAACAATTTTGAGCTTTTGTTTTATTCAATTCATTAAGAGAGAGAGAGAGAGAGAGAGAGAGAGATTTCTTTTTTGCTTTGCCCAAGACTTATCATGCTTATAGTTTAGCACATCACACGCCAAACACAAAAAAAACCGAGGCCTTTTCAGCCTCGGTCTTCAATTTTCTTATTTAATCGAAGTAATTTCGATCAAAGAGTATTTCTGGCGATGCCCGATTTCTTTGTGGACACGCTTCTTAGACTTGTAGCGAATCACACGAATTTTGTCTCCGGCAACTTTTTCTTCAACCACTTTAGCCGAAACTTTCACGCCTTTGACCTCTGGAGTTCCGACCGTAGTCTTCTCGCCATCAATTAGGAGCAAAGCATTCACTTCGAGCTCTTTGGTTCCTTCCGGGAGGAGGTCCACCCGTAGGGTCTCTTTCTCAGCGACAAGATATTGTTTCCCGCCGATGAGTACAACTGCTTTCTTCATAATTTTCCTTTTTTACTCTGGCTATTTTAGCATACTTCCCCGTTTTTGCCAAGCCCTAAGCTTGCGGAGTAATGTCTTTTGGCTGTTCAGCTTCAGCCTGAGAAGCAACATCTTTTACGCCATATTCAGAAATTGCACTCTTTTTCAGTTTTTCAGATCAAGTTGCGAACGAATCAGATAATAACCGCCCACACCTAGACCTAAGGCCACCATCGTAGCCAAAACAATTTCTGCAGGACCAGTTTCTGGCATTTCATTTACGGTAACAGTAGTATTTCCACAGCCATCAATATGCACCGCAGCGCCATCACTTAATTCCCCGCCGTCATAACCCACCTTAGCTTTATTAAGTAAATCATCTGAACAATAATCTTCCGCCACTTTCGCTTGATAGGTGACCGTAGCGGTCGCACCAGCACCATAGAGACCAGTGTTATATCCCTGACCCAGCAAAGCATTATTGTCTAATTTAATGCCGTTTTTATGTGCCGCATTCACCAATTTCACCGAATCTGGCACCAAGGTTAACCCTGCTGGAAAAATATCTGAGAAAGTCACGTTGGTTAGATCAACATTACCAGTATTCTTAAACTCAATTTTATAAGTCACCACATCGCCGGATTTTACGGTCACCTTTTCAGCGAAATTATTCCCGTCGGTAGAAACTTTTTTATCCAATGTCGCCCCAGAGGCTTCAGCAACCAAACGATAAACAATTCGTCCAGACCACTCTGCACAGCCAGGCAACAAACCGTCTAAATCATTGGAACCGATATAGGTACCAGTCGCGGAAAACAGGTTAGTCGAAAGTACACGCCCATTGGTTTTTGTGCTGTTAAGAATCGTTGCTGAGCCAACCTTATAGCGCAAAGTAACTTTTTCGACTGAAGTCATAAAAGCTTCATCCCACACTTCTTGCGGCGTAGCATTAGTGGCACTAATTCGTCCTTTAATGGTCTCTTTTTTACCCGGCAAAACTGTGGTTGGGAAATTCGTCTGAACTTTCACACCCCTAGCGATTCCCTTACCAGACTGGTTGAGTGTGCTCTTGGCATTATTGTGGTAATAAATATATACCTCATACTCTTTGCCAGGCTTCACCTGCACCTCATCGGCGTATTTATCCGCACCAACTTCCATCACGCGTACAAAATTGCGCTCATCGCCTAGCGCCGGGTTGTCTGTGATCGAGTTAAACGTCACGACATCCGCCGGCTCATTCATCTTGTAAGTAGTTCGTTCTGGCCCATATGCTGAAGCCGTCCCAGCCAGCACCGGTGTAAACGCCAACGCCGCCACTAGCACTGATATCTTATTTAGCCATTTCATGTTTTTCTGCCTTTCCTTTCTTAATTACCAAACATTATTTTAGCTACTTCTTCATCCGAAAGCCTTTCATATGCTTCCGCTTTCGATTCCATACTCTCTGCCACCTTATTGGCTTCTTCTTGTTGGGTAATAGCCTTATCTTCTTCTGCCGTTCGGTTCACATCTTCAGCATGAGTTATATTCACACCAGCAGCATCAACTTTCTCAGCAGCCACAGTATCAACGCCACCGCCAGATGAAACTATTTTTTCTGAGGCGCCCACAATCGTCTTCTGCGGCGTCGCTACATTCTCATTATTTACTGGTGTGCCACGATCAGATAATTCTCCTGGACCCTGTTTGTCTACATGCTCCCCAGCGTCCTTAATAATTGCGCCTGCATCTTTCACTTCTTTTGGATGGTCTGGACGATCTGGATTAGTCGGATCCGGATCCGTTGGATTATCGTGACCCGGGTCATCACCATCTGGATTGTCTGGGTCTGGATCTGGGTCTGGATCCGGTATCACCGGTATATCCAATTTAACTTTCTTCACCTTTTCTATCTCCATCAAGTTCTGTGCGCACTGCTTCTTTATCTTCATAATTTCTTTCCCCTCATACACCATAATCAACACTTTTGAGCCATGTTCATTCGTCTTAGTCTGCACTAATTGCGTATTCTCGTGAGTAATTTGCTCCCCGCCCTTACCAGAAGTAGTCATATAAAAATTCATATGCACGCCATTAGCGGTTCCTTCGTGAAATTCCGCTTGGGCCAAAATTTCTTCAAAACGATCCACGGCCTTTTTGTAGACTTCTGGATTTTCCTCCAAAATCTTCTCAATCTCACTGCCAGATAGCCCCTTCAGCTCTTCAATTCCCAAACCTTCTGCTACTAAGTCTATATTGTAGGCGGCAAAAGTTTCCACCTGGCTCGAAGCCACTTCACGAATCGCCTCTTTCACAGCCTTCTGGTCTTTGACGTCCACTTTGCCCAAGACATCGCCCGAGACAAAGTCCACAGAGTGAAGTTTATTCGGGTTTGCCTTTGTGCCAGTTTCGTCCGCAAAATTCCCCGCATAGTTGTCCTGCAGCTTCTCCCATTTCTCGGCTTGCTCATGGTTGTCAAGATAATCCGCAATGTCACGCTCGATTTTAGGACCTTCCTGTGGCACTTCTTTATTCTGTTTTTGCCAAGCACTAAGCCCCAAACCAATCACCCCGCTAGCTATCGTCGCAGTCAATAAAATCTTCGCAATCAAAGTCTTAGTCTTTTTCTTCATCCTCCCACCCAAGAACCATCCACCATATTCTTTCTGCAACTTATCAGCCGCCTTTTCTACTTTCTTCGCTTTTTCTTCGCCAGACAAAGCGCCATCTTTGTCTTTCAATCTATTCTCTAGTTCATCAATAATCTCATCTATCTCGGCTTTTCGCTCCGTTCGTCGCTTGACAGCATCCTCTTCGGGATTAGTTTCATCAACTACGGGCTCGATCGCTTCCGCCACAACAGGCTCAGCTACCACAGGCTCCACCACTACAGCAGGCTCATTTTCCCCGGCTGACACATTCTTTGCCGCATCGTCTTTCGCCTCCGCGACTTCCGCCACCTCCACTGCCGGCGCTTTATCGCCTGGAGTTTTCCAATCCCACTCACCATCTTTATTCTTGCCTAAATTGCCATACAATTGCGCCTTAGCATATTCCTGACCGCTCATCTCTGGCGTATTCCAGTCCCATTCGCCTTTGCTATTTTTGCCCACATTGCCGTATAATTGACTTTTAGCATAGGCCTGCCCACTAATTGACTCACTAGTATTCACTGCTTTTATGGTCTCTTTACCCACCTGCCTCTCCAGGCTCGGCAAACCTTCCCCGTTTTCAGTCTTATCACGCAAAAAATCCTGGCTTCCTAAATTATTATTTAATTTTTCTCCGCCCATTTAAGCCTCCACTCTTTCATTACTTTGCGCTAAATATTCATCTTTGAATCTTGTCAAAGTTTTTTGCATAATCGCATCAATATCGATGCCGGCCTCTTCCAGCACTTGGCCAAATTCGTCCGTATCAGCGACACCATTCTCAGACATCTGTTCAATTTCTGCCAACTTCTCTTCCGGCAAAGCCATCAATAAATCTTTTTGCAGTTCGTATTCTAAGCGCTCCTTGAGTTGCCCTTTTATCTGCTCTTTTAGCTCAATGCTCATGTCCTTAACGCCAGTTTTAGCTTCTACTAGTTGGTTCACAAAAAGCGTCAATAACTCCTCATCATCCATCCCCATAAGACGCGCCTCTTCCGCTACCTGATCTATGCCATTAGCATTAATATTTGTTATTACATCTTCTGGCATATTTGACCTTTCAGATTATTTTATTAGACTTTCTCTAGTAAAATCTTACCGCTCCCGCTTATCTTTGTCAACACTTATGGTTATCACTTTATATTAGAGGGTGAACCATCTTTTGGCCATTCACATCAAAAAACCGAACATAATGTTCGGTTTTTTGATGTATATCTCATATTTTACTCCTCGTCGTCAAGATCCACCATTAACCCCACTGCTGCACCAATCTTCTGCGACAACACCGAGTCGTGCAACTTCTCTTTGGTTTGGTCGCTTACCTCATTTGGGTTTACATATTCCATTTCTCCTTTCTCATTTTCGCCTATCAGCATAAATTGATCATCCCAAAAGCTCTCTCTGGCCTCTTCTTTGGCCAAATCCGCCTCTGTGGCCTCCGCCTCATCCTGCCATGGCTGTTCCACCACAGCACCGTGATTCGGCAATTGAAATTCGGACGTTTCTCCACTCGTCCATGCTCCTTGTTTAATGTTTTCATTCATTTTGGTGTTTCCTGTTTTTTGTTTTTATTTGTTAGATTTTTTATTTATGTTCTAACTGTCTTTTATGCTATCATACTTTATCAAAAATGTCAATACCTTTTATGCTTATCAAAAACCGAACATCCATTTCAACTCTGTAAAAATAGCTTATTCTACTGCCACGTCCTGCTGCCGTCACTCGCTCCGCCACCTCTGCCACTTTTTACAAATGACCAACCCAGCGCCCTGGAGTTACCAAGGACGCCGATGCCAACAACTGGTCTGCATCTTTACGCATTTTCATCAAAAACCACCCTTAACCCTAATTTAATCTAAAAAATTACAACATATAAGAGGCGACTTCATCAAAGACCGGCAACGGCCTACCCCGCCATTCCTGCATCACCGAACCTCGATCATCTAATGCCAAAATCGTCGGATATTCCAACAAATCGTGTGCCTGCACAAAAATTTCACCCTCTATGGTCTCTGGATTTATCGATTCAATCTCATACCCTTTTATATGTCGGAAATCCCGCAACCACTCTTCCACTTCTCGAGCGTAGTCCGTCTGCTCTTTCCAAACACAAACCAGTCTCATCCGCGTTTTTCTCGCTGTTCTCGAATAATTTTTTCAAACTCATCTAAAGTCTTAAATTCCCTAAACACACTTGCAAAACGCACATACGCCACCTCATTTTCACGCGCCAACACATCCAAAATTGTCTCGCCAATCTGTTTCGAGTCCACCTCTTCCTCGCCCAAATCATACACTGCGTCCACTACGCGCGCCACCACGTCTTCTACCTCTAAGTCAGACTTAAAAAACTTCCCTACGCTCCTGCGTACGCCAACCAGCAACTTGTCTCTGTCAAAAGCTTCTTTTGCTCCGCTACTCTTGCGCACGATCAAAGCCGGCATTTCCACCCGTTCATAAGTGGTAAAACGCCTGCCGTCCGGGGTTTCCCGGCGACGCCTAATTGTTGAACCATCCGGAGCCTCACGGCTTTCCAAAACCTTGCTATCGCCGATTTTATATTTCAGCGCTACCACGACCTACTCCTGGTTCTTTTTCCCTTTGAGTTTTCCTCTTAGAGAAGGCGGAATGTCTAAATCATCATCGTCATCATTAGTCTTGATAGAATCCCACATATTTGCCTTGTTTTCGGCGGCAAAATCATCCGAATCAGTAGTTGGTTTCAACTCTTCTTCTATCATGTCATCAGGAATTTCGGCAATTTCTGCTGGTTTTTCCTCATGCATCATCTGATAAGCATCAGCATCAAAACCAGTTGCTACTACGGTAATCGCAATTTCATCCTCTAGTTCAGGCCTAATTGAAGCGCCAAAGATGATATTTGCATCTGGAGATACCGCGGAAGTAATCACCTCGGCCGCTTCTTGAATTTCCGACATCGACATATCATAGCCACCAGAAACTGAGAACAGCACACCGCGAGCGCCTTCAATTTTTACCTCAATCAAAGGAGACTCAATCGCTTGCTGCGCCGCCAAAACTGCTCTATTCTCACCCGAAGCTCGACCAATGCCCATCAAAGCCGAACCGGCATTTTTCATAATTGCCTTTACGTCGGCAAAGTCCAAGTTGATCAAAGCATGTTCAGTAATCAACTCCGAAATGCCTTGAACACCCTGGCGCAACACATCATCTGCAATTTTAAAAGTCTCAAGCAATGGGGTGCGCGGATCGATAGTTTGCAATAGACGATCATTCGGAATAGTAATCAAGGCATCCACGTTTCGCGCCATTTTCTCAATCGCAATTTCTGCGTTTTCACGGCGTTTTGCGCCTTCAAAAGTAAACGGCTTAGTCGCCACGCCCACAGTCAACACGTCTCTATCACGGGCTTCTTTTGCCACAATTGGACCAGCGCCAGAACCAGTGCCACCACCCGCACCAAGCGTGATAAACACCATATCTGCACCCTCAATAGCCTTACCGATATTCTCGCGGCTTTCTTCTGCTGCTTCGGCTCCCTTGGCAGGATCGCCACCCGCGCCTAAGCCTTTGCCAATGTGCACTTTTGTATCTGCACTTGAATGATGTAAAGCTTGAGCATCGGTGTTGATAGCAATAAATTCCACACCGGAGAGACCCACTTCTTTCATCCTGTCTACTGCAGAACCACCAGCACCACCGACCCCCACTACTTTAATGCTAGCTGTGCTTTCTACCTCTGTTGGCTTAATCTCGGGCATTGTCTTTTCCTCACTTTACAATATATATTTACAGTATAGCACAAAAAAATCCCCAAAGAACCCCTAAATCTATTATATTTTCATACTTTTAAAAATTTTTGACCACCAGCCACTACCAGAATTCTGTTTTTTGGTCTTTTTGCTCGGCTTAGTGTCACTCTGAGCCATCGCCATCATTGCCAGTCCCACCGCAGCCGCAAATTCAGGCTTACTCACTGCATCTGCTACGCCAGTTAAATCATGCGGCACGCCAATTTTCACGGCCGCTTCTAATTTTTCCTTCGCAAAAACCTCAATATCGCGCATTTTGGCCCCACCGCCCACCAGGACAATCCCCTCCGGCAAACGCCTATCGTAATGAGCCTGTTTTAGCTCCTTACGCACAGCTTCAAAAATTTCCGTCAATC
Source organism: uncultured Candidatus Saccharibacteria bacterium (assembly GCA_945872155.1). Taxonomy (GTDB): domain Bacteria; phylum Patescibacteriota; class Saccharimonadia; order Saccharimonadales; family Saccharimonadaceae; genus Nanosyncoccus. Next base: position 7,328 of record CAMBYK010000021.1, read on the forward strand.
TGGCTCGCACAATCTCGTTCACTTCTGCCCGATCAAAAGTCAGCTCTTCCCTACCGTTTTTGATCACTATATCTTTATCGCTACTATTTAATTCCCCCGTCACAAAACGCCTCTTAATATCTTCAGCAATCTCTGTGCCAATCTCTAACACAATTGCAAGATCATTGGTGATATTGTTTGAGCCCATTGGCACCACACTAATATGTTGCAAATCGCCCTCTTCAAACACCGCTACACTAGTTGTCGCAGCGCCCAAATCTATCACAGCTACACCACTTTCCATCTGTTTTTCGTTCAACACAGCCCGTCCAGCCGCCACCACGCTTGGCACTAACTTCTCCGGCGTTACTTTTGCCATTTCAGCAGCTTTTTTCAAATTTTCACAATTTGGCGTCAAGGCCGAAACGATACACGCCTTCATCGTCAGGCGCGACCCAGTCATCCCTAAAGGATCCCGAATCCCCGCTTGATTATCTAACGCATATTCCAGTGGAATTACATCCAAAATATCTCGATTTGCCGGCACCCGCCCCACAATCGCCGAATCGATAATTCGATCCAAGTCTTCATGGCTAATCTCGTGATTTTCTAGCAACGTAATCATACCGTCGCCTTTTACCGACGCCAAATGCGACCCATTAATAGATAACGCCGCTGAGTGAATCTCTTCCCCGCTCATTCTCTCTACTTCCAAAAGCATACGATCAATTTTTTCGGCCGGACCCGATAAATTGGCCACCATACCCCTGCGCATCCCTGCATTAGCTAGTTCGCCATAGCCTATTACCGAGGCATTGCCCTCTCGATTTACCCCTAAAAGCACCGCACGCACGTTGGCCGTGCCAACATCTATGCCTGCAGTATAGCGAGTACTCTCTTCCATGAACTTATTATAGCATAAGTTGTTTTCGAAAAGTCAAGATTTTATTCCTTTGGCAAGGTCAAAACCTCATATCCGTCTTCTAACACCAAAACCGTGTGCTCAAAATGACAGCCAATCGAGCCATCTTTCAACACCACGCTCCAGCCATCTTCCTTATCTACTCGATTAGCGGGCTTGCCTAGTGACGCCATCGGCTCAATACAAATCGTATCGCCCGCTTGCAGTACATAACCGTGCCCTTTTTTGCCATAATTTGGCACTTCCGGCGCCTCGTGCATCGTCTTACCAATTCCGTGCCCAATATAGTTTTTGATCACCCCTAATTTTCCCTGTTCCAAAACTTTTTCTACCGCCGCCCCAATATCACCAATATGCACTCCGGCTTTGACTTTTTCAATCCCCTCCCACATCGCCGTTTCGGTCACAGATAGCATTCTTTTTACTGCTGGGTTCGCCTCACCCACTACCATCGTGAAAGCCGAATCCGTAAAATATCCCTTATAAAACACATCCAAATCAAAAGAAACTTTGTCGCCCTCTTCTAATACTTGGCTACTTGGTGCACCATGGACCAAAACATCATTTATCGAAATACAAATCGCCCCCGGGAACTCATCGTCCAACATATCATATGCTACGCCACCGCCTCTCTTGACAATTTCCTGGCGCACCCAAGCATCAATTTCCAAGCCCGTCATACCAGGCTTCACAAAAGCTTTCAAATCTCGCAAAATTCCACCTAAAATTTGTCCACCCACTCGCATCGCTTCAATTTTTTCTTGCAATTTTTTGTTCATACCGCTTCCTCAGTTAATTTTTGTTATTCACCATAGCTATGCTCGCGCTCAAAGCCTTCACCACCAACGTGCGAACTTGCGCATTCTAAATTTGGCACCATTTCATGAATCGCCGCCATCAAACGCTCTGAAATTTCTTCAATTCCACCCACGCCATCAACCTTCGCAACCTTCACATTATTCTCTTCTAACAGAGGTAAAATTGAACAAATGTTTTGTTCAAAAATCTCAAAACGTCGACCAATCGCTTCTTCTGTATCGTCCTCACGACCACGCTCGTTCAGGCGCTCAAGCAATGCTTCTTTTGGCACATTCAGTAAAATCGCCCCTTCAATTTTGCGCATCGTACCATCCTGCAAAATATATTCAGCCTGTTCCAAATCTCGCGGATACCCATCCAAAATTACTCCAGCTCCTTCAGCCTCGGCAATCTCAATTTGCTTCTTCATCAAATTCACTACCGTTGGCGTGTCTACTAGCTCTCCCTTCTGTAAAATTTCTGCAAACTGTCCAGTATCCCGAATTGCTTGGCCCACCGATAACCACTTCCACCCCAGTTTTTCCGCC
>CAMBYK010000022.1 GCA_945872155.1 uncultured Candidatus Saccharibacteria bacterium
AAGTGCCAGGCCAGCTTTAATGCCGGCAGATTTGAGTTGTTCAAACAGCGGTAAAAGGTTCTCGCCGGTTTCGGCGTGAAAGATGCAGAGCGATGGATGCAAGGCAATGATATCAGCTATATGATCAGAGGGGCGAGAAACCATCATGTGGAGGTCGCAAGCTACGCCCTCTGGGAGCTTGATGTCTTTGAGCTGAACGGTAGAATTAGGAGTAAAGACGCCATCTGTGATGTCAATCTGCAAACGTCCAGCAAATGCGCTGAAAGTTTGTGCGAGCTCTGCAAATTGTTTAGGCTCTGCCGTAAGAACGGCGGGAGCGATGGTGACTGCCATTATTTACCTCCTTGATCAAGGCGTTGATTGCGCCGAATATAACGTTGCTCTGGGACAAATTCCGTACTCAAAAACACTTCGATGCTTTGGTCAATTTGCTGATCGGTCATGGAATCGCTAGATAAGCAGAGGATATTAGCATCATTGTGCTGGCGGCCAATTTTGGCAAAATCGGGAGTAAATCCGTTGATGGCTCTGATACCGTGAAAACGGTTGGCCTGGATGGCCACGCCATGAGCGGAACCACAAATCAGAATGCCAAAAGAACCAGGATGAGCAATAACGGCCTGTGCTACCTGAATAGCGGCATCGTTATAGTCATCTTCAGGCTGATAGGTGGCGGAGCCAAGATCGGTTAAGACCTGAGGCCAAGCGTGCAAAAGGCGTTGTTTTTGTTCGAAGCCGCGATGGTCGGAGGCGATAAAAACGTTCATTATTTGACCTTTCCAAAATCAGCTGCTAACTCGATTAAGCGGTTGGAATAGCCCCATTCATTGTCATACCAAGCTACGACCTTGATGAGATTGTCTGCAACTACATCTGTGAGCGAAAGATCAACGACGCAGGAGTGCGGATCGCCTTTGAAATCTGAAGAAACCAGCTCTTCTTCAGTGACGGTCAAAATGCCTTCGTAATAAGGCTCTTTGGCGGCGCGCTTGAGCACCTTGTTGATTTCTTCTTTGGTGACAGGACGAGCAGTAACTGCAGTGATGTCGGCCAACGAAACCACGGAGGTAGGCACACGGATAGAGAGACCGTTAAATTTGTCTTGCAGAGACGGGATAGTCAAAGCGGCGGCTTTGGAGGCTCCGGTGCTGGTAGGAATAATGTTGGTGGCAGCAGCGCGGGCTTCGCGAATATCAGAAGCTGGGGCATCGAGCAAACGCTGAGAGGCGGTATAAGAGTGAACGGTGGTCATCATGGCTTTTTCGATGCCAAAGTGGTCTGCTAGGACTTTCATGACAGGAGCGATGCAGTTGGTGGTACAAGAGGCGTTGGAAATAATCTTGTCTTCGCTAGAGACCAGCTCTTCGTTGACCCCGAGAACAATAGTTTTAACACCTGGGCCCTTGGCGGGAGCAGAGAGCACAACTTTTTGAGCGCCAGCAGCGAGGTGGGCGCGGGCTTTGGCGGGGTCGTTAAAACGGCCCGTGCATTCAATCACCACATCCACGGCCAAATCTTTCCAGGGTAGGCCGCTAGGAGTTTTTTGGCTGAAAACCGGGATTTTTTTGCCAGCAACGATTAGGTTTTGCTCATCGTAAGAAACCTTGCGGTCATAAGTGCCGTAAGAAGAGTCATATTTAAGCAGATGAGCAAGAGTCTTGGTATCTGTGAGGTCATTAATGGCTACAATTTCAAGGTCGCGACGTTCAAAGGCAATTTTGAAAGCATTGCGCCCAATCCGTCCGAAACCATTAATTGCTACCTTAATCATATTGCCTCCTATATTTTATTCCAGTTTAGCATAGGCGGAAAGTTGTCGCAAGAACTAGGCTGGCAAACAAAAAATCTCCTTCGAGGGGAGATTTTCTGAGCTGCGATAATTTAGGCGCGGGCAAAGTGGGCGAAAGCACGGTTGGCTTCGGCCATGCGGTGGCAGTCTTCTTTTTTCTTGAAGGCAGTACCGGCTTCGTTGTAGGCATCCACGATTTCAGCTTCGAGACGCTTGGTATAAGGCATACCAGAGCGGGCACGAGCGGATTGGACGAGCCAGCTGAAAGCAAAGTGGAGCTGACGATGACCAGAAATTGAAAATGGAATCTGGTAGTTAGCACCACCTACGCGGCGGGACTTTACCTCGAAATCTGGAGAAACATTAGCGATGGCTTTTTCGAGCACTTCCACTGGGTTTTCAGATTTGAGTTTCTTGGCAGCGCCTTCGATGGCGGCATAAACGGCACGCTCAGCGGCCTGTTTTTTGCCATCGAGAATGGATTTCTGGATGAGACGTTGGACCAAGATAGATTGATATTTGCGATCTGGAGAGACTTTACGCTCTAGAGAAACAGAAGTTTTACGTGGCATAATTACTTACCCTCCTTTTTAGCGCCGTATTTAGAACGGGCTTGTTTGCGACCTTGAACACCCTGAAGATCGAGAGTGCCACGCACGATGTGGTAGCGTACACCTGGAAGATCAGGCACACGGCCACCACGGACCAAGACGACGGCGTGCTCTTGAAGGTTGTGGCCTTCGCCGCCGATGTAAGCCCAAACCTCTTGCCCATTAGTAAGGCGCACACGAGCGACTTTGCGAAGAGCGGAGTTTGGTTTCTTTGGGGTTTTAGTGGTCACTTTGAGACAGACGCCACGTTTGAGTGGAGCAGCCTGGTCGTAGTAACGAGTTTTAAGAGTGTTGACAATTGACCCAAGAGCTGGAGCTTTGGATTTCTTGCTAGCAGACTTGCGAGGTTTTCGAATCAACTGATTGATAGTTGGCATGAAAATATCCTGATTAGATTAATATTTTTGACCTGATTGTTTACAGCAATAATAATCAGGTGCGAAACTCTTTAGGTAGATTATAGCGGAAAAGCCAGAAAAATGCAAATTTTTATATAAGGCCGCTATCGACGTTAGCTGTTTTTGGCGGTGGATTTTTTGGTTTTGGCGGATTTGGTGGATTTAGTAGAAGTTTTTTGAGCTTTAGTGGATCTAGCAGCTTGAGTGGATTTGGTAGAAGATTTTTTGGTGGCTGGCTTGGCCTCTTCGATCGCAGGGATAAGGTTGTCGACCGCAAGCTTAATAAGGGCCCAAGCGACCACGTTCATAGAAAACGCAATAAAAGACACAAAAGGAATAATTAAAACGCCGACCCCTAGAGGTTGGCTGAAAAGAGCCAAAATACCGGCAACCATAAAAGAAACCACCGAAATGGCAAGATAGGCCCACTCAAGAAGAGCGAGCTCGCGGCGTTCGCGATAAAGTTTGGAGATGTATTGCAAAAACATAACCTTATTATATCACACTTTACGCAAAAAAGCAAGAGACGGCTGGCGAACCGTCTCTTGAATTCTGGTTTAGTCTTTAGTTGGACCTCTTCAGATCTAGCGGTTGGTTTCGACCAAGAAGTTAAGGGTTTTCTCGATAGTAAGGCGATTCTTGATATCTTGGCGGACGCGAGGGTCTTTGAGGTTTTTGATGGCCTCTGGAGACTTTTTGTAAACCTCACGGAGTTCGGCGATTTTGGTCTCAACGATGTCGTCATCGACGGTGATTTTGGCTTCGTTGGCAAGAACCTGCAACACGAGTGAAGCTTTGACGCGGTCGGAAGCGATTTTGCGAGCTTCCTTTTCCCAATCGGCTTCAGTCTGGCCGACATGCTCAAGATATTGCTCAAAGGTAATTCCCTGCGCGGCGGCGTTGCGAGCGATATCATCCTTGATAAAATGAAGTTGGTCGGAAATCAAAATTTCTGGAGCAGAGACCTTGGAGCCGGCAACGAGAGCTTGGACGAGATCGTCTTTGAACTTTTCGTCTGCCTTGGCCTGATTTTGCATGGTGAGGTTTTGCTTGATGTCGGATTTGAGCTCGTCCATCGACTTAAATGGGCCACATTTTTTGGCGAATTCGTCATCGAAAGCAGGAAGCTTTTGCTCGCTGACTTGTTTTAGGAGAACTTCAAAAACGGTTTTTTGGCCGGCCAGGTCTTTGTTGTGGTAGTCGGCTGGGAATTTGAGCTCGAGCTCAAAGCGGTCGCCGGCTTCGTGGCCGACAATCCCCTCTTCAAATCCTGGGATAAACTGGCCAGAACCTAGCACCAGGTGAAAATCTTTGGCGTGGCCACCATCGAAGGCGACGCCATCTTTTTTGCCGGTAAAATCAATGATGGTTTCGTCGGTCAGCTTGGCGGCGCGCTTGACTGGAGCCTTTTCGGCATAGGCGCGGGCGATGTTGTCCAAAACTTCTTGAATGTCTTTCTCGGCAACGGTGGTTTTGGTGGCTTTAACCTTGAGATTTTTGTAATTGCCTAGTTTGATCTCTGGCAGAACATCGGCGGTAGCGGTGAATTCAGCAGATTCAAAAGGCACGAACTTGGTGACGTTGATTTCTGGTGCGACCAAAGCATTCTGCTTGGCGTCGATGAAAGCCTGGGGCACAGCGGTGCGAATAGCCATATCTAAAGCGGCGCTGGAGAGCTGATTGGGGTCGATATTTTTAAGCGCGAGGTCGACTGGGGCCTTGCCTTTGCGGAAGCCCGAAATTTTGACTTCTTTGGCAAGCTCGGTGGCGGCTTTATCGCGAGCGGCGGTTAAATCTTTAGCGTCGAGGACGATTTTGATTTCCACCTTGGTATCTGATAATTTCTTTGTAGTTGTCTTCATTGCTACATTATAGCATAGATTACAGAGAGCCCGAGCTGGCTGGGCCACAAAATACAGCTGAGCGGCGAAAACGCATGGGCGACGGTAGTTTATTCGGTGATGTATTGCTCTGGGAGGGTGGTGCGAAGCTGGCGAATGGTGGTGCGGAGATCGGCACCAAGCTTGACCTCGGGGTTAAAGATATTGTTGGGGTCAAAGCTGAGCTTAATCTGGCGGTAGAGCAAGCGTTCGCGCTCAGTGAGATTAGGAGTAGTAATAACCCCCTTAACGCGACCTTCTGGCGCACCGCTGGCGATGGAGCCACCGTGAGCGGCAACGAGATTCGAGAGGTCTTTGAGTAGTTTAAGAGTGAGCTGGCGGCCTTCAAGGGCATCAATCGGCAAGCCTGGGCGCAGAGAATAATTTTGCGTAGCGAGCGAGCCAAAGAAAGAAAGTTCAATTTTGTTGACATCTTGATATTCTTCTAGTTCGGCCAAGAAGCCACGCAAATGGTCTCTAGGAATATAAAAATCATCGAAAAAGGCGATGCGCTCTCCTTCGGGATGAGAATTGAGGTAGTTGAGCATCAATTTATCAAAGGCACGAAACTCGGCCGAATTTTGTTTATCTTCCAAAATGGCGTGGGCGGAAGGTGGCAAAATAGCTTTGATTTTTTTGAATTTGCGATAGACTTTGCGCTCGCTATCGTGAAAATGCAGGAGCAAGAGATAGCCAGAGTCAAATTTAGGTGATAAGAATGAAAGTGCCTTGCCCTGCTCCGAGGCCTGGCGCAAGATATTAGCATCGTAAATATCAGCGGAGACAGGCTGCAGTTCGATCTTGGCAAGAAAATCCAAAACTGCTTTGACGGTGCGAAAAGTGAGGGCTAGATATTGTGTGTGTGGCGGTATGGGCTCGCAGCGCAAAATAACCTCGCTGACAATACCCAGTGTGCCCTGAGCTGAGAAAAAGAGCGGCATCAGATTAAAGCGGCTGCCTTGGCGGACCTGAGAAATCATCTGATAGCCAATCGGACTAATCGGGCTACGAGTAAAATCAGAGGAAGCATTGATGTTGAAATGAGCAGCGGCAAAAAGGCGCTCCTCGCGACGCTTAGCGATATGATCGTCTAAAACGTCGCTGTAGGCGTCTAGTACATGATCGACGCCACGATAAATCGCGCCTTCGGTGGTGTTGAGCTTTTGCTTGTATTTGAGGCCGTGGCGGCCACAATTAGTAGTCTGAAGACGATTACCGTCGGCAGTGATAACTTCTATGCGTTCCACATAGCGATAGATGCCACCATACTTACCGGCCCATGGGTCAGCGTGTGAATTGTTGATTAAATCACTGATAGTCTGACTAGGGTGAGCCTTGACCGGCAGAGTGAGCCCAGAAAGCGCAAGCGTATTGTTGATTTCGCCTAGAGTAGCACCAGCTTGAACTCGCACCAGTTTGGCCTGAGTGTCGATTTCTTGAATGCGGTTGAGCTTTTCGAGAGAAATCACTAGGCCAGAACCGATATCGGCGCCGGTCTTGTCTAGGCCGCTGCCACGAACAGTAATGGGGAGGTAGAAATTCAGGTTAGAAAGCTGGGCGGAAAAACGCACGAGCTTGCGGATGTCTTTGGTGTTAGCCGGGATAGCCACAAGTTTGGGAGTAATTTTGAGAATCGAGCGGTCAGAAGCATAGGCATCAAGAATATGAGCCTTGTCAAAGACATTGCCAGCAATCTGCTGATTAAGATATCTCAAAATTTTATTCATTTCCCACCTTTAATAAATATAATAGCACAAGAATTATGATTGCGGGCGAAGAACTGTGTTTTTTGTGGCAATTTATCAACAGGTAAGAGTGTGATATAATAGTGGTGGGTTACCCCGATTGACCACGCGTCAAGCACGTTAACGCTAATTCTGGATATTGTATGGGAGGGGAGAAAATGCAAGAAAGTAAATACGAGCCAGAGATCAAACATTGGGAATTCAAGATCAAAGACGACGATGGCTGCCAAGACGAAACCATCAAAAGGCTTTTGAGAAGTTATGCCGAATTCCGCAAAAACGATTCTGCAGAAAGCGACAAGACGTTGAATCTATACTGCGCTGGAGTGCACAACAAACTGATGATTTCAGGTTTGGTTATGCAGGCCTTGCCGGGAGAGAACATCCCAATACGAGTGGATGTGAAAAATTTCCGCAAGATAGAAGGGCTGGTGCCGCCAACTAATAGTTTAGGTGAAGTCTACGGCGAAGTAGATATCTGCGCTTATCGAAATTCTTTTTTTGAAGTCGAAACCAATGACGGTAATAATTATTACTGTCATGCCGACAATATGAGGATTGATCAAGTCATTAAGATTTGTGAAATAATCTAAATCCAGAATTCCTTCTTTTGAGAAGAGCCCCGGCAAATGCCGGGGTTTTTCTTATGGTTTTAGTTTGGTGGCGGAATGCTATACTGGATACATGACTGGTTTTATCGATCCGGACCAACTCTATCAACAGCCCGAACGGCCACAAACTTTTTTCTTTTATGATCTGGAAACTTCTGGGCTAAACCCTAGAGAAGACCGCATTATGCAGTTTGCGGGACAGCGAACAGATATGAACCTAGACCCAGTTGGCGAGCCGGTAAACATTCTGGTGCGCATGAGCGATGATACCCTGCCAAGCCCGCAGGCTATCATGGTGACCAAGATTACACCCCAATCCACGCAGGCGGACGGAATGAGCGAAGCGGAATTTTGTAGATATTTGACTCGAGAAATTTTTACGCCAGGAACAATCGCAACCGGCTATAACTCGGTACGATTTGACGACGAGTTTATCAGGCATTTGTTTTGGCGAAATTTTTACGACCCTTATGAGTGGCAGTGGAAGGACGGTCGCAGTAAATGGGATTTGCTGGACGTAGTGCGGCTAACGCGAGCGTTGAGACCGGAGGGCATAGAGTGGCCTTGGGAGGAAAAAGTTCATCCTGAAACCAAAGAGGTGTTGCAGGTAGCAACCAACCGATTGGAATTGATTACGAAACTAAACGGGATTGAGCATTTGCAGGCACATGACGCGCTAAGTGATGTGGTGGCACTGATTGAGGTGGCAAAACTGATCAAAAAGCGCCAGCCAAAACTGTTTGATTTTCTCTTTGAAATGCGCGAAAAACAGAAAATTAAGGCCTTAGTAAATCTAGACGACAAGAAGCCTTTTGTTTACGCTTCCGGCAGATATAAAAGTGAATTCAATAAAACTACCGTGGCTTTTCCGCTGACAGCAGGGCGCAACGGCAATGTTTTGGTGTTTGATTTGAGATACAATTTGGACGAATTATTAGAAGAAGAACGCACCGATTTTTACCCGGTAGTCAAAGAATTAGCCTATAACAAATGCCCGGCTGTAGCGCCAATAGGTGTATTGGAAGGAGCGGACGGCTGGTCAAAAATCCAACTAAGCCCAGAGACGGTGGTCAAAAACCGCGAGGCGTTGCTGTCGCACCCGGAATTTGCCGAGAGAATGCGCAGTGAGATAGAAACGCGCCCGGAATGGCCAGAACCAATCAACCCAGAATCGGCACTATATGCGGGATTTTTGCCAGACCAGGACCGCTCGAAATGTTTGGAAGTGCGCTCGGCGGACGCTTCAAAATTAGCCGATTTGCACCCTGAGTTTATTGACGAGCGCCTGGACGGGCTTTTGTTGCATTATAAGGCTCGCAACTTCCCAGAGGCTCTTTCGCAGGAAGAGACAGAGCTGTGGGAAAAATATCGTATAGCGAGACTGATGCGTCAAACACCGGCTTTCTTAGAAGCCTTGCAAAAAATTAGCGCCGAAAACAACGCCGAACAAGGCTTTCTGATAGAAGAATTGACTCTTTGGTTGCAGTCTCTGCAGGCAGTGGATTATTAGGTTATTTCGTCTTGGGGAAAAGTGGAGCCTCTGGCGGCAAAATAAAGTTAGCAGTGAAAATCTGTTGAATTTTGGCGCTGACATGAGGCAGAAATGGTTGCAAAAGGCTGTTCGCCTGTAAAAGGTCTTGCACGAGGCTCAAAAGTAAATTTTCTACCTGTTCTTTGGTGCCGGTTTTGGCTACTTCCCAAGGTTTTTCATTGTCAATGCGGCGGTTGATGTCTTGAATTTTGTGCCAGGTATATTCTAAGGCGTTGGAAAAATGCAGTTGGTCCATGATTTTGGCGTATTCTGGGTCGGAAGAGGCCGTAAATTGTTGGAGGCCAGCAAGATTTTGTTTTTTGCAAAGAGTGGCGAGCCGCTGAACAAGGTTGCCAAGATCGTTGGCAAGCTCATTGTTGTAGGAATTTTCAAATTTTTCCCAGGTAAAATCAGAATCGGCAAAAGTATCAATGTGGCGGGAGAAGAAATAGCGGAAAGCATCTACGCCGTGAGCTTCTAGGACCACCATAGGATCCACCACATTGCCAATGGATTTGCTCATTTTTTGACCATTAGCTAAAACATGGCCGTGAGAGTGTAAGATACGTGGTAGTTCTAAGCCCAATCCGAGTAAAAGGGCGGGCCAAATGATGGCATGAAAACGCAAAATATCTTTGCCTACAAACTGCACGGCGGCTGGCCAGAAATCGCTAATATCGCGATCCGGGTAGCCTAAAACGGTGATGTAATTAGCCAAAGCATCCACCCAGACATACATTACTTGGCTAGGATCGCCTGGAACCGGCACCCCCCAAGAGAGGTTTTTTTGCGGA
>CAMBYK010000023.1 GCA_945872155.1 uncultured Candidatus Saccharibacteria bacterium
AAAGCTGCAAAATTGGTTTCTTTGGGCTACAAAGTTTTGACCAAAATCTGTAAATATGGCCTCTTTGGACCATAAGCTTGGGCGAGCGCCCTTGAGCGTGTACAAAGAGACAGATTTAAGATTTTGGTTAATCTTATCGACTAAGAGAGCGCGAGAGAGACTTCTTCCTCTTTTCATAGCTTTTCCCAAGATTTAACATGCTTATAGTTTAACATAGACTGCAGAGTTATTCAACAGTGCAGGTATATTTTTGGGCTTCGTAGAATTTTTTGAGAGTTTTTTGGGTGGTATCAACTTTTTTATTCTCAAGATCTGGCATGATACCGAAGAGTGTGGAGTTTTCGGTGGTAATTTCATCGGCGTTAGCTTCTTGAGTGAAGGTGACCACGGCTTTTTTGGCTTCAAATTTTGCAGTAAAAGGATTTTTCTTGAAGCCGAGCAGTTTCATCGAGGCGTCATCTTGGGTCTTGAGTAATTCTAGACCGGCAGCAGCGGCGGTCGCGTCAGCATAAGTAGCAGTGCGGGTAAAGCTGAGGAAAGATAGTTCATCGTTCTGGTATTCGGCGCTGAAAACATCTTTGAGCTCAGTAGCGTTGCCAATCTGGGCGCGCACTTCTGGCGTACCTTCCAGTTCACAGTTCATCACAACGATAGAAACTTGTGGCGCAGGCTGAACTGATGGAGTGGCTTTTGGCTTGTTGGCGTTCAAAAGTTGAGGCAAGGCTAACACAGCGGCTACACCAAGAGAAGCCACAATTAATACGATCACAAGAATCAAAGTGAGCGGTGATTTTTTCTTACCAGGGGCAGCTACGATAGGAGGAACCGTGGGGTCGCTGAATGAAGTAGAGCTGCCAATAGAGCCCGGAACTGGAGCGGCCGGTTCAAAAGTAGTAGATGAGTCTGCAGATGATGTGGTTTCAGCTGGGACCTCAGAAGCGACTGTTGGTTCAGAAGCTGGTTCGCCAAAAGTAGGAGTGGCGGGCTCTGGAGCAGCAGAACCAAAAGAAGTGGCGCCAAATGAGGTGATTGGTTCTTCTACCGGAGTGCTAATAGCTGGCTCTTCACTGGAAATAGCCGGTTCTTTCACCGGAGCGATTGCTTCTTCGGACATGACGGCTGGCTCAGAGGTAGAAAGTGGTTCAATGACTGGCTCATCAAGTGGCGCAGCGTTGAACTCTGAGGTTGAAACAGGCGCTTCCGTGTTGGCTGGTTCGACTGGAGTAGTCGATTCTGCAAAAGTGGCGGCTGGAGCAGTTGGCTCGAAAGTGGTAGCTGGTTCTGAGACCGAAATTGGTTCTGAAGCCGGGGCCGAAGCGAAAGCCGCAGCGGCATTAGCCAAAGATTCTTCCGGGGTACCGGTTGCTGTGGCCGGAGTGGCAGATGAAGTGGGCTCTGTGGTTGGAGTGGCAGAGTCAAGGGCCTGATCAACGAGTTTGTTCATAGGCTCGTCCGCAGTAGCTGGAGTCGGTAAATCCTGAGGCGCTGGGCCGCCAGTCGTTGGGTTATTGTTGGTATTTTCAGGATTCATTGATAAACCTCCCTTTTAATATCGATACTTTTTTTATATTTTACTGGTTATGTTTAAATTCCGCAAGGGCTTTTGCAAGGTTCTGCCATTCTAAGAGAGAAAGGTCGGCTGGGCGAAGGTCGGGACTCTTACCGATCGCGATGAGCGCTTGCCGGGTGTCCTCAGTAGGGAGAAGGTTTTTGATGAGTTTTTTGCGGGGAGAGGAAAAACCGCGCTTAATCAATTTGAGAATTTGCGGGTCAATGATTGGGGTGGCGTGAGGAGTTAAAATAATTACTTGGCTATCAACTTTGGGTGGCGGGGTGAACTCTGCTCGCGAAACAACTGGACCGAGCGCGACTGTGGCTTGATTTTGCACAGAAAGCGAGAGAAAGGTATGTTTGCCCGGGCCGGCGGCAATGCGCTCAGCAACTTCTTTCTGAATAAGCAAAACAACCCGTGCAGGCAGGTGGGGCGCCGAAAGTAATTTTTGAATAATCGGAGAAGTGATGTAGTATGGGATGTTGCCTACGGCTACGTAATCAGGAGGTAAATTATTGAAATCAAATTGGAGAAAATCTTGACATACGACCTCTAAATTAGTGCCAGGGAAAGACTTTGGCAGATTAGCAGCCAGACTTTGATCGTATTCTACCGCCATCACTTTCTCAAAACGTTTGAGCAGACTACTAGTTAAAGTGCCAAGCCCCGGCCCGATTTCAAGGCAAAGTGTCGGAACTTTGCTCCCCGCACTATAAAATTCGTCTGGAATAGCCAAATCGGCGATTTCATCTAGAATCAGGCGATTTTTAAGCCAATTCTGACCAAGCGATTTCTTGTTTTTCATTAGATACCGTCTCGATTAGACCAGTCCGTAGCTAGGTCGAATTGCTCTGGATTGGAGGCGGCAAACCCGCCAGTGTCGTAAACTTTGCCCTGGCCGAGGCTGGTCTGAACGACTGAACAGCGCGGATAGCGTCCGAGATGCGCGGCTACAATTACCAGGCCGTTTTGGTCAACTTTGGCGCCGTCGGCACGCACAGTATAGGTACCATTGCCGCCACAGTGACGCATTACACTAGCCATTGGTAAATCATAGAAAGTTTCCTGGCGTTCCACTCCGTTAATAGTGTAGCGGTTGCGCCCCTTGCCCGGGGTGAGCGGGGTCATTTCGATGGGGTTGGCGCCTACGGCGACAATACGATTCACTGGCTGTTTGACGATAGTCTCAGAGATTAGTTCCCTTTTAACTTCCTTGCCATTCTGATAAGACACTTGATAGACGAGAGTCTTGCGACCAAGCTCGCCCACCTGCAACTCTTTGGTGTTGCCGACGCCGATAGTGTAATCTTTTTTAGTCTCTTCGGCGAAAGGGATTTCTTCTTCTTGAGTGATAGTGCGACCGCCATTGCGGGTGATTTTATAAGTCGAAGCCTGACCGACTTCCAGAAAATTAGCGGAGGAAATTAGTTCGATACGGTCGCCATCATAGAGGTCGAGCTTGGCGGCGCGGGCAATAGAAGCGGGGTCGAAGCTCGCAACCATAAGGTATCTGCGCGTGGCCCCGTCAATTAAAATCACAGGGTGAGCACGGTAGATGTTGATAAAAAAGTTATCAGCATCGATTTTGGTGTTTAGCTTAGGCTCAACTAAATCGTTTGCACCAAGCTCGATTTTGGCGCGCTTCAAAGCTTCTTTGACAGTGCTAGCCGAGGTCTTAAAAGTCAGTTTTTTGTCTTGGTCGAAAACAGTGACGTAATTATTGCCGCTAGGCTGAGCAACGATCTCCGATTCCGCATAGGTGTTTTTACTGGTAATTTTGACTAGACAGGCAAAAAATAGTCCGACAGAAAGAACCGTCAAAATCAAAAGCGATCGATTGAAATGGTTTGAGGGGAGCCTCATGCAACCCATTATAGCAAATTTAGTCGTAAAATGGCAGGTCTGACGGGAAGGGGTCGGAGGATTCAAAGGGGTCGGCAAGCTTAAAAGGCTGGTCGAAATCATCTGAAAAATCGTTTGAGCCAAAGTCATCTTGGCCAAAATCGTCGATGGCGCCCGAAAAATACTGCTGAGGGGCGTAGCCGAGCTCAAACAAGAAACGGGACGGGGCGGGATAATTGCGCGTGCCAAAAGTATAACGAGATTTGGCGTAGGTGAGGAAAAGCTCCTGCATGGCGCGCGTGATACCTACGTAGGCTAAGCGACGCTCTTCTTCGAGCTCATCGTCGGTAGTGGAACGAGAACTCGGAAAAAGGCCGTCTTCCATACCAACCATAAAAACTACGGGGAATTCTAGGCCCTTGGCGGCGTGCAAAGTCATCAAAGTGACAGAGTTTTTTTCGGAACTTTCGTCCGCGCTCGACATCAGAGCCGCGTCGGTAAGAAACTCTTCTAAATCCTCGTAACCCACGGCGTTGCCAACCAACACGCCAAGGTTATCAAAACGTTCTTGGCCGGCAGGAGTGCCATCTTTGAGTAGAGTTTCAAAATTAAAATGTTGAATAACTTGCTGGATGAGCTGAGCGGGCGGGGTGGTGGCAGGAGTCTGGGTAATAAAATTAGCGAGTTTTTGAAAAGCAGCGCCAGCGCGTCCCGATAACACGGCAATGGCCGCAGCATCGGTAAATTTAAGGTCTGGATTTTGGTCCAAAAAAGCAAAAATTTTGGCCAGGCTGGTAGGGCCGATGCCGGCCAAGACATTAGCGACTGTGCGGTTGAGGCTCACGCGATCCTGCGGATTAACAAAAAGCTTTAAGATGGCTAGCACATCTTTGACCTCTTTGCGGTCGTAAAAGCGCACGCCGCCGATGATTTTATAAGGAATTTTGGCGGCGATGAAGGCTTTTTCAAAAGCATAAGATTGGGCGTTGGTGCGATAAAGCACGGCAAAATCAGCAAAATGGCGTTTTTTATGCGCGATTAGCTGCTGGATGAGGCTGGCAACATAATTGGCTTCAGCCTGCTCGTCGTAAAGAGCTTCAATCGTGACTGGCTCACCCGTTCCAAGGTCGGTAAAAAGCGTTTTTTCGGAACGATTGTGGTTGTGCTTGATAATCTGCTGGCTGGCTTCTAGGATGTTGGCAGTGGAGCGATAATTCTGTTCGAGTTTGATCACCTTCGCCCCGGGGAAATCACGCTCAAAATTGAGAATGTTGGTAAAATCTGCTCCGCGCCAAGAATAGATTGACTGCCAGTCGTCGCCAACGGCACAGATATTGCGCTCTGGTCCGACCAAAGATTTGATGAGCCGATATTGAATATGGTTGGTGTCTTGATACTCATCAATCAAAATGTGCTGAAAATGCTGCTGCCATTTGGCACGAACTGCCGGATTGTTGGCAAAAAGCTGAGCAACACGAATGAGTAGATCGTCAAAATCCAAAGCTTCAGCTCGAATTTTTTCTTGCTCATAGCGGGCAAAAATTTTGGCAATGTTTTTTTGTAGGGGATAGTAGGCTTCGGCGGCATATTCATCTGGAGTGGTGCCTTCGTTTTTGCATTTGCTGATGATGGATTGGACAGATTTGGGTTTAATAGATTGGTCGCTGATACGGAGCTGTTTGGCGCAATGCTTGATTAGGCTGAGTTGGTCCTCGGTGTCATAAATCACAAAATTAGGGCTGAGATTAGCGGCAAGGTATTCAATACGCAAAATACGTACGCAGACGCCATGGAAAGTGCCCATATAGGGCATAAAATGATGTGGCGGTGGCAACTGCGGGTCTTCGGCGAGTAATTTCCAGAGACGCTCGCGCATTTCGCGAGCAGCCTTGTTGGTAAAAGTGACGGCAAGAATTTGATGAGGCTTAGTGCCATGGGAAATCAGATTAGCGATACGATGAGTCAAAGTTTTGGTCTTGCCAGAGCCGGCACCAGCCAAAATCAGTAGCGGACCAGAAAGAGTCTGGACGGCTTCTTGTTGGGCGGGGTTCAGACCATTTAGAAAAATACTCATGATAGATATTCTAGCATCGAACGGGCAGATAAGATAGGGCGAAGTGCGGCTAATGATAATCAATCAAATGCCGGATGGAGTAGAGATATTGGCACCGAGCTGACGGAGGCGCTTAGCGAAATCTTGATAACCGCGATTGATTGAATAGACGTTGCGCAAAATCGAGGTACCTGGAGCAGCCAGCATAGCAATGAGCACGACTACAGCTGGGCGAAGGGCAGGTGGAGCAACCAGTTCAGCGGCGCGCCAGTTGGTGGGGCCATTGAGATAGACGCGGTGCGCATCGAGCAACTCGACCTTGGCGTTAAGATTAGAAAGATAGGTAGCATAAACCGCTCGATTTTCAAAAACCCAGTCGTGAATCAGGGTGCGGCCCTTGGCCGTAGCAGCAATCACGGCAAAGAACGGTAAGTTATCTATATTGAGTCCCGGGAAAGGCATGGGGTGAATTTTGTCACTAGGAGCAACCAGCTCGGAGGCTTTAATATAGAGATCCATCAAACGAGTCGAACCATTATCAGCATAGTATTCTTCCGAACGAATGATATCCGCGTTCATGCTGCGCAAAACTTCTAGCTCGATTTCGAGAAATTCAATCGGGGCACGACGGATGGTGATTTCGGATTTTGTCACCAAGGCGGCAGCAATGAAAGACATGGCCTCGATAGGGTCTTCGGACGGAGAATACTCGACGTCGGCGGCGATATGCGCACGACCTTCAACTTCTAGAGTGGTGGTGCCGATGCCACTAATTTTGACGCCCATGGCCTGCAAAAAGAAACAGACATCTTGCACCATATAGTTGGGCGAAGCACCCACAATAGTAGTCTTACCAGGATAAAGTGCCGCAGCCATGAGAACATTCTCTGTCACGGTGTCGCCGCGCTCGATCAAAACAATACGCTTGGGCGCCTTGGATTTTTGCAAATCAACAGAGACTTCATAAAAACCGCTATTGCAAACCGCATCCACAGAGACCGAAAAATGCGAAAGTGCTCGCAGGTGCGGCTCGACAGTGCGGACACCTAGAGAGCAGCCACCGGCATAAGGCAGGCGAAAATGCTTGTATTTGTGGATGAGCGGACCCAAAAACATAATAATGGAACGAGTTTTGCGCGCGGCTTCGATGTCGAGATGTGCCAGGTTTAATTCACTTGGTGGTATAATTTCTAGATCGCGTTTTTGGTTGATCCAGCGACATTTGACGCCAATAGATTCTAAAACTTCGATAATGCGAAAAACTTCTTCAATTTTGGCAACATGACGAAGAGTGGTCTTGCCCTCGTTCAGGAGACTGGCACAGAGTAGGCCTACGGCGGCGTTTTTGCTGGTGTTGACGGTAATCTCTCCGTGCAAAGTCTGGCCGCCCTGGATACGATAACTCTGCAATGCGCTGTCATTTATAGAGAGAATTTGCATTCCGAGATGATCGGAAATCTTTTTGATGAGGCTGAGCGAGATATTCTGCTTACCGCTTTCGATGCGGTGAATAGCAGATTGACTGGTACCAATTTGTTCGGCTAGTTCAGCTTGAGTGAGGCCTTTTTCAAGACGCAGATGCTCGATTGCGCGGCCAATTTCGCTTTGATAAGAGGGTGTTTGTTCCATAAAAATCCCTTCTGTTAGATTTCCAACCTAGAGTGCGGTTGTAAAATCATTATATCACAGAATGAATATATATCACCAGATGAATAATGCCGCTAGAGGCTAATTTTGGCCGCAAACGACGTTGTTGGCGTGGAGCCAACCTTCAACGGAGCCACCGTCAAGGTATTCGCCTTCAGCTTTGGCAACGCGCATGACGCCGCCTTTTTTGATAAAGCTGTAAATTGGGTCGGTGACCATGTATTCCTGATCTTGCGGACCAAAATCATTATCTGCTACGTAATGCACGATTTCTTGTAACAAGGCCGGAGACATGACGTATTTGCTGATATTGATCAGATTGCTGGGAGCTTCGGCTGGCTTGGGCTTCTCGACAATGCCGACGAGTTTGCCGTCTTCGACAGAGAAAACGCCATATTTTTCTACTTGGTTTTGGTCGATTTCGGAGCCTAAAATAGCGCAATCGCTAGAATCCTGCAGGGCAGAGAGCAAAGTTTCTGAGGCGGAGGCACCGTTTGGATTCCAGACGAAATCGTCGCCCATAAAAACTAAGACTGGCTCATTGATGTTGTATTCTTCTACCACCATAGCAATGGGCACAGCGGTGCCGTATTTGCCGGCCGGGTCTTGGACAGTGTAATGAATCTTGACATCGTCTGGCAAAGTTTTGGCCAGAGCGAGGCGATCGGCCTTACCACGGTCAATGAGATACTGGTTGAGCGCGAGGTTGTCTTTGTAATACTCTTGAACTTGGCAGGGCTCGACATTGGAAATCACCATGTAGATATCTTTGATACCGGCCTTGATAAGCTCTTGCACGGAATAGTCTACCAAAGGGCGATTCCCTACTGGCAACATGGATTTTTCGATAATTTTAGTAATAGGCAAACGACGAGTTCCCCAACCTGCAACTGGAATGATGGCTTTGGTGATAGGCATATTTCCTCCAAAAGCGCGGCGCGCATTAATTAACTAACATATTGTAGCAAAATGAAGGGCCAAAATCAAAGTAGTTCGAGTAGCAAAACCCGAATCTGGCAAAGACGGCTTGATCCGAAAGAGTCCGAAATTATTAAAGCAGTTCAATCAGCGGGGTGGCCCAGGCTGCGGGGTAATTTGGCTGGTCGAGGAGTAGAGCGATAGTGGAAGCTAAATTGCTGAGCCCGAGGTGGCCAGAGGCGAGGCGGTAAAGCTGGGCGTTGGGTGTATGGTCGTAAAAAATACAGGGGACGGGGTTGGTAGTGTGAGAAGTTTTAGGTGCGCCGTTTTGATCTAACATTGCTTCAGCATTGCCATGATCGGCAGTGATAATAAGTACGCCGCCAAGCTGCTCGACCGCTTGAGCGAGGCGAGCAAGCTGAGCGTCGATGGCCTCGAGGGCCTGAACGGTGGCGGCTAAATTGCCGGTGTGACCAACCATGTCGCCACCCGGGTAATTGATACGAATAAAGCGATACTTAGACAAATTAGCCAAGACTTGGTCGGTAATTCCCGCTGATTTCATGGCAGGGGTAGTGTCGAAAGTGATGCCTTGGTCAGATGGGACTTCGAAATGGTCTTCAAGCGGGGCCTTTTCGGCGCTGTTGCCGTTGAAATAATAGGTGATGTGCCCGAATTTGACGGATTCAGAAATGGCAAATTGGCTAATTCCCTGTTGACCGAGGAAAACATTGAGCGGAGCAGATAGATTGATGGGCGGGACGAGTTGGTTTTGCGGCGCGTGATCATCGGCCTGGTATTCAGTGAGCCCAGCAAAATAAACTTCTGGGCGCTGGCCG
>CAMBYK010000024.1 GCA_945872155.1 uncultured Candidatus Saccharibacteria bacterium
CTACAAAACAACGCGGAATATCAATAAAGGTCGCGCCTTTCGGATCGGACATCAAAAGCAAGGCCGCATTCCTAAACATATGCTGCCCCCGCGGCCCAAAGAATCCTTGATTGCTCGGGTCGTACAAACTCTGCAGCATATTGATACCTTCTTGCACAATAAAATCCTTCTGGTCGGGCGAGCTAAACTCAAACATGTTCATCCCAATCGGATGTTCTAAATCGCCTGGATCGAAATAAATTACGTCGTCAATTCTCTCTGGTGGCACTTTGCTCAAAATATCTTCCACCGCATCACCGTGCGGGTCAATAAACGCAAACCCGCGCCCGTCCATCATGTCCTGATAGGCCAAATTAGTCAAAAATACCGTTTTACCCATACCGGTAGAACCAATCACATAAGTGTGACGACGCCTATCGTCTTCCGACAGGCGAATCTCTTTCTGCTGTCCACGAAACTCATTTACGCCCAAAATTACCCCCTCTTGCATCAACTTAGCCGGCCCATCCACCTGTTTGGTCATCTGGCGCTCCACCTGGCTATTTGGAATCGAACTTTGCGCCGGCAAATGAAAAATCGTCGCCAACTCCACACTATTCAACACTCCATAATTTTGCGGCTGCGTAAACGCTCGAAAAATATAATCTTTTGCCAATTTTTTCATATCATGTATAATCTCGTATTTGAATCCATTGTTCGCCTGCGAATTGAACTGCGAAAAAGCCGCCACCAGGCCGCCCAGAAGCGCCTCTGAGCGCATTTTACTGCTAGAGCTTGCAATTACCCTAATCTGCGTCTCAAAGCCCGGATATTTGGTTTTAGCCTCAATAGAGCGCATTTCTTCTTGCTGCATATTCGTCAATGGCTCTTGTGGCTTAATCTCGTTCTTATATTCATGCATATCAGGCGGTTTCCAAAGTGCCTCCAAAAGGTCCACAAAGAAATCTCCAATTTTGATCATAATGTTGGAGCTACTACTATTTTTTTTATTCCCACTACTTATATTTTTTGACCACTCCGTCGATTTTTTTGTCCAACTTCCATCCGTCGGGCGCACCAATACTTGTAAAGCCATACCTTCGTCTTCTTTCACTGCGGACAGCGCATTCAACAGTGCCGTGCTAGCATCCCACTGCGTCTCTTCATAAGTTGCTATCGGATAGACAAACTCTTTCTTCAGCGTCAACTCACCACCTGCCACCCCTGCAGCCTTTCCCTGTTCAGAAAAAATGTTCTCTTCTTGCACCTCTTCTAGCCTGGCCGTCGGATAAGCCGAAAGAACCGCCTGTTTCACCGTCTCGGTAATTACTGCCGGCACAATCGCGTAGTATTTAATCAGCCCATCTCTAGCAATAATCTCAAAAGCAATGTGTTTTTGCCCAAACACCCTGGTCTTAAATCCTTTGTCCACGGTTGACGCAATAATCGCATACATCACCTGAGCTTGCGCAATCGCCTCGTTTGTCACGTCTCGCTCATCTCTTCCGTCCCCCTTTATGTCGTCAGTTGAAGGCGGCAAATGGATCATCATTGGCACCATTTTGAGCGCCCGTTCATAATTTTTCGCTTCTCGCTGTCCCGCCAAGTATTTCGCCCACAAAAAAGCCATAACCACTACTGTTATAGTAATTATTACAACACCCGTAGTTAGCAGACTCATGTCCATAGTGCTAATCCTTTTCTACTTTCTTCCACCCAGACACGCATAATTAATTATTACTCCCAAGGGTCCGGCCATATCTCTGTCGCAAAAACTCAGTCTTCAAAAGATACAGATCGTTAGCTAATTTTCTCGGGTCCTCTGCGTCCTGCTTCTCTGTATCGCGCATCTTTTTTAGCCACTCTTTGTCTAGCTTATCGCTATCCACAGAAAACTCTGGCGCATCCGCCAAAATCTCTTTCCCGTCGCTGTTGGGGATCGTTGTGTTTTCCTCCACCCCTGGAGGCATCCCAAATAGCGCCGCTCCCCCCAGTTGCATTTCTCTTTCAAAATTATAGTTCTGAGCATTATTCTCTGGTTTCACCCTCCCCTTCTCCGCTAAATTCTCTCTGGTAGAGGCTTGCTCCATACCAAAAACGCCAGGTTCAAAACCACTCCTTATCTTCTCTGTCTGCAAGTCTTCCACCTTTTCATTCATAAGCATATTCTAGCATATTACAATCTTTTATTCACCAACAAACACCCCAAAAACACGAAAAATCCAATCAAAAAACCCGTTAATAAATTTACTCGGCCAAACGACTGCACCAAAAGTAGCATAATTGGGCTAAAAGCAATCACCGTCGCATAAGCTAACTCCTTTTTTGTTTGTCGGTTCTTCTGTCCAATTGCGTTAAAAAAACTCCTGACCAACCAAACCGCCACGCAAAAACACAACGCATAAAACGTTGTGAAAAAAACTAAAACCCCTAGCGGTCCAATACCCGCAGGGGTTGTAAAATTTACTAAGACTAATAAAACTGCGACAGCTATTCCAAAAACTAACAGCAAAACACGATTCATAACGGTTATGATTATATCATATCTGTTGGTTTTTTGCCACCTGTCTCTTCGTTTGGACCTCCCGGTCGTCCCCAAGTCTTCTCTCTGGGCCAAAAGAGTAGTTGAATTATCCGACGCTTAATAAACATTACTTTAGGCCGCAATCCTGCTACTCTTTGGCTGTTTGACCGCTCCACGTATAGTGAAGCATGTCCTTATTAGTTCTCGTTTCGTTCTATTTCTTTTTAAGGTGCTAACGATCCGATCTTCTAATGCGCTCTACGCTGTTCGCGGAGCTCTAGGTAATTCCTATTTTGTAATTTATGGCTAGAAACTACCTTTTCGCTCGCCAACTTTTTATTTTTAATGTTCAATTTTGTTTGTTGTTTTTGTTTTGTCCTTCGACTTTTTTATCCTATCACAACTTTCCGTATATTGCAAGTGCTTTGTTCAACTTTTTTATGTCTTTTCTACAACACCATGCGATATTTATTCTTTTCTTCCCTGTTCCTACTAAAACTATCTTTCTTTGTGTTTTTTACAACATTTCATTTTAAAATTTTTATTCTCTTACAGATACCACCTCTATAGTTATTTTTTACAACATTTTGCTTTTTTGTTCGCCTACGGCTTTTCTGGGTTCTTCCATTCTTAAACTTCAGCTCATCAAAATGCTTAGTGCAGTTCGCCCCGCCATTTTTTAAATACCAATTTTATTGAATTTTATTTTTATCATTTTGCGACAAAAAAACGACAACGTGCCGGCCAAAACAATACAAAAACACGTTAGTTTGCGAAATGCAAAACACGCTATTTTACAAATTCGACGCTCAAAACTTTTTTGATTTTTTGGTTATATTTGTCATTAAATTTTCGATTAATGCTCGGCATCAATTTTTTAGTAAATGTTTGATATTGGTTTTTAGCGAGCGTTTAGTATTTTTTGTCGATATGATAGTTGCAGTTTTTTTACTACAAAGCCACTCCAAAAACCCGCAACCATCCCACAAAACTCAAAAGCCCGACGCCACGTACCAAAACCTACTCAAACAACCCGTCAATGCAATCGGCGCACTTCGTCCACAACCTCGCGTCAAATCCCGCAGCTACTTTTTTTCTGCCTAATTAAACATAAGTCCACGAACTAACCTACGCCAGTTAAAAAATTTAGCCACCAAATCTCTGTGGAAAACTTCCCAAAAATCATAAAAATTTTATGCAAAAATCTATTGACACAAGCGCTTTTCTGTCATATTATAGGGGTAGCTTTTGAATAAAAATGTTATTCAAAAGCCAAAAACAAAAACGTACCAAAAACTCCGTACTCTATGCAGAAAGGACCGGTTTTCCTCGCAGTTACCGGTCCTTTCTGTTTGTTTAAAAATCTCAAATGTTGGTGGAGCTGCCGGATACTGCCTCCGGGTCCGAACTATCACCTGGACACCATTCTACACGCATAGTCTTCTGTTTCATTCTCGACTTATACTAGCAGCTGCAAAAGACCAAACTACTAATCGTCATGACAAATTCTTTCAAACCGCAACTCGTCACAGTCACAATTCTATTCCCGTAATCTTGCAATTCTGACTCTACGGAACCTTAAGTCAAAACCGGCCTAGAATATTTTAGGCAAATGCAGGTGCAAAAAGCACATGCTTGGAAGTTTTTTCTTCACTTATTCAATACTTACGGTATCAAACGTCGTGCCTGATGTCTGTTAATAATCCGTCTAAGCTTTGTCAGCCCCAACTGCCATCATTATATCATATCTGTTCTTCTCTATCAACACGCTCACGGTTGCACTTTTTTACATTAAAATTCTATGCTTGGGCTATGATTTCCAAAGTTTATTCTGCCATCCCCACAGGCTACGACGGCAAAATCATTGAAGTCGAAGGCGACAAAAGCCGTGGCCTTCCTGCGTTTTTTATCGTCGGCATGGCCAACAAGACCGTTTCCGAAGCTAAAGAGCGCGTCAGAAGTGCCCTTAGAAGCTCGGATTTTGTCTTCCCAGACCAAAAAATCACCATCAACCTCGCCCCTGCCGAACTGGCCAAAGACGGCACCTATCTAGACCTCTCCATTGCGCTTTCTGTTCTAATCCTTTCCCAGCAACTCTTGCCTGCCGATGTGAAAAACCGCCTATTCATCGGCGAACTCTCACTAGACGGCAGCATCCGTCCTGTGCGCGGGATTATCAATGTCATAGAGTGCGCCAAACAAGCTGGATTCAAAGAAGTATATCTTCCTCTAAACAATCTAAACCAAGCCACTCTTATCCCTGGGATCAAAATTATCGGCGTCGCCACTCTCAAACAACTTTTCTTCCACCTCAAAAACATTCAATTGATCTCTACTCCGACACACCAATCTATAGAACCTATCGAGCCAGCCAATGAGCTCCCCACCCTCGACCAAATCCGTGGCCAGGATATCGCCAAACGTGCCCTCAATATCGCCGTTGCGGGGCATCACAATATCCTCTTGTTTGGCCCACCTGGCTCTGGCAAAACCCTCCTCGCCCAAACTGCAGCCAATCTACTTCCCCCGCCCACCAAACAAGAGCAGCTCGACATCACCAAAATTTATTCCCTCGCCGGGCTATCAGAGCAAGTCATCTCCACTCGACCTTTTCGCTCTCCCCATCACACTAGTAGCTCAATCTCGCTCATCGGCGGTGGCGCCAAAGCCAGCCCAGGCGAAATTTCCCTTGCCCATCACGGCGTCTTGTTTCTCGACGAACTCCCAGAATTTAGCCGCGACTTTCTCGAAGCCCTCAGGCAGCCACTAGAAGACCACATTATTTCAATTTCTCGCGCCAAACAAAAAACCACCTATCCTGCAGACTTTATGCTAATCGCCACCATGAACCCCTGTCCTTGTGGTTTTTACCAAGACCCTTCTCACCCCTGCAATTGCACTCCCGCCCAAATTCAGAACTATCGTAAAAAGCTCTCCGGTCCATTACTCGATCGTATCGATCTCACTATCAACGTCCAAAAAGTCCCCAATCAGCTCCTGCTCGTTTCATCCATAAACCAAGAACACAATGTTGTAAAAAATACTATTACAGATGCAATTAAGCGCCAGCACCAACGTTTTGGCACTGAACAATTTAATTCTCGTCTTTCTCCTACCCAAATTGCCCAAACCGTCCACCTCACCAAAGGCGCCAAGGATCTCCTCTCTCGCGCCTCCGAACGGCTCGGTCTTTCAGCCCGAAGCTATTTCAAAATCATCAAAGTAGCCCAAACTATCGCCGATCTTGATGTCACAGAAAATGTCGGCACAAAACAAATCTCCGAAGCGCTCAGCTACCGCGACAGCATTTAGTCTTGCATTGCACGCCACTACTTTCTCCTACATTACGCGCTCATACTTAACTCCGCGCCACGAACACCAACCTTAGCCCTAAAACCCCTTGAATTCCCTGTCGATATCTGCTATAATCCCACCTGTAAAGCAAAAGAGAAAGGATACTCCCATCAGCAACAATCAACGCACCAAAATCAACGGCGAAATTCGTTATAGTGAGGTGCGCGTCATCGGTACTAATGGGGAGCAGCTGGGTATTATGTCCAGCCGCGAAGCACAGATCCTCGCTACAGAACAAGGAGTAGATTTGGTAGAAATTTCCGCCAACGCTAATCCGCCTGTCGTTAAAATCATCGATTGGGGCAAATATCAGTACCAAAAGATGAAAGAAGAAGCCAAAAATCGCAAAAAAGCTCGCGAAAAACAATCCGAGCTCAAGCAAATGAAAATTGGCCTCAAAATCAGCGATAACGACCTTCACATTAAAATTCGCAAAATCAAAGGCTTTCTTGCAGATGGCGACCGCGTCAAAATCATGATTGTCTTTCGAGGCCGCGAGATGGCACACAAAGATCTTGGCGATCAGCTCATGCAACGAGTTCTCGCTGAATTCACTGAAGACGCCATCGTAGAAGGCAAACCTCAATTTGCTGGACGTAATCTATCAGTCGGAATTCGGAAGAAGTAATTTCCTACTTCCACGGTTCCCTGGTCGTACTTTCAATAACAATCTAATCAAAGGAAAAATTATGCCTAAACTCAAAACGCATAAAGGTACCGCCAAGCGTATCAAAATCACCGGCTCTGGTAAATTAGTTCGCGAACGCGCCTTCGGCAACCACATTCTTGCCAAAAAATCCAAATCCAGGAAACGCAACATGAAAACTGCTGCCGTTATTCAAGGCAAAATCGCAAAAAACGTTAAAACTGCATTAGGAGTCTAATATGAGAGTTAAACGAGGCGTCCCAGCACGCGCAAAACACAAGAAGATCCTCAAAGCCGCTAAAGGCATGCAACACTACCGCACCCGCAGTTTTCGTCTTGCAAAACAAGGTGTTATTAAAGCTCTTCGCTACAGCTATCGCGATCGCCGCAACAAAAAACGCGACCTTCGCGCTCTCTGGATCACCCGTATCAATAATGCTTCCCGCGAACTTGGCCTTTCTTATTCTCAGCTTATCGCTGGCATGAAAGCCAAAAACATCACTGTTGACCGCAAAATTCTTGCCGAACTCGCAGTCAACAACAAAGCCGCATTTGAAGCAATCGTAAAAACTGTGAAGGAGCAATAAAATGGCAGTCTGTGAAATCACCGGCAAAGGCAAAATGTACGGCCACAATGTCTCTTTTTCCCAACACAAAACCCGCAAAGTATTCAAGCCAAACGTCCAAAAACGCACTTTGGTCATTAATGGTCAAAAACTCCGCGTCAACGTTTCCACTTCCGCTTTGCGCACCCTCAAGAAAAAAGGCATCATCAAGAGCCCAACTGCTAAATAAGCCGAAGCTACAATCAAAAAGCTCCCCAATGGGGAGTTTTTTGATGAGCCCAAAATAAGCCGGGTTCTGTAGCTCTTGCAAGCCGACAACCATCTATCTAGGCCTTGAATTGCTCCAACGCTCTAGCGGTAAACGTGCATCCTCGGATCAAGGTATCTAGCACTCCTTGCAGCCGGTAGGGTTTGCCCCTGTCTCATGTCACCATGACACACTGTAAGCTCTTACCTTACTCTTTTCACCCTTACTCGAACGCCATAAACGCCCTAGCGGTATTGTCTCTGTGGTACTTTCCCTATTCTCGCGAACGGTTTCCGTTAGAAACTACCGTATCCTGTGCTGCCCGGACTTTCCTCTGGAATCCAGCGGTTGTCTCTTGGACTCCCATCTATTTTACCATATTTCAAGCAAAAATCACCTACCGCGCCAAACAGCGCACCGCAAAAGCCAACCCCCTACTATTACCAAAAGCCGTGTCTGATTCTGTATCCAAAAACCTAAAACTACGAGCATATACAGTATTATCCTGATATGACCTATTGGTCCAACCATATCCATGACGTCCGATAGCGGTAAACGGCGATGTATAACTATAATGTCCAGCACGTACAAAAGAAAAAGGTGAGACAACAAGTTGAGCTGAAGTTTTTGGCTGACTAGATCCCTCAGTTAGACTATATGCTACAACTATCAGATTATTATGAGATCTCGTGCCGTAAGAATTAGGCAACCCCCACCCTTTCGGACAAATAGAATCTGCAGCCTCACCAAAAGCTACACCAAGCAATGAATTGCCATTAACATCACGCATTCCAGCCGTAGCCATAGGCCAGTCATAGTAATTTCCAGCAGACTCAAGTGGAGTGCCGGTAGAGGCGTTAGTGGCATTTCCTGCTATAGTACCATTAGTATTGAGGTTTTGTTCTTTGTAGTATTCATAACCTGCTTCGGGTTTAAGCCAGTGAGGGCCATCTGTGCCATAAGGACTCCAAGTTTGCCCAGCAGTAGATGCTGCTGGAGCGGTGAAAGTTCTACCACCATTCATATCAGTATCAGCACTTGTTAATACTTGTCCTGCATTTGGTGAGAAAGCTAGATTCTGCACCATCCAACAATTGCCGTCTGCAAGTTTCCGGACGACATAGGTTTTGTTGTCTCTGGTATCGGTAAGTATTGCTTCTGGCACCTTGTTTTTGTCATCAGTGTGTTCAATGGTAGTAGTAGATACGATATTGGAATAATCGGTAGCTGGAGCTGCATTGTTTATATAAGCATTAGGTGTGGTTTCTAATGCACAGATCTCTGGTGTCATATCTTGCATATTTGTAATATAACTAAAAGTAGATTGAGTTGGTGGGACATAGTTAGCTACAGCAGTGAATACTAGGGTGTCTTTATAGGCTCCAGTAGGTA
>CAMBYK010000025.1 GCA_945872155.1 uncultured Candidatus Saccharibacteria bacterium
AATAATCTTCTGGGCGCTGGCCGCGATCGAAATAAGGAAAATCTTCCTGAGTGAAGGTCATGGATATTTCTAGGGCACGATCGGCCCGAAAATCATAGTAAATCACACTATCGTGGTCTTGGATTCTACCGACCGGAGTGGAATCTTCTGAAACAATAACAAAAGGCGGGCAATTTTGATCTTGCAAGCCAGGAATTTGGACTCGCAGAGACTGAATTGCGGTGACGGCATCATGAAAATAACAAGTGGCCTTGCCGGCTACCATGGCCTGCCAACCGGCCTCAACAATCGACCAATCACTTTGATAACGGTCGGCGACAAAAACCATACGTCCGCCACCAGAGGCGATGCGAAAATCAGCATCTGGAAAATGTTGAAAAAATTGTTCAATACGCTGAATAAAACGTGGCTCAGAGACTGGCGCAACGTCGCGACCGTCCAAAACGAGATGAAGGCGAATCTTGCGAACACCCTCCTCGTAGGCTTTTTGGATCATTTTCTCAAGATGACCGATGTGGCTGTGAACACCGCCATCAGAGAAAATCCCGGCGAAATGCAGAGTAGAACGATGTGCGTGAAGATTTTTGATGGCATCCCGCCAGGCTGCCGATTGCCAAATTTGGCCGGTAGCAAAATGTTCCTCAATGTGCGCAATGCCGTGTTTGATAATCTGGCCTGTGCCGATAGTGTTATGCCCAACTTCAGAATTACCCATATAGCCCTCGAGTAGGCCAACATCCGGACCGGAGGCGCGAAGTGAGAGAAATGACTCATGGGCGAAACAATGATTCAAAAAAGGCAATTTAGCTTGATGCAAAGCGTTGCCGTAATCAGAAGTGCTGAGGCCAACGCCATCTAAAATAGCCAAGACTACTGGGCCAGAATAATACAAATGGTTCATAATAAAAGTATAGCACTAGTAGCCTGGCTTGCCGAGCAAGCGGAAGAGCTCAGTTTTATAGTCTTCAACACCTGGCTGGTCGAAGGGATTGACGCCTTGAAGCTTGGCGGAAATCGCACAGGCAGACTGGAAGAAATAAATTAGAGCGCCGAGAGAACGGGCGGACAAATCCGGCATTTCCACTTGAACCACTGGGATGTGGCGCTTGTGCGCGATGGCTGTGGCTTCTTGCGCAATGGCGTTAATTTCAGATAACGAGCGTCCAGCCACAAAATTGAGACCGTCGAGATTTTCCTCGTCATAAGGCACAGTAATCTCGCCGCCGATGGCAGGCTGACGACGGAACTTGATCATGGTCTCAAAAATGTTGGCACGGCCCTGTTGCATATATTGGCCGAGCGAGTGTAAATCGGTGGTAAAAACTGTAGAAGCGGGAAAAATACCCTGATTTTGTTTGCCTTCGGTCTCACCAAAAAGTTGCTTCCACCAGCCGGCAAAATAGCGCAAATTTGGCTCAAAAGACGCAAGGATTTCGATGTCGTGACCACGTAAAAAGAGCGAAAGGCGCAAGGCAGCATATTGGAAAACGTCCGTGCGAGTAGTATTTTTTTGTAAAGATGCACCCTTTAATAATTCATCGATATCAACGCCGGCAACAGCGATCGGAAGCAGGCCAACTGGGGTCAGGACGGAGAAACGGCCGCCGATATTGTCTGGAACGGTAAATCTAGTATAGCCATTTTTGACGGCTTCATCGTGCAAGGCGCCATTTTTACCATCGGTGGTAGCATAAATGCGCTTGAAAGCTTCTGCGCGACCATATTTTTGAATGAGCTTGTCGCGGAAAAAGCGGAAGGCAATGGCGGGCTCTGTGGTGGTGCCGGATTTGCTGATGACATTGACAGAGAAATCATCGTCGCCGATTTCGGCAAGTAGCTTATTGAGGGCCTGAGTGCTCAAAGAATTGCCGGTGTAACGAATTTTGATACCCCGATAATCACCAAGAGCTTCGATAACGGCGCGATGACCAAGATAGGAACCGCCTACGCCAATGCAGACGAGAAATTTAGAAGTTTGCTGAATTTTTTTTGCGGCGAGCTTGATGCATTCCACCTCGTCGCGATCGTAATTGTCTGGCAGGTCAATCCATCCGGTCATTTCTTCTTCTGGCAACTCTTGCCATTTAACCTTAGCGGCCGAAATATCCAGGGTTTGATCATAAATTAGTCTAATCATAATCCTCCAATAATGTTTATTTTAACACAGAACCAAGCCGAGATGAAGTGTGGTATAATCTGTTTATGCCCGAGTGGCGGAATTGGCAGACGCGCTAGCTTCAGGTGCTAGTGTTCGCAAGGATGTGCAGGTTCAAGTCCTGTCTCGGGCACCAAAACAAACATCTAAAAAGGAAAAAGGATATGACGAAGAAGCCCAATAAACAGGACTTGCGTTATATAAAAACTGAGAAGGCCCTTCGGAAGGCCTTATTTTGTACCTCTTGGCAAGGGCATGAACATCTGGCAGCGAAAAGATTGTGCGAAATGGCGCATATCGCGCCATCTACTTTTTATATGCATTATCACAGTGCGAATGATTTGTTAAAATTAATCGAAGCAGAAATTTTGCTAAACTATAGTAGTTTAATCGACAAAATAAAAACTTTTAACCCGAATGATACGGAAATTATAGAAGCGACATTATGGTTTTTATTTTTATACAAAAGATATTTTCGGTTTATGGCTAAAATAGGGGATTTTTATTTATTGGCGCAGATTGCAATGAAATTAGTGGAAAATCTCAGACTAGCTACAAAAGAATTTTATTATGATTTGCTCAAAAGCATCGTGGAGTGGATTGTGGAACAGAGAATGTGCCGAAAATTTTTACCAACATATTCTTGTATTTTGATTGCTAAAGTTAAGAAATTAAGACAAGAACAAGTACACGCGTAGATCGAGCGTAGCTCCAGACAATTTCGGATTTGACATATGCGTAAATCTAATTCTGGTGCGCGAGACTGGACTTGAACCAGCACGCCTTGCGGCATATGCTCCTAAGGCATACGTGTATACCAATTTCACCACTCGCGCAGCGTCATTATTATAGCATAGTTATTCGTCGGCGGGAATACCTAACGAGTCGTCCGAAAGCGGAGCTTCCGAAAAGGGGGCTTCTATCTGATCTAGCGATTTGGTGGCTTTTTGAAAATGTTTGAGATAGTCATCTAGAACTTTTTGGTTGATTTCGCCAGAATCGGAAAAAGCATAGCGCTGGCTGGTGGTTTTTTCGGGCTTATCTGGTAAAAAACCCGGACGAGAACGATCTAGATAAATGTCGCCGCTGAGATAATAAATCAGTAAGCTCACGATCGTGGCTACGGTAGCCAAAACGATGGAAGCTCCCGTCAGGAAAAGTAGATTGCGGCCACCAGACTTCATAGCGAAGCTCCCAGATTTTGCACGGCGATAATATGTTCGTCGATAATGCCACTCATGATGGCGGTAATTTCTGCGAGTTTCTGCCGCTCGGCACGAACGTGCCCTAGACTACGATAAAAGCTGGCAGGGTTGGTGCGACAATCAACAGCAATCAGCTCATCTAGCTTCTGGCTGTATTTGATAAATTGTTGCGAAAAATTATTGCGGGTGTCGGTGAATCTGTTTTGGAGGTCCATGAGGTAAGTGTCTGGATTGGTCTTGGTGAGCCGAATATTGAGCGGAATGATGAATTTTTTCAGCAGAGATTCGTAATAAGAGCCTAGATAAATACGAGTCTGGCTGTCTGCGCGACGCAAAGTGCTGAGACTTTGGGTGATGGTGCCACAATGTTGTGAAATCGCCCCCTGCTGAAGGGCAGATAGAGCCGAGGCCGGAGAAATGGAAGCCGTAAGTGCAAAAATGCCAGCCAGGAAAATGCCGAACAAAGAAAGACGAGAATGGGCGGTTCTAAATGATTGCATATCAAAATTATAGCATAACCAAAAAATCTAAGACCAGAAGCCGCGTTTTTTGGCGCCACGAAATTCGGCGAGGAGTTCTTTTTGTTTTTTGGTGAGATTTTTGGGAGTTTCGACAATAATAGTGACAATATGCGGGCCACGGTCGTCGGAACGCATCAGCGGAACGCCATGCCCGCTGAGCTTGAACGGGGTGCCAGACTGGGTGCCGGCTGGAACTTTCATAGTGACCTTGCCATCTACAGTTTCGACGTTGATTTCAGTGCCAAGAGCTGCATCGACCATGGAAATAGTTTCTTCAGAGAGAATAATCGCGCCCTCGCGGGTGAGATGACGGTGTGGGCGAACGCGCACCTGCACATACAAATCGCCTTTTTCGCCGCCCTGCGGAGCGGCACCACCTTTGCCTTGGAGGCGAATAGACATGCCGTCATCGATGCCGGCAGGGATCTTGATTTTGAGACTGGACCCCTCTAGATTGATAGTCTTTGTGGTGCCAAAAATAGCTTCTTCAAAAGAAATTGTGAGATTGGTGCGATAATCTGCACCACGGCGAGCCTGACGACCGCCACCAAAACCAAAGATGGAGCCCAAAATATCCTCGAAACCACCGCCACCAAAATCGAAATTAAAAGATTGACCGTTGAAGTTGAATCCGCCACCTTGGAAAGGATTGCCGCCTGGGGCGCCGCCAAAGCCATCGCCACCCACGCCGGCGTGGCCAAATTGATCATAACGGGCACGTTTTTGTTTGTCCGAAACGACCTCGTAGGCCTCTGTGGCTTCTTTAAATTTTTCTTCGGCCGCTTTGTCGCCAGGGTTTTTGTCTGGATGATACTTGATCGCAAGCTTGCGATAAGCTTTTTTGATTTCATCATCAGAGGCGGTTTTTTTGACGCCTAGAACTTCATAATAGTCGCGCTTTTGCATACAATTCATTATAAATAATTGGCACTTGAAATGCAAGAGTGCCAGTTGGGGCAATTTGGTTGAGTTAGTCTCATCAAATCTCGCAAAATGCGTTATAATTTAAGAAAAATAAGGAGAAATATGACTGAATCTAGATTGATTTTGATTACCAACCCTGGCAGTAGCTCGCGTAAATATGCGCTTTACCGTGGCAATGACCTGCTCTGCTCGCTACATTTTGAGTTTGAAGGAGCCAACATCATCTGTACGCTCAAAAAAGCAGATGATACCAAAAAGAAAATCACCACCGATTTCGCCAGCCTGACCGATACCGTGGCCAATCTGAAAGATTTGCTCACCAGCGAAGGATATCTGGACGAAAACACCAAAATTGACGTAATTTTGGCCCGTACGGCGGCTCCGGGCTCTTACTTTGCTTATGACCACCTAGTAGATGAAGAGTGCTTAAAACAGCTAGAGATCGGTAAAAAGACCGCTCCTCTCCATATTCCAGTGGTGGCAGGCGAAATCGAGCACTTCGTGAAGAGCTTTGCTGGCACCCCTGTAGTGACGGTTTCTGACTCTGGCTTCCATAATGACCGCCCAGATTTGGCTAAATACTATGCCTTTGACACCGAATTGGCCGATCAATATGAGATTAAACGCTGGGGCTATCATGGCCTTTCGATGGGTTCAATCGCTCATTACATGGAAAAAGCTGGTATTTTGCCAGAAAAAGTGATCGTCTGCCACATCGGTTCAGGCTCTTCCCTCACTGCAATCCAAAATGGCAAATCGGTTGATACCACCATGGGCTTTACTCCACTAGAAGGTTTGATGATGTCCACCCGCACCGGTTCAATTGACGCCGCTGCCGCGCTTGCTATCAAACGTGCCCGCGGCATCGAAAATGACGAAGATTTGGAAAAATTCCTCAATAAAGAATGCGGCCTTAAAGGAGTTTCTGCTAATTCCGACGATATGCGCGAGGTGATGAAATCCCGCGACAATGGCAGTCAAAAAGACGCTTTTGCACTCGACCTCTATAATTACCGCATTCGTGCGGCGATTGGCCAGATGGCTGCTGCGATGGATGGCGTGGATGCGATCGTATTTACTGCCACCATTGGCGAGCGCTCAGATGAGACTCGCCTTGAAGTAGTCAAAAAACTTGGCTATCTCGGCTTCCAGATTGATGAGGCTAAAAATCTAGCCGAGATGCCAGAGCGTCACACCAATATCGCCGCTGAGGGTTCTAAACCAGTCTATGTGATCCGTACCGATGAGTTTGAAGAAATGATTCGCCGTGCGACTGTCTTGCTGGACGGAGAAAAATAATCCAGTCGGCGAACCGAAATGAACGACTATGCGCATAATGACCAAGTTAGTGCTGGGGAAACCAGCACTATTTTGGCCTGCGCGAGAGCCTGCCTACGGCTGACGGGAGATCTGGTGGAATTTGGTTGCTACCGCGGTGATACTTCCCTGTTGCTGACCGAGTTGATTAAGCGGAATAATAGTGCAGCGGAGTTGTGGTTGTATGATTCTTTTGAAGGGCTACCTGAGAAAACCGAGCACGACGATTCGGTAGCTGGGGCAGCTTTTCAGGCGGGAGCTCTAAGATTTTCCAAGCGGGATTTGTTGGCAAAATTCAAGAAGGCAGGGTTTGAGCCCCCTGTGGTGGTAAAAGGATTTTTTGAAGAACTAGACTCTCGCGCCGACTTGCCTGCGCGGATCGCATTTGCGTTTTTGGATGGAGATTTGTATCAATCTATTAAGACTAGCCTGGAACTGGTAGAACAAAAAATGGTGCCGAGTGGGATAATTCTGGTGCATGATTATAATAACCCTCAACTACCAGGAGCTGG
This sequence comes from uncultured Candidatus Saccharibacteria bacterium, assembly GCA_945872155.1. GTDB lineage: Bacteria > Patescibacteriota > Saccharimonadia > Saccharimonadales > Saccharimonadaceae > Nanosyncoccus. The sequence goes on from CAMBYK010000025.1 coordinate 6,635, forward strand.
GAAGGCCGTAGATGAGTGGTGCGCGCGGACGAGATGTGAGATTGTAGTGAAAGGAAGTTTGGCGATCATCAGATGGCAAAATAACCCCATTTTAGAATAATAATTTCACAATTTTTATTAGCAGTCTTGACATGCGAGTGCTAGTTTGCTAATATAGGGGTATGTTTAGCAGTCATGCGGGTAGAGTGCTAGAAACAAAACGTTAAAAACCCGACACATGGAGGAAAAATGAGTAAAATTATCGGTATCGACCTCGGCACCACCAACTCGGCTTTTGCCTATATGGTGGCTGGTAAACCAGAGGTAATCACAAACGCCGAAGGTGACCGCACTACACCATCCGTAGTGGCCGTAACGAAAAAAGGCGAGCGCCTAGTGGGCAAGATTGCCCAGCGCCAACGCGTAACCAACCCAAAAAATACCATCTACGGCATCAAACGCCTGATCGGCCGCAACTTTGAAGACAAAGAAGTCAAGCACGACCTTGATATTATGCCTTACAAAATCGTCAAAAAAGGCGGTGGCGTAGCAGTAGAGATGGATGGCAAAGAATACACGCCAGAAGAAATTTCTGCCATGATTCTTTCAAAAATTAAGGCTGATGCCGAAGCTTTCTTGGGCGAAAAAGTCACGGAAGCAATTATCACTGTGCCAGCTTATTTCGACGACTCCCAACGTCAAGCCACCAAAGATGCTGGTAAAATTGCCGGTCTAGAGGTGAAACGCATCATCAATGAACCTACGGCGGCCGCCCTAGCTTATGGTCTCGAAAACAAGAAGGACCAGCAAATTGCAGTGTTCGACCTTGGTGGTGGCACGTTTGATTTATCTATTCTCGAACTTGGCGACGGCGTATTTGAAGTAAAATCCACTAATGGCGACACTCATCTTGGTGGCGAAGACTTTGACAACGTGATTGTGAATTATTTGCTCGATGAGTTCAAAAAAGAATCTGGCATTGATATCAAAAATGACGCTGCGGCAATGCAGCGCGTGAAAGACGAAGCCGAAAAAGCCAAAAAAGAGCTTTCTTCTGCCAAATCCGTAGAAATCAACCTGCCATTCTTGACCGCCGATGCGGATGGCCCAAAACACTTTGAGCACACTTTGACTCGAGCAAAACTCGAAGAGTTGGTGGCTCCGCTGCTTGAGCGTTTGGCTGGGCCAGTAGAAAAAGCCCTCAAAGACGCTAAGTTGTCGGCAAAAGATATCGATGAGGTAGTGATGGTGGGCGGTATGACCCGTATGCCAGCAGTGGTAGAAAAAGTGAAAGAAATTTTCGGTCGCGACCCGATGCAGGGTGTAAACCCAGACGAAGTAGTAGCCGTTGGCGCTGCCATCCAAGGTGGTGTGTTACAGGGCGATGTCAAAGACGTGCTCCTTTTAGACGTTACTCCGCTTTCTCTAGGCATTGAGACCATGGGCGGCGTTTCTACCAAGCTAATCGACCGCAATACTACTATTCCAACCTCAAAATCTCAAGTCTTCTCTACTGCAGCTGATAGTCAGCCCCAGGTAGAAATCCATGTTTTGCAGGGTGAACGTGAATTTGCCAACGACAATAAGTCGCTCGGTCGCTTCATCTTGGACGGGATTGCCCCAGCTCCACGCGGCGTGCCACAAATTGAAGTGACTTTCAGTCTAGACGCAAACGGCATCTTGAATGTGACCGCAAAAGACAAAGGCACGGGCAAAGAACAGTCTATCACTATCCAGAACTCTGGCAATATGTCCAAAGAAGACATCGAAAAAGCCCAACGCGAGGCTGAAGCGCACGCTGATGACGACAAGAAAAAACGTGAACTAGTAGAAGCGCGCAATCACCTAGAAAATACGATTTATCAAGCCGAAAAAATGCCAACCGAGCATAAAGACAATATCTCCGAGGAAGACACTGCGACCATTAAAAAGGCTGTAGAAGAAGCCCGTGAAGTACTGAAAGACGAGAGCGCCGATAAAGACAAAATCGAAACAGCCACCAAAACTTTGTCAGACACTTTGATGCCAATTGGTGCCAAAATCTATAAGGCTGCTAATGATTCGAGCGCGGAGGCAACT
>CAMBYK010000026.1 GCA_945872155.1 uncultured Candidatus Saccharibacteria bacterium
AGGCTGGTGAAACCAAGCTCTTGATCGCGATACATCTCTTCGGCGCCGAGATTGGACGTCAAAATAATAATCGAATTATTGAATTTGACTTTATTACCCTGGCCGTCGGTAAGCACGCCATCTTCAAGAATTTGTAGAAGCAGATTAAAGACTTCGGGGTGAGCTTTTTCGATTTCGTCGAACAAGATCACCGAATAAGGGCGGCGTCTAACGGCTTCGGTGAGCTTACCGCCGTCATCGTAGCCGACGTAGCCAGCAGGTGCACCAACGAGACGCGAGACGTTGTGCTTCTCGCCAAACTCGGACATATCAATTTTGATTAAAGCGTTATCACCGCCAAAAACTTCCCGCGCAATAACGCGAGCGAGTTCGGTCTTACCGACGCCAGTTGGGCCCATGAAAAGGAAGCTGCCGATCGGACGGCGCGAGTCGGCGATCCCGCTGCGTCCACGACGAATTGCTTTGGCAACGGCGGCAACGGCTTCGTCTTGGCCAATGACGGATTTTTTGAGATGAGACTCTAAATCTACGAGCATTTTGAGTTCAGAGCCATGAACTTTGGAAACTGGAATGCCGGTTTTAAGCGAGATAGCAGTGGCGAGATTTTCTTCCGTAACTACTGGTGGTTTGGCTTTGCCAGATTTTTCAAATTTTTTGATTTCCTGTTCAATTTGGGCAATACGAGTTTTGTAAAGCGCAGCTTTTTCGTAGTCGGAAGCTTCCGCGGCGGCAGTTTCTTTTTCAATTAAGGCGTTTAATTCGATTTTGAGTTTCTTGTATTTACCACTGCCGTTTTTGTCGGCAGTGACCTTGGCGATGGCGGCAGCTTCGTCGATAACGTCAATCACTTTATCTGGCATAAAGCGATCATTGATGTAGCGCGCAGACATATTGATGGCAGTTTCTAAGATGTCGTTCGGGATTTTGACGCCATGATGATTTTCATAATGAGTTTTGATGCCTTTTAAAATACGCAAAGCGATGGTGTTGCTGGGTTCTTCCACAATCACAGACTGAAAACGGCGCGAAAGGGCTTTGTCTTTTTCGATGGTGCGACGATATTCGTCTAGAGTCGTAGCGCCAATGAGGTTGATTTTGCCACGAGCCAAGGCTGGCTTTAAAATGTTGGCGGCATCCATAGAGCCCTCAGAAGAACCGGCACCAGAAAGAAGATGGATTTCATCGATAAATAAAATTAAATCTTCACTAGAGCTGGCTTCGTCGATAATGCCCTTGATGCGCTCTTCAAATTCGCCTCTAAATTTAGTGCCGGCGACTACGCTCGAAAGATCAATTTGGTAGATTTTTTTACCAATAAGCTGACTGGGGACATCGCCAGAGGCGATACGTGTAGCCAGACCTTCAACAATAGCGGTTTTGCCTACGCCAGCCTCGCCAATAAGCACTGGGTTTGATTTGGTGCGACGGCAAAGAATCGTGATTGCGCGTTCAATTTCTTGTTCGCGACCAATAACGGCGTCAAGCTGGCCTTGGCTCGCCAAAACGGTAAGGTCCTGACCATATTTAGTCAGCCAACGCAATGGCTGTTTGCGGGCATTTTTCTGATATTGCTGTTTAAGCTTGGCGGTTTCGGCCTGCTCGGCTACTAACTCTTCAATTTTGGTTGAAAGTGCGGCTTGGTCTAAGCCTAGCGAGGATAAAGCCAAAGAAGCGCGGGAGTTTGGCTGGATTAGAAGCGCGTACAAAAGATGCTCGGTACCGATGAGGTTGAGACCGTGCTCTTGCACGAAATGATTAGCAGAGCGAAGAGTTAAAACGGCGGATTCGGAAAGAGACATCATAGCCATTTGCGAACCTGGCACTTCGGCGGCAGGCTGAGACATGGTTTTTTCTACTAAATCAAGGTTAATCCCCTCTTGAGACAGCAACATTGCGCCGGCAGAAACATCTTGAGCTAAAATACCGAGTAGCATATGTTCGGTACTCATGTAACCGTTATTATAGCGTTTGCTATAATAATCTGCTTTTTGCAGAGCAAACCGAGCGTTCTCGGATAAATGGTTCATAATTTCACTAAATTCATCTTGCATAAATTTAGTGTAGCGGTTTAGCACTCACATGTCAAGAGTGCTAAGGCCAGGAAGTTCTACCCCTGATAAAAACTCCAAACTAGCGCCGCCGCCAGTGGATAAAAGCGAAAAATCGAGTTGATTAGGGAGGTTTTCGATAAAACCCACCGTATCGCCGCCACAAATAATTGAAGTGGCCTGTTTGTTGTCGCTAATAGCCTGGGCAATTTCTAATGAAGCAGTGGCATATTGAAGCTGTTCAGCTTGGCCGAGCAACCCATTCCAAACGATGGTGCGAGAATTCTGTATAATCTCGATAATTTTTTGAATTGAGCGCGGGCCAAGGTCGAATTGGTCATGAAAATCTTCGGCCACATAAATTTTGGGATTGTCAAACTTAGCTCCACTGGCGGCAATTTTTCCACCGATGATAATATGATCGGCGATAGGTAAAAAACGGTCGACCAAAGGCTGTTTATCGGCAATTTTGGCGCCGCCAATAATAACGGTGAGCGGAACAGCGGGTTTTTGCAAAAGTTTGGTTAGTATAGCAACTTCTTTTGCAACCAGTAGCCCCGCCGCTGAGGGCAAAAGTTTAGGTAGAGTGCTAGTAGAGGCGTGCGCGCGGTGGAGAACGGCAAAGCCTTCCTGCACGAAGTAGTCAGCCTTGGTGGCGTCGACGATTTGCTTGGCAAATTCCGGCGAATCCGCCTCTTCTCCAGGATAAAAACGGAGGTTTTCCAGCATAAAAATCTGCCTATTGGACGTCGAAATTTCAGATAGAGCAGCAAGCTCACTAACGAATTGGACTGGCTGGTGCAGTAGCTCCTGAAGGCGGTGCGCGACTGGGCGAAGAGATAATTCTGGCACGTGTTTGCCTTCTGGGCGACCGAGATGAGAAAGAATGACAATTTTGCTGGCGCCGCGAGTAAGCAAAAATTCCAAGGTGGGCAGACTGGTACGAATGCGAAAATCGCTTTGGATGTGGCTGGCCTGATCTAGTGGCACATTATAATCTGTGCGAAGCAAAACAGTCTTTCCTTGCAAATCTAGGTCTTGGATGGTCGGCAATTTCAAAGTTTCCATACTAGATATGCCGAACTTTAATGGTATCGGTACCGCCAACAATATCTTTGTTGCCAGAAAGAATCACGGCGGTAAGATAATTCTGTTGAACCGGTGTTTGGAGATAGCCAGACCCTTTGAGCTCACGAGCAAGCTCAAGACCGTAGCCTTCGGAATACGGACGAACGAAGGCCGTGTTAGCATAAACTAAAGCCAGCTGGTTGGCGACGCGCAAGTTGCTGGTGACAGTGATAATCGGGATGTTCGAACGCTCGGAAGCAGTGGACAAGGCCGTAGCACCAGACGCGGTTTGGCAGATCATAACATCGGCCCGAATAGTTTCTGCAAGTTGCACGGCAGCCTGAGAAATTGCGTTATATTTGTGGCGGTGTTCTTTGGTGATACAGGCCGGGATAGAGTTGTTCTGAGTATAGAGAATAACTTTTTTCATAGCCTTAACGCTGGCAAGTGGATATTTGCCGTTGGCGGTTTCGTCGGAAAGCATCACGGAATCAGCGCCTTGCATGACGGCAGTGGCGATGTCGCTCACCTCCGCGCGTGTAGGCTCAGACTGCTCCACCATAGAACCTAACATCTGAGTAGCAACAATACAAATTTTGGCATAAGAACGACAGAGCGTAATCAGTTTTTGCTGCACAACTGGCACGACTTCCGCGCCGGCTTCTACCGCCATGTCGCCGCGAGCCACCATGATGCCGTCGGCTGCGCGAACGATGGCCTCAAGATTATGGTCCGAGCTAATGGCTTTTTTGGTCTCGATTTTGGCAATAATTTTGGCCGTAGAGTTATGGGATTGGAGAATTTGACGAAGTTTTTCGATGTCGGAAGCCGACTGGACAAAGCTGAGGGCAACGTAGTCAAAATCGTGCGAGGCACCATATTCGATATCGGCAAGATCTTTCGGCGTGATAATATCGCCGGCAAAATCAGTGTCAGGAAGATTAAGGCCTTTGCGGCTCATAATGGTGCCGGAATTTTCGACTTCAATTTTGATAGCAGTAGCAGAAAGAATGGCAGAAACATGAGTTTTGATCTTGCCATCAAAAATAAAAAGTGGGTCACCAATTTTGACTTTGGTGGCAAGATTATATTGGACGGGCAAGATGTTCGAGCCGTCGTGTTCAGAAACTGAAGAATCGAGAATGAGTTCATCTCCATGAGCAACTGCCATTTGATTATCCTTGAGCAAGCCGAGACGAATTTTTGGACCCTGAAGATCTTGCAAAATCGCTACCGAGCGACCTTTTTTGATAGCGGCGGCACGAATCCATTCGATTTGTTGATCGCGCTCCGCGTAAGACCCATGAGAAAAATTAAGGCGACAACCATTAACACCGGCCATAATGAGCTCTTCAATTTGCGTGGCGGAATTGACAGCCGGGCCAATAGTAGCAAGAATTTTGGTGCGTTTGAATAATTTGCTCATGTTTTTATTTTAGCATAAAAAGATTGCCAGAATGTGCTATATTAGAGGTATGAGCAAGTTTTTTGGAGGCGCTCGCAAGAATAATTTATACCGTGGGAAGGCGCGAAAGAGCCAAGACCCAGATTATTGGCGCAAGGCGGCAACTTGGGGAATTTTGGCCTGTATGGCGTTAGTGACTATGTCCGTGATATGGGGTCTATATGAAATTTGGGACGGAAAATTAAAACTTGAAACCGAAAAAATTGCTACGGATTATTATGAAACTTATTTTTATCCAAAATTAGCGTCCAGCGAAAAAGGCGCGAAGGATTTTCTAGAAAAATATACCGAATCTGGCTTGGCGCCAGTGCCACTCAGACAGTTGTTGTTATTCGACAACGCAAGGCACCAAGACTCTAGGCCTCTATATGAAACTGAAGAGTGCAATACGAATAATTCCCTGGTGCTTTTCTATCCAAAAAGTCCATTCGGTAAAAAAGACTACAGAATAGACATAAAGCTCTCTTGCGAAAATAACTAAAATTTGCTAAAATAACCCTACGGTCTCGTAGTATAACGGTTAGTACATCGGGTTTTCATCCCGACAACGCGGGTTCGACTCCCGCCGAGATCACCAAACCAAGGCCTTTGAGGGTCTTTTTTTTGTTGAGCTGATAATTGCCAATGATAGATTTTGCATCAACTGTTTTACGTAAAAGACAACAAGGAAGAATCTATGCGAAATCAGTTTTGCGATTTGAGCTTTGTATCTAAAAATGTTAAAATGGAGTTATGGCGCCATCGTTCAACGGATAGGACATAGACCCTCTAAGTCTACAATGCTGGTTCGATTCCAGCTGGCGCTACCAAAAAACGCCCGCGTGGGGCGATTTTTGTTATGCGTAGTTCAAATGAAAAGACTACTAATTGGCTGGTTTTTCCAAGCGATAATAAATCGATGGCGCAAAACGGATTGGAGCCAAAATTTTCTGAGCAGGTTTTTCTAGCGCAACCAGAGCTTTAGCGCCGAAAACTTTTTTAAGGCTGGTGGAACGGAAATTTGAAACTGAAAGGACTTTTTGAATTTTGAAGCCAGATTTTTGGAAGATATTTTCCATATATTTTGGATGATAGTTATAAAATCCATCCTTGCTAATTTCCGGGTGATTAGAAGGCTTAAGATCGAAAGGATTTTCGGAAGATTTTTTCAGCCAATAGCGAAGCATGCGCGGAAGGGTGCGCTTGTTAGCAACCTCGATTACCGCGATACCACCTGGTTGCAAAATGCGATAAAGCTCGGCGGAAACTTTTTTCATGTCGGCAAAGTGATGTGTGGCACGAATCATCATGAGGCCAGAGAATTCGTTGTCTTTGAAAGGCAGAGCGTAAATATCGCCAGCTTTAGTGGCGAGCTTATCGCCATATTTGGCTTTGGCTTCGGCAAGCTCGGTCTTTGAATAGTCAAACAACGTGGCTTTTTCAGCACGCGGCAAATACTCATCCGCGAGACGGCCATAGCCACCGGCAATATCGACGAAATTTTTAATTTTTTGTGGTAAAAGACGGCGGATAGCCATGCGATCGGCCTGATCTTCATAAGCGCGGTCGGCGTCTTCCCAGAAAATTTTTTTGTAGTCATAGCCATTATAGTCGGAAACGACCTTGGCAGGTTGAGTTTTGTTCATGTCTGATATTATAGCATTTTATCAAGTGAGATGGTAATATTCTCGCCATTAACCTTGGCTACGGTATCGAAGGTGTAATTTTCGTTGACAGAAAGCGAGGTCGCTAACGTTTCCTGCATAACCACCTCGCGCCAAGTCTGGTCTAGCTCCACAGACAGAGACAGTCTAATACGGTCATCCACCGAAAGATCGGCCTTTTTGCGGGCAGCCTGCACGGCGCGAATAACTTCGCGAGCATAACCTTCCGCAAGCAACGCTTCAGTGAGGGTTTTATCAATCTTGAGTTCGTAGCCTAGCTCAACTGCTTTGACGTTCACTTCATCCAAAATCATCTGCTCATAAAATTCTGGTAGCTTGTCTCCTGCGTAAACTAATTTGGACAATGGCTGGCGCACTTTAATCTGCTCTTCGGTCTCTGATTTTTGCATACGCAGACCTAAGCCGCCAGCGATAATTTCGCGCGTGCGGGCCATTTTTTGCAAAACTGCCTGATCGATTTCACCAGTTTCTGGCCAGCCCAACAAGTGTACCGAACCTTCGTCGCCGGTCATGTTTTTATACAGCTCTTCCGCCAAAAACGGAGTAAACGGAGCGACTAGGCGACTCAAATAAACCAACACGTAATACAAGGTCTTATAGGCGGAATTTTTGTCGGCGTCGTCTTCGGTTTTCCAGAAGCGGCGGCGTGAACGACGCACAAACCAGTTTGACAAATCGTCCACAAACGGCAAAATATTTTCGAGTGCTCTCGGGATGTTATAACGCTCCATGCCTTCAGTAATTTCATTCCTAAGTTGATGAGCGCGTGAAACTATCCAGCGGTCTAATGGGCTGGTCAAATCCGACATGGCAAAATCGGCTAGATCATTACTATCAATACCATCAACGCTGGCATACGTAGTGAAAAAGTCATAAACGTTCCAAATCATGGCAAGCTTACGGTTGACATCAGAGACATCTTTGTCGAGCAGGGCAAAATCTTCACCCGCGCAAACCGGAGATGATAAGAGCAAAAAGCGCAGAGCATCAGCAGAAAATTGATCCATCAAGATATTTGGGTCAGTGAAGTTGCCGATGGATTTGGACATTTTGCGGCCATCGTTGCCAGCAATAGTGCCGGTGGTGATGACGTTTTTGAAGGCGTTTTTGGCGCCGTTTTTGGCCTGTTCGCCAAAAGCACCAATCTGTGCCAAATTAGTGTTCAGACAGTGGACATAATAGAACCAAGCTCGCACTTGCCCAACATACTCTACGATAAAATCTGCCGGGTAATTGCGTTCGAATTTTTCTTTGTTTTCAAAAGGATAGTGTAATTGAGCAAAAGGCATAGAGCCAGATTCAAACCAGCAGTCTAGGACTTTTTCGATACGCTTGAAATGTTCGCCGTCGAGATCGAACTCAATGTCGTCCACCCAAGGACGATGATAATCTTCAAGACGCACGCCAGAAAGTTCGTAAAGTTCTTCGTAAGAGCCGACTACCCGAATCGAACCTTTGTCGCCTTTCCAAACTGGCATGGCGGTGGCCCAAAAACGATCGCGAGAAAGATTCCAATCTGGTGCTGCTTCGATATTTTTAGCAAAACGGCCGTGCTTGAGATAATCTGGGAACCAGTTGATATTCTCATTCTCTGTCAGCATGAGCTGTTTGGAATTATCTACATCGAGGAACCAAGATGGGAAGGCGCGATAAATAATGCGCTCTTTAGAACGTGGGTTAAACGGATATTCGTGTTGGATATAATCAATTTTCCAGACGATGCCCTTTTCTTGTAAAATTTTAGCGATAAACTTATTGGCGGCCCAAATTTGAATGCCGCTTTCGTCCGTATCTCGCACGCCAAGGTCGCTGAGTTTGGCACGCATAGCGGGCAAATAATAACCGTTCTCATCCAGACAGTCCACAAAATCCATCTGGTAATGTTGAGAGAGCTCATAGTCGTTTTCGCCATAGGCGGGAGCAATGTGCACAATGCCGGTACCGTCTTCAGAAGAAACAAAATCGGCGGCAACCACATGGTAAGTGTCTTTGCGCAGAGCCGCAGGATTTTCTCCTCTTAAATTCAAGTCAAATAAGTCGTTTGGTACTTCAACGACTGGAGTATATTCTAGGCCAACAAGGGCCGAGCCTTGGACTTTGGCGATGGGAACTTGCTCGCCGAAAAGTTTTTCAGCACGAGCAGTGGTAGCAATGAGCACTTCCCCTTCAATTTCGTAGAGACCGTATTCTAGCTCCGGATTAACGGCTAAACACATGTTGGCGGGCAAGGTCCAGGGAGTGGTAGTCCAAGCTAAGAGATGGTAATGCTTAGCCGTAGGAGCTTTGGTAGCAAAAACAGTCGTATCTGCTTCGGCCCGAACTGAGAATTTGACATAAACGCTGGGATCGGTGACGGTCTGATAGGCGTCGTTGTCCATGGTAACTTCATTCTTGGACACTGG
>CAMBYK010000027.1 GCA_945872155.1 uncultured Candidatus Saccharibacteria bacterium
AGTATAGCGGTCTCCAAAACCGTAGATCATGGTTCGATTCCGTGCGCCCCTGCCATTACATTATGGAAGAGAAAAAATTTGTCGATGTTTTAGAACAAAAGATAACGCGTCTGGGAGGGCGCTGGTTTTTTGATTATATCGAGGCGCGGCATGCGGTGTTTGCGTTGGCGTGGGCGGCGTTTTATGTGAGTTTTCTGTTGCTGAGTTTGCCGTTTCCGGATGCTGCGCTGGTGATGTGGCTGAGATATATGGGGCTGATGCTTTGTATGGTGTTTGTGCTGAGGAACTTTTTTGAAGATCGCCTGCTGGTGCTTGCGATGGGCTTGACGTTGATAGCGGATGCGATATTGGCTATTGACAGTGTGTCGGTATGGGGTGTGGTGGTGTTTGGTTTGGTACAGAGCGTGCATTTTTTGCGACTGGAAGAACTCAGGACAAAAAGTTTGGTTTGGCATATATTGGCCGTGTTGATGATTGCGGGCGCGGGCTTCTGCCTGAGTAGCCCGGTGATTTTTGTAGTAGGAGCAATTTATGCGTTTTTGTTGCTTTCGAATGTGTTTTTGGGCTGGCAATGGTATCAAAAAACTGGTGCAAAGGCGGCCAGAAATGGGGCTTTTGGGATGTCTCTGCTACTTTGCTGTGATTTTTGCGTGATGTTGTCATTTTTGTCGTTTAGTGGAGTTTTGCCAGCGGTGATTTTTGGCGTGGCCAACTATCTGGCGTGGGCTTTTTACTTCCCTTCTCAGGTTTTGATTGCGAACAGCTCTAAGATTGTGCTATAATTTCCATATTATGGAAGGTAATAAATCTAACCCTAGAGTGATTATGGTTTTCGGGGCGCCATGTAGTGGGAAAACTACATTTTGTAAGAAGTTTTCAGAGCGTTTTGGTACGCCTTTTTATGATTTGACGGAATTAAAAGAGCAACATCGCTTTACGCGCAAAAACATTTTATTGGTTTTAAATATGCTGGCCCAGACTGGCAAAAACATTTTGGTAGAAGGTGAATTGGATTCGGAGGCAAAACGGGCGGAGATTCGTCGGATTTTTGTTAAGGCTGGGTATAATCCTTCCCTGGTGTGGATTCAGACTGATATGAATACGATTAAAGCGCGACTTAAGATGAGGTTGCGCTCGGCCGCCAAAGCAAAAGATTTATACGAGACTAAGGTTGAAAAGATGGAAGCGCCGGCGGAATTTGAAAAAGCTATTATTCTTTCTGGCAAACATACCTTTCAAACTCAGATGAATCATGTTTTGTCGCAGCTAAATTAATGGCGGGATAGCATGATTATACAAGACGCGGAGTTTGGCGAGGTGATTGTGCGGCGCAATGCGTTGTCGACTGGTATTAAATTTAGCGTTTCGACTTCTGGGCGATTGCAAATGACAGTGCCGGGGCATACGCGTGAGTTTTTGGCGAAAAGATTTTTGGAGACGCATCGGGCGGTGATTCGGGAAAAATTACCGGTGAAAGATCCTGCCAACCAACGGGCGCGTGATGCGAAGAAAAAAATGTTGACGAAAAAGGCCAAGGGGTATTTGCCGTATCGTTTGGATTTTTGGGCGCAGAAATATGGCTATACGTATGAAAAATTGCGGTTTTCGCACGCTGGGACGAGATGGGGGAGCTGCACCAGCCAGAGGGTGATTTCTCTGAACATTGGGTTGATGCAGCTACCAGAGGTTTTGCGCGATTATGTGATTTTGCACGAGCTTGCGCATCTTAACCATATGGATCACTCGGAGGCGTTTTGGCGCGAAGTGGGCGAACATGACGCAAAATATCTAGCGCATCGCAAGGCGCTGAAGGCGTATAGTCCTGGGGTGTAAAAAGGTTGTGGTATAATCTAAGCATGAGTAGATTGGCTACAGTAGTGAATCCGATTTTTCAGAATTTTCTGCCGATTGCAGACCAGAAGCGCATTCGATTGGATTTGGATTTACCGGAACCGTTTTTGGCGGTAAAAAATAGTGATAGATTGAGGCAAGATTTGCATGCGATTTTGGTACTTTTGATTGCGCGGTTGGAAAAAAGTGAGATTTGCGTAAGTGCGGCTGACGGTTGTTTAGTGATAAAAGCGCCGAATTTACTATTGACAAAGCCGGACCGGGAGTTGATCGCCGGAAAAGAAGTGATTGTGAAATCTCGTTTGGGATTTGGCACGACGATTTTGGTTGAATTTTGAGATTTTCTGATATAATATATACGTTGGTGCTTGCTGGAATCGTCTAGCGGCAATGACAGGAGACTGTAAATCTCCCGGCTTCGGCCTTCGTAGGTTCGAGTCCTACTTCCAGCACCAATGCCTAGGCAATCTTTCTGATTGCTTTGCAGTAAAAAATCCAATGATACGCCGCCTTAGCTCAGTGGTAGAGCACTTCCATGGTAAGGAAGGGGTCTCGGGTTCAAATCCCGAAGACGGCTCCATTATTTGACTTTTAAAGCCGCAATTTATTTCTTAGAATAGGTTGCGGTTTTTTTGTTTTTTCTAGAAGTTATTGGCGCTCTTTTTGCTCAAATCTTTGACGATGGTGGTTCCGCTTCGCGCTTCAAGCTCTTTCGTCGTCATAAGACTTGCAAAACAAACAAAGTAAGGTTAAATATAAAAGCCTATGAGGGCTACGAAATTACGAGGACTCTCATAGGCGCACCTCGAGCAACGCCGGCTCGAGGTGCCATAGGCGCCTTTATAGGACATGGCGGGGCAGACGCTTGTCTATTCCTCCACCCTGAATTCCACAAATAGAGGCGCGATATGGATGCTATCTTTTCTTACTCAATGGCCAAAAGAAGTTTACTATTGTTATGGCCGCATCTACGGCGAGTCTCGCTTCGGTTCTTGTTGGTGGCGAAACTTTCGACGTATGTGAATGCCCGCTTCCTTTTCTATTTCTTAGCTCGGTAATGCCGATTGAAGCGTTAGAGATTCCGCTTATTATCTTTTTTACGGCTAAATTATTTGATTCGTTTAGTTTAAAAACTTTTCTGGCTTCGGCTAAAAGTTGCGGCATGTCTGCCTTATCAAGGTCAAGGCTCGTGCAACCCTTTAAAATAGTTTGAAGACAGGCTTCGATATATTCTTTGGCCATACCAATTGCCCTAACTTGGTCTTTATCAACCATAGAAATTAGTTCTTTGGCTTGTCTGGTTTGGTATTCGCTGTCAAAAACAATTTTAAGCTTTTCCAGGCGCTCTATATCAGCAAAATTATGGATAGTAAATACAGGATCGTATTTTATCAGAGTTGGGATTTTAAGATCATTTGGTATCGTACTTCCCTGAGTAGAAGCTAAAAACCCTGAGCAGGTCTTTAGCCAGTCGTCGTATGAAGATTCTACGCGTATTTCTATGCCCATTTTCAATAAAACCGCTTGTAGTTCTCTTATTGATTCTATTATCTCTATAAGATCTCTACTCTCGCTAGCATTGAAGTGTCCGTTACCGCCAGCTTTATATTTCATAAAGCCCAGTAGGCCATTTATTTTATCATGCAAACACGCAAAGATGATATTATATTTTTCTGGATAAATATCGTAGTTTTTGGCAATAGTTTCGTCTGGCGTATATTCGACCTGCTCATTTGGATCGTCCGATAAAATACCACCAAATGACGCACGAGCTAAACAATGCCTCTTATAGAAATCATTAAGAATTAAGTCTATTTTACTCAAATTGTAGCCTTTCGCTTAACTCCATTTCTTAATCCTTTTTCAGCTCCGTATAGACACTGTGCTTAAACGCGTCAAGCACGCGCTTCTTTAACTTGCCATCGTTTAGTAGTAAGGTAAAGAATTCATTATTACTTATCAACCCCTCAAGTAATGCTTCGTCGGCATCGTCATAGAAACTAAAGGAGAAATCATTTTCGTTATTGTTTTTCGCGCCAATCTTAAGGTTTTCATTCTTCATAAGTAGATCTTTAATCTGAAGCATCGCTTTTGTTGCAACGTTCGTATCAAAAGTCTGACCCGAGGCAGCATTGATATCCTCAATAATTGAAGAAAGGAGCTGTTCTTCATCTTTCGTCAGCTTGACTTCGGTAGTGGGAAGATTCACAAAAGGTTTTGAAATATGATTATTCTTCCCTTCATTATTTTTGTTATAAAGATTCTTAAAATCAATCATATTGACTAATAATTAATTGCGATGTCGGTAGCGCCGATCATGTCTTCGAACAGTCCTCGAACATTATATTTGAACATTTGGTTTTTATTTTTGAGCAATTTTTGTTCTACTAGTATATTGATGAGGTTTTGTCTGAAATTTTCACCATCAATGAAGATGATTTGTTTGACGTGTTTCATATGTCTGCTCCTGACGATATAAAATTAAAAAAAGAAGCCCTGCTGAGGAAAAATCCAACACAGGGTGCTTCATTGCCATGATATCGCAGATTAAAGTTTTTGTCAACAGAAATGCTAGGCGATTGATTTGTCGAAAAAATTTTATTGTCTGTTTTGACCATAAATTTGTAAAATCACCTTTTTAATCTTTGTCTTGTATTATACTACGGAGAAGATTTTTTTGCTATGCATCTTTGGATGGTTTTGCTGACGATGAAAAAGTAATGCCTGAGGTGCTTATTTTGGCTCGGCTTTTTGTGTAATTTTTGATTGGCAAATTAAATGCGTTAAATGCGGCGGCGTTTGGCAGGGAGAGCTTTAGCGGGCTTTGTGGCTGGTTTGGTGGGGAGTTTCGCGATTGGCTTGGCAATGGGTTTAGCGCGTTTGACAAGTGCAGGCTTGCGGGGGGTCTTTGCGCTAGTTTTAGCGGTAGAAGTTTTGGCTTTGGCGGCGAGCTGGGCTTCGATGCGAGCAGTGGTGGCAGCCATAGCTTCTTGGTCGTCGGCGGCTTCGTAAATGGCGAGCATTTGGCGAAGGGTGGAAACGTTGCGGTCTAATTCATAAGCAGACTCGAGGGCTTCGATGGCGGCCTTACGGTTGCCGAGCTTCTCTTCGGCCTTGGAAAGGGCAAGGAAACGGGCGGGCATATCGCCTTCGATTTTGAGAGCTTGCTCAAAGGCGATTTTGGCTTGTTCGAAGGCGCCGGTTTCAAGATAAATGAGGCCGGCATTGTGTAGTGATGAGGGATTGCTGTCTAGCGATTGAGCAATCTCGAAGCACTCGATGGCTTCATCGTATTTTTGGCTTTTGGCATAAAGAATGCCGAGGCGGTTGTAGGCAGCGGCGTTCTTTTCGTCGAATTTTAGAATTGTGAGCAGGGCTTTTTCGGCACGGACCGGTTTGCGTTCGCGCATGGAAGTTTGTGCAATAGACCAGAGTTTTTTCATCTGGACTTGATATTTGGAGTTTTTGGCTGGTTCGGCCTCGGTTTTGGGGTCGGTAGGGAAAAAAATCGCCAGAAAGACGCACAAAGCTAAAATGACGATAATGCCAAACATGGATTTATTTTAGCATAAATCGGCAACGATGTGTAATTTTACGTGGCCGTTGTGCTGGAGGTTATTGTAAAGAGTGATAAATTTGGGGATTTTGGCGAGAAATTTAGGATTGGTGGTGGCAAAGTAAGTTTTGTAAAGCAGCTCAATAGCGGTGCTGGCCACAGAGAGGGCTAGTAGCCTGGGCTGGTCTTTGTGTTTGGAGATTTGTTCGGCAACGGAGACCAAATCTGCTGGGGTGGCGGCAATCAGTCGTTTGGCGAGAGCTTGAATTTCTGGGCTAGCAGTGGGGGGCTGATTGATTTGGCTGGGCTGGCGGAGAAAAAAGACTTGTCCGCGCGAAAGGACAGTAGGGAGCAATAGGTTTGATTGCTCGGTCTGCAAGATAAAATGGTAATTCCCTCTTGGTTCTTCTAATAGTTTAAGTAGGGCATTTTGGGCTTGTTCGGTGAGGGTCTCGGCCTGTTCGATTAAAAAAAGGCGTTTTTGGGAGGTGGTGGAGAAATCGATAATTTCGCGCACTTTTTCGATGCTAATTTTGCCAGTTTGATCTGGCTGGATTGTGATGGGATTTTTGAGAGGGAGTTTTTGCGTGTTGGGAAGGTTAAAAATGACAAAATTGGTGCGTTCGATAATCTCGGGGATTTGTTCGAGCTGATCAAAAAACACAGATTAGCCCTCCGGGAAAAAAGTATGAAATTCGGGTGGGAGCGGAGCGGAAAAAGTTTTGCGTTGGCCTGCTGGGATAGTGATCTCGAGACTGGCGGCGTGCAGGAAAAGACGATGTTTTTTAGGCTGTTTGCTCACTGTTTTTTCGGAACTTTGCTCCGCGCTCAAGACTTTGGTTTTGGCGGATTTGTGAGAGCCGTAAACTGGGTCGCCGAGAATAGGCGTGCCGAGGTACTTGAGGTGGACGCGTAGCTGGTGAGTGCGGCCAGAAATCGGTTTGAGTTCAAGTAAAGAATACTTGCCAGAGGTGGCGATGACTTTGTAATGAGTCTGAGAAGGTTTGCCGCTGGCATCGACTAAAAATGTGGTGGGGTGTTTGATATTGCGGGCGATGGGTAGGTCGATAAGGGCTTCATCGAGTTTAGGCCGGCCCTCGACTATCGCGTAGTAGGTTTTGTGGGTTTTGCGGTCTTGAAATTGTTTGCGAAGCAAGGTCTGGGTGGCGGGGTTTTTGGCTAAAATGACTACGCCGGAAGTGTCGCGATCTAGGCGGTGGACAATTAGCCCGTAGTCGGCCAGAGTGCGCTCTGGGCAATATTCGCCTTTGGCCATAGAGAGAAGGCCGGCGGGCTTGTTGAGCACTAAGACGTTGTCGTCTTCGTAAATAGTTTCTGGGTTTGGGTGATTGTGTTGGATCTCTGGGATGTTGAGAGTGATTTTTGCGGTGGGGAGATATTTTTGATTGGGTTTCTGCGCGACTATTCCATCTACTAATACGAAGCCAGATTTGATAAAAGTTTGGAGTGAAGAGCGGTTGTATTCGGGGTGTTGCTCGACTAGCAGAATATCCAGACGGATTTTTTCTGGCGCGATGGGGTCTTTTTGCAAGATGGTGTCGCCGTTGATGACGCGGGACATGGCTGGTTTGCTGAATTTTTTGCCGGTGCGAATCATCGTAGACCCATGGCTTTCTGTACTTGGTGGAGTTTGGCGTTGGCGACTTGATTGGCGTAAATTTCTCCAGAAGCGAGTAGATCTAAGACGAGTTGGTCTGGAATTTGCTCGACTTGTTGCTGGAAATCGGAGAGGAAGGCGCTAATAGAGCTGGCTACTTTGCGCTTGAGGTCGCCGTAAGAAGTCTGTCCGGCCCAGGTGGTGATTACGGTTTGAAGTGGCGTATCGGTGATGAGAGCTTCTATCTGCAGAAGATTGCTGATACCGGGCTGATTAAATAAATCGAACTTAATCTTGCCGAGGCTGTCTGTGGTGGCCGACATGATTTTTTTAGCGGCTTTTTCCGGCGCATCGGAAAGCATGATTTTGCTGTTTTCGGAAGGGGTGGATTTGGACATTTTTTTATCAGGATTGAGAAGATCGCGAATACGCAAGCCGGCGTCCTGTTGCATGAATTTGACTTGGTCGGCAGTCTTGAGCGGCACAGTGAAAACTTCGCCAAAGCGACGATTAAAGCGTTCGGCAAGATTGCGAGTGAGCTCGAGATGCTGGAACTGGTCTTCGCCGACTGGAATATAGGTGGCGCTGTAGAGCAAAATATCTGCGGCCATCAGAATGGGGTAGTCGAAAATGCCGACATTGGCAGAATCGCCGCCTTTTTCTTTGAATTGAATCATGCGAGAAGCTTCGCCCATAGGGGTGATACAGTTGAGAATCCAAGTAAGTTCGGAGTGAGCCGGTACGTAAGATTGACGATAAAAATGGACGTTTTCATTGACTGCCAGTCCGGCGGCAAGGTAGTATTTGATTTCGCGCAGGATGTTTTGTTGCAAATTGCCGTCGATCTCGGAAATAATAGTATGAAGATCAGGAATAAAGATATTGACTTGGTGATCTTTGGAATGCTGATTGGCTAGACGAACCATGGGGAGCAGAGCACCCAAAAAATTGCCGAGCGTAAGCTCGCCGTTTACTCTGATACCGGTGAGAATCGTCTTGTTCATAAGCCTTCCTTTGATTACTAGTCTATTATAACAATTTTGGTGGAGAATTTGAAGAGAGGGATTTTGGCGGAGTGTGTGTTTTGGTAAGCTATGTGGAGGAATTTGTGAGGAATTTTCGAAAAAGTGTGGTATAATAGCCTAGTCGGGGCATTAGCTCAGTTGGCTAGAGCGCTTCAATGGCATTGAAGAGGTCATGAGTTCGAGTCTCATATGCTCCACCAGAATCACCTTTTGAGGTGGTTTTTTTTGTTTTGACTTTGTTTGGTGATGTGCTAAACTATAAGCATGATAAGTTTCGGGAAAAGCTATGAAAAGGGCAAAAAGCCTCTCTCTCTTAGCTAAGAAGTTGTTTCAGAAGCTTGATTTTAACTTTTTTGGCC
>CAMBYK010000028.1 GCA_945872155.1 uncultured Candidatus Saccharibacteria bacterium
ACCGCTTGTGCGGGTCCCCGTCAATTCCTTTATGTTTTAATCTTGCGATCGTACTACACAGGTGGGATACTTAACGCGTTAGCTTCGCAACTCCAGGGGTCGATACCCAAAACTGCTAGTATCCATCGTTTACGGCGTAGACTACCGGGGTATCTAATCCCGTTTGCTCCCTACGCTTTCGTGCCTTAGTGTCAGAACCGTCCCAGTAACCTGCCTACGCTATCGGTGTTCCTTCTAATATCTACGGATTTCACTCCTACATTAGAAATTCCAGTTACCCCTAACGGTCTCGAGTCTGCCAGTTTAGATAATAGTCTGAATGGTTGAGCCACCAGATTTCACTATCTACTTAACAAACCACCTACGCAACTCTTTACACCCAGTCACTCCGGATAATGCTTGGACCCTACGTATGACCGCGGCTGCTGGCACGTAGTTAGCCGGTCCTTATTCAAAGCTTACCATCATATTTCTCGACTTTAAAAGCAGTTTACAACCCGAAGGCCTTCATCCTGCACGCGGCGTTGCTCCATCAGGCTTTCGCCCATTGTGGAAGATTCCCTACTGCTGCCTCCCGTAGGAGTCTGGGCCGTGTCTCAGTCCCAGTCTGGATGATCATCCTCTCAAACCATCTAACGATCGTCGACTTGGTGAGCCATTACCTCACCAACTATCTAATCGTACGCAGGCCATTCCCAAACCGGATAAATCCTTTAATCCGAAGATCACATGCGGTATTAGCTACTCTTTCGAGTAGTTATCCCTCAGTTTGGGGTATGTTCCCACGCGTTACTCAGCCGTTCGCCGCTCGTCAGCAATCTCACTGTTCCCTTGTAGTAATCAACTATCTTATTTTCAAAGATTATCAACTTGCACTCTGGCCAAGTGTATCCAAAATAAATAGCCGCCACAAGAAAACGGTGAGACCCTGTTACCGCTCGACTTGCATGTATTAGGCACGCCGCCAGCATTCATCCTGAGCCAGGATCAAACTCTCCGTTATTGGCCCTTACGAGCCGAAAATTTGAAACTTGTTCAACATATAAAAGACTGACGATGATTGAATAAAAAATTAAAAATTTTTCATTCGTTAATTGCACAACTAAATTGTTAAGCGACTCCAAGAGACCTTGAATAAGCTCGCAGTTCTTAGACTTCCACTATCTTATCGCACCCTGGACCTGCTGTCAAGGGTTTTTCTAAAAAACTTTATTTTATTTTGTTTTTAAATAATTTG
Source organism: uncultured Candidatus Saccharibacteria bacterium (assembly GCA_945872155.1). Classification (GTDB taxonomy): domain Bacteria; phylum Patescibacteriota; class Saccharimonadia; order Saccharimonadales; family Saccharimonadaceae; genus Nanosyncoccus. The sequence continues at coordinate 1,238 of CAMBYK010000028.1, forward strand.
TTGCAACAAAATCGTCAAACCAGAAGCTGCCACCCCTACCAAAACTCCCACCAACACCTCTGGCAAAGTGTGACCTTCCACTACCCGCAAAGTTTTTTCTCCGGCCTTACTCGAAAGTTTATTCAGCAGTTTCCCCTGTTCCCCTACAGCAAAGCGTACATTCACGGCATCATAAATAATCACCAAAGCTACACAGATTGCCAAGGCAAAAATCGGTGTATCATACCCCCAGCCATAACCCAACACTGCAATAGCAGAAATAAAACTAGCTGTATGTCCAGACGGCATTCCACCAGATTTAAACATTTGAGCCTTCAAATCAGCCTTAGTCGCCTCAGTTTTCTTTGTTAAAAGCATTACTAAAATTTTGCCCACCTGAGATAAGGCCCACCCCAAGACAAAACCTACTAAAATCCAATAATTTTCCATACCTCTATTATAACACGCTTATACTTTCTCTTCCTTGCTTTTTTGGCCACCACAACATCACCAGTATAATCCCCGCCAAAATCACCGATACTAAAACCCACCAATTCGGCTCTCTTTTGCCACCACCTAGCACCGGCACTTCTACTCTTTGTGCTCTTTTTAGCCGCTCTATTTCCTTTTTTAATTTTGCGCTCTCAGTGCAAGTCTTCTGCCCTTTTTCAGGCTCAACGCTTTTTTCTTGGTTGCTCAACGCTAATACATTCGTAAAACCTCTATTCCTGCCTAAATTATTACTTTCAGAATTTTTCACCACCACTTCACTATTATTTTTAGCTACGCTATCTGCCATTTTTAAATTAACGGCAATTTCCTGATTTTTCCCTCCATCAGTTTTCGGTTCAGAGCTATTCGCACCTCCGTTTTGATTTTCATCACCTTTATTTTCTTTATCCCCTTCGCCAACCGTCTCTTCGTCTTCCAATTCCGGCATCTCCAGGCGCTCTTCACCAAGATAAGCCTGATAATAATACTCTCCTTTTGCATCCTGCTCCGCTCGACAAACTACTCCCTCCCTATAAACCCCCAAGCAACGACGATAATCAGCCTTACCATAAGTCTGAATCGTGTCATAAGTTCCTTTTAGAAAATCAATCGAATAAATCAAAACCCCAAACTTATTATCTTTTAGATTGTGCTCCGCCCAAGGTCTTAAAGACAATTTCGTGCCGCTATTAAGCGAACTCGGCAGCCAGCCTGCTCCGATATTCAAATATATTGTAGACCAACTCGGCTGCCCATGATAAATCGTAGCCATCTCTTCTTCCCATTTCGGCCCCCATAAAATGTTGACATGAATCAATCTTCGCCCCGCGCTATACTCGCCCTCTCTTCTCTGCACTTCAACGTTATTATTCGCTATATCTATCTCTGTAATCAAAAACTCGTGCCCTTCATCATAATATGATGTCGCCCAAGTCTTCTGCGGAGACGTCATTATTAATACTGCTCCCACTATCAAAGCTATCAAAAACCAGCCCTTTTTCATGGTATTTTTCCTCGTTTATAATAATGACGCCAGTCTAACAAAGACCGGCGCCATTATTCAACCACAAGCGTGATATATCTATTCTTCTTCGTCTGGCAATACAATGCCAATTGAAGCCACAGTGTCTCCCTCAGACATTTTCATAATCCTCACCCCTTGAGTAGCCCGCCCCAAAGTTGGGATTTCTTTCATTGCTACCCTAATTGCTTGTCCCTTAGTAGAAATCATAATCACCTCATGAGCCAGCGGGTCCAAAGTATGTACTGCCACAATTGGACCAGTTTTTGCCGTCACGGCCGCCACTTTTATACCCACACCGCCTCTCTTATGTGATGGAAAATTCGAAACCAAAGTCGCCTTGCCATAACCATTGGCCGAAATTGCCAAAAGTTTCTGCTCCGGATCGGTCACAATATCCATGCCCACAATCTCATCTTTTGGACGCAGCCTCATGCCGCGCACCCCACGAGCCGCCCGCCCCATTCCCCTGACGTCCTGTTCGTTAAAGCGCACTGCCTGACCGGCCGAAGTCGAAATTATCACATCATTCTTCCCCGTAGTACTCTTCACCCACTTTAGCTCATCATCAGCATCCAATTTAATCGTAATCAGACCATTTGCACGGATATTTTCATAATCTTTAATTGGGGTTTTCTTAATCACACCCTTCTTAGTAGCCATAAACAAATACTCATCCGCAGTATTAATATCGCGTTTTACAATCGCAGTAATTTTTTCGTCTGGATGCATGTTCAACATATTTACCGCAGCCGTTCCCTTTGCTACTAACGAAGCTTGCGGTACTTCATAAGCTTTCATACGGAAAATACGACCCTGAGAAGTAAAGAACAACAGATAATCATGTGAATTCGCCACCAAAATCTGTGCGATCACATCTTCTTCTTTCGTAGTCATACCGCGCTTGCCTGTCCCGCCTCTATTCTGACGGCGGAAATCACTCTGAGAAACCCTCTTGATGTAATTTTCAGTCGTCAAAAGCACCACGCTTTCTTCTTCTGGGATCAATTCCTCTTCTGAGAATTTACCAAGCTCGTGGTTAAAAATCTTCGAACGTCGTTTGTCGCCGTATTTCTCTTTCATCGCCAAGAGTTCTTCTTTCACCACTCGCAAAACTTCCTTCTCATCCGCCAAAATCGCTTCGAGTTTCTTAATTAGCTCTTGCAATTCTTTCAGTTCTGCTTCAATCTTGTCGCGTTCCAGCCCCTGCAAGCGACGCAATTGCATTGCCAAAATTGCCGCAGCCTGGATTTCACTCAAACCAAACTTTGCCATCAATTGCTTATCGGCATCATCATAACTTGCACGAATCGTCTTAATAACTTCATCAATATGGTCTAAAGCAATCTTCAAACCTTCTAAGATATGTGCACGCTCTTTGGCTTTCCTTAATTCAAACTCCGTACGACGACGAATTACTTTCTGGCGATGTTTAATAAATTCCGCCAAAATTTCTTTCAACCCCATCACGCGAGGTTGCACGCCATCAATCAAAGCCAGCACATTATAGTGAAAAGTCGTCTGCAAATTTGTCATCTTGTAAAGTTGATTCAAGATCTTCTTCGGGAAAGCATCTTTTTTCAGCTCAACCACCACTCTCACTTGGCCACGCGCAGATTCATCCCTAGCATCAGCAATATGGGTAATTTTTTTAGTCAGCACCAATTCGCGCACCTTTTCAATAAAGCCTTCCTTGCTCATACCGTAGGGGACCTCTGTAATCACAATGTTATAGCGGCCATTTTTACGCTCTTCAATGTTCGCTACCGCGCGAATTACTACCGAACCCTTACCAGTCGCATAAGCCTGTTTCATTGGCGCACCGCCATAAACCTCTGCACCAGTTGGGAAATCTGGCCCCTTCACATGTTTCATCAGCTCTTCCAGACTAATCTCTGGGTTCTCAATCTGTGCCACCGTAGCGTCCACTACTTCACCAAGATTATGTGGTGGAATGTTAGTCGCCATACCCACCGCAATACCCATCTGTCCATTCAAAAGAATGTTTGGCACTGCCGCCGGCAGAACCACCGGCTCCTTTTCTGTCCCGTCAAAGTTATCTCGAAAATCAACCGTTTCCTTCTCAATATCCGCCAGCAACTCTGAGCCCACCTTGTCCATCCTAGCCTCGGTATAACGCGAAGCGGCCGGTTCATCGCCGTCCATCGAACCAAAGTTGCCCTGGCCTTCCACCAAAGTATAGCGGATCTTCCAAGGTTGCGCTAAATTCACCATCGCATCATAAATCGACGAATCGCCGTGCGGGTGATATTTACCCATCACTTCACCTACAATACGAGCAGATTTCACCGTAGCATGAGGCGCCTTCCAGCCATTTCTCTGCATTGCATACAAAATACGACGATGCACTGGTTTCAAACCATCGCGCACATCTGGCAAAGCACGGTCAATAATCACCGACATTGAATAACGCAAGAACGAATCGTTCATTACATTTTCTACGGTCTGTCGCTCAATTCCGGTATTTTGGAGGATTTCTTGGTTGTTTTCCATCTCTGTTTGCTCTTTTTCCATCTTTCCTCCTTAAAAATCCAAATCATCAAGGTTAATTTTTGACGCGTTCGCCTGAATAAAATTCTTGCGCAACTCAGCTTCGCTACCCATCAATTTTGTGAAAATACTGTCTGCCTTTTCCGCGTCCTCAATGTTCACCTGCACCAAAGTGCGATTAGCGGGGTTCATCGTAGTTTCCCATAGTTGAGCAGCATCCATTTCGCCTAAACCTTTAAAACGCTGTTGTGCAGTAAAGCCCGCCTGCTTAAAGCGCTCATCTTCCTCATTTACTTTGGCGCCCGCCGCCTTGCGCTCCTCGATCTTCTCGGTCAAAGTCTTCTCAAGTGCCGCTTCATTAAAGATATAATCTATTTTTCTACCACTACCAGTCCCCTTAATCAAACCAAATAATGGCGGTTTTGCCAGATACACATGACCATTTTTAATCAAATCTGGCATATAACGGAAGAAAAAAGTCAAAAGCAACGTCGAAATATGCGCACCATCCACATCGGCATCAGTCATAAACACGACTTTATGATAACGCAATCCTTCAATATCAAACTGATCGCCAATCCCCACGCCCAAGGCCTTAATCAAAGACACTAACTCGGCATTAGCAAACATCTTATCCAGCCTGGCTCGTTCGGTGTTCAGCACCTTGCCACGCAAAGGCAAAATCGCCTGAATCTTCGAATCGCGCCCTTCTTTGGCTGAACCAGCCGCCGAATTACCCTCTACGATAAAAAGCTCACACTCAGTTCTGTCGCGAGATGAACAATCAGCCAGCTTCGAAGGTAAGTTCATTCCCTCAAAAGCCCCTTTACGAATCACGTTGTCACGTGCCGCTCTAGCCGCCTTACGCGCCCGCGCCGCCAAAGTCGCCTTGCCCACAATTTTCTTTGCAATGGCCGGATTTTCTTCCAAATAATAGCTGAAGTATTCGGCCATCACCTTATCGACATAGCCACGCACTTCTGGATTGCCTAATTTATTCTTTGTCTGCCCCTCAAACTGCGGATCTGGCAATTTCACCAAAATCACCGCCGTCAAGCCTTCTTTGATATCATCGCCTGTGAGATTATCTTCTTTCTCTTTCAGTAAATTATTTTTACGAGCATAATCATTAATCACCCTGTTCAAAGCTGTGCGAAAACCCACTACGTGCATACCACCATCAGGCGTCAACACGTTATTTGCAAAAGGCTTCATCGTTTCGGCAAAGCTATCATTATATTGCACCGCAATCTCTACTTCAGAATCTTCAATTTTCTTTTCTACATAGAAGATATCTTCCGACAACACCTCTTTGCCGTTATTTAAACGCTTCACATAGCTTTTAATGCCGCCATCAAAATAAAACGACTCCTGCGCCCCAGTCCGCTCATCAAATACCGCAATCAAAATCCCCTTAGTCAGATAAGCCTGATGCCTAGCATAATTTGATACCCAAGTATAATCAAAAGTCACTGTCTCTTTAAAAATCGCTGGGTCGGGATAAAAAGTAATACAGGTTCCACGCTTAGTAGTTTTCCCGGTTTTAGCAAACGGCACTACTGTTTTACCAGCGTCAAACTCCACATGATGAATTGTGCCGTCTCTGTAAACTTCTGCTACCATCTTGGTAGAAAGAGCATTCACTACCGATGAACCTACGCCGTGCAAACCAGAAGAGACCTTATAGCCACCACCGCCAAACTTACCGCCAGCGTGCAAGACTGTCAGCACGGTCTCTAGCGTCGACTTGCCAGTCTTCGGGTGAACATCTACTGGAATACCGCGACCGTCATCTTCTACCTTACACCCACCATCAGCCAGCAAAGTAATCTTTACCGTCTTTGCTTCCCCCGCAATCGCTTCGTCAATCGAGTTGTCGGCAATTTCCTTAATTAAATGGTGCAGACCATCATAGCCCGTCGAACCAATATACATGCCCGGACGCTTGCGTACCGGCTCCAAGCCCTCCAAAACTTGAATTTCGGAACTGTCATATACATTAGCTTTCGTGTCAGCCATTCAGAATTACCTCAACTTTAAATAATTACTGTATCAGTATAGACAACCCTGTCATTTTTTTCAACCCCTAGGGTTCTAGCGCCCACGAATCTTGATCACCTGCTCGGCCGGCTCTTCCTGCTTGTTTGTATCTGTTTTTAACATACCCTCCCTCTGTTCCACATCTTGTAGCTCCGCAACTTCGATCTCTTGACCAGAATCTTCCCAGGCATCGTCTTCAAGCTCAAACTCTTCTTCCGCACTCCCCTCCTGTTCTAACTGCGCCTTCTTCTCCGCCCAAATCTTCAAAAAATCTCGCTTCTTCTCTTCTGGTTCCGCCACCGCCGGAGCAACCTCCGCTGTTCCACCTAGTCGCTGGTTAATCTCTGCATCAACCTCAGAGCGCGTACGCGCATACTTGGCGGCTGAATACTCCTTCAGAGTCTTCAACACCCCCTCGTTCTTTTCGCCCATTGGCGGCAATAATTTCATCGTAAACGGGCTAGTCGGGATGCCGTACATCATCACCGTCGCAATGGAATTATGATTCGGCAATTTATGCAAATCTTCCGCTTCAAACACCGGCGCGAAAGCTTTTTCCATCAACTCCGCATCTGTCACGCCCAAACGTCCAGAAATAATCGTACCTACGTTGCCGAGAATCGCTTCTCTAATCTTTTCCGTCAGCTGCGTCATAAATTGGTTTGCCACCACCAAATTCAAACGGAATTTCCTCGCCTCAGACAAAATCGACTCAAAACTCTCCGTCGAAAAATTCTGGAACTCATCTACAAATAAACAAAAATCTTCCCGCTGATTTTCTGGCGTGTCCACCCTACTCATGGCCGCCGTCTGGAACTTCATCACAAAAATCATACCCAGCAGCTTCGAGTTCACCTCGCCCATCTTTCCCTTTGATAGATTCACCAGCAAAATCTTCTTCTTGTCCATAATGTCACGGATATCAAACCCGCTTTTCACCTGGCCCAAGATATTTTTCATCATTTCATTAGATATAAACGGCCCCCATTTCGATGCAAACCACGTAATCACTTCACCCGCATCGTTCGACTTCTGCGAAGCTGGAAACTCCTTCGTCCAGTAGTCATAAACCGAACGATCCGTCACATATTTCAG
>CAMBYK010000029.1 GCA_945872155.1 uncultured Candidatus Saccharibacteria bacterium
AAATAGCAATGAACAAGTCCTGCTAAGGGAGGCCAGAGGGTTGGAGAGTAAGGGGTTAACTATCGCCTCTTATTAAGGGCGATAGTTATTTTTAGAATTATTCTAGATATTTAGACTAAGCTTTATTTGGTGAGGACGACGAGATTTTCGAGGTGTGGAGTGCGGGGAAAGAAATTGAAGGGCTGAATGCTGGCGATACGATAGGTTTGGGTGAGCAGGGCGAGGTCGCGAGCTTGCGTGGCGGGATTACAAGATAGATAGATGATTGAAGTCGGTTGTATTTCTAGTAGTTTGTCGATGAGCTTTTGGTCGCAGCCGGCACGGGGCGGGTCGAGAATGACGGTTTGGTTGGGCTGGATATATTCGAGGGCTTCTTCGGAGGAAGAAAGGATGGCCTGGGCGGTAGTTCCCTGGCAGTTCTTGGCAAGCTCTTGATAGGCAGCAGGGTTGGATTCGACCAGGGCGAGATTTTTGTCACGAGCGACAGAAAGGCCGATGGTGCCAACACCGGCATAAAGGTCTAAAACATTGTCAGTTTGGATGTGGGGTTGAATGGCGCGAAGAGCCATTTCGTAAACCGGAAGGTTGATTTGAAAAAAGCCGTTGGGCGAATAAGAATAGGCATGGCCGAGGATAGTGTCGGTGAGGTTGTCAAAAGTTGGATGAGGCTGGTGATTTTCGAAAAGTCCGCCAGAAACTTGGCCGTTTTGGTCGGCGCGCAGTAGGAGTGATTGGTATTTGCGAGCTTCTTCATGTTTAGCGTTGAGCTCGGCAATGATTTCTTGGGCGGCGCTAAAAATGGTAGAGTGCTCTAAGTGGGAGCTTTCGATTGGAATTTTGTGGTGTGAGCCGCGTTGATGAAAGCTGAGCTTGATCTGGGCTGTTTCGTGATCCCAAAAAAGTGAATACTCCATTTTGTTGCGATAATGAAAATCGCGGTGGTCGGTGGCGACGGGTTGGACGCTGTCTGGACTAAACTTAAGTTTGGCTTGGTTGAATTGTTCGATGAGCAATTCGCGTTTGGTGGTGAGCTCGTAGTCATAATCCATGATTTGCCAGGGAGAAGTGGAGAGATAACAGGAATCTTTTGGTTCGATGCGGTGGCTGGAAGGCTGAGCAATTTTGGTAGCGATAGCTTGGATATAATGAGATTTTTGTTTGGTGATTTTGTATTCCATCACTTGTTCGCCCGGAAGCGCGTTCCAGAAAAAAGCTTTTTGGCCGTCTGTGAGCGTGGCAATTCCCTGGCCGCCCGGTATAAGGGAGTTTACAGTAGTGGGCGAGACTGGCTCTAGGATGGTGTTTTTGATTTTTGGCATAGAGCTAGTATAGGTTATTTTGACATAAATAGCAAAGTGTGCTATAATAGAAGGACGCGGGGAGTTCTTTGAAAAGAGGTGATAGAAATGAGAAAGAACGAGCAAAAGCTTCTGGCTCTGACGGTGATATCGACGGGAATTTTGTTGATATCTAATCTAGCGGCGACTAAAATTTGGAATTTTTATGAAGTGCCGGTAGATGGCGGAATTATTGTATTTCCGATTGCGTACGTGATCGGCGATATCATTGTTGAATTATATGGTCGAAAGACGGCAAATTTTATCGTATGGTTGGGATTTTGTCTAAATTTGACCGCAGGCATAGTGTTTACGCTGGTGGATAAATTACCAGCATATCCAAACTGGCCTGGAAGTGAAGCTTTCGGTATTATTTTTGGCTTGGCGCCGAGAATTATGCTAGGGAGTTTGCTAGCATATTTTGCTAGTGGGTTGATGAATAACTTAGTTTTTGAGAAAATTCGTCAAAAAACTGGTGAAAAAATGCTCTATGCGAGGTCTTTAGGGTCTTCGGCATTGGCGCGGTTGATAGATACAGCTGTATTTGAGGCAATCGCGTTCTTTGGTATTTTGAGTATGGGCGAGTTTCTGAGGCAGGCAACATTTGCCTATACCGCAGGAATGGTGCTTGAAGTGCTTTTGACGCCAATTACTTATTTAGCTGTGAAAGCGTTAAGGAATAAATGTCCTTAAGTGCTTTTGCTATTTATAACCTCCAGAGGCCGCCCCGCAAAAGGGGCGGTTTTCCATATGATAAAATAGATAGATATGAAAGTTGGGCTAAAATTTGAAGTGCAGGCGCGGATGGGGGCGTTGGGGCGGGCTGGCGTAATAAAAACTCCGCATGGCGAGATAAAAACGCCGGCGTTTATGGTGGTGGGGACGCATGCGGAAGTGAAATTCATGTCGGCGGAAGATCTGCGGGCGGTGGGGGCACAGGCTATGTTGTCGAATGGTTATCATTTGCGTGGGCGGGCGGCGGAAATTGCAGCAGCGGGTGGCTTGGCGGTATATTCTGGTTGGCATGGCCCGACTTTGACTGATTCGGGCGGTTTTCAGGTGATGTCGCTTGGCTCGGGGCTGGGTAAAGTAGTGTCAATGAAGCGCGAGCAGGGTGTAGTGAACACGGCACATAAAGAGCGTCTGGCAAAAGTCTCTGACGACGGAGTGGATTTTGTGGACCCTTTTACCGGCGAGCCGGAATTTATTGACCCGGAGCGTTCTATGCAGATTCAGTGTCAGATTGGGGCGGATATCCACATGGCGTTTGACGAGCTGACTTCGTTGGCGGATAGTTATGAATATAATGTCGAGGCGCTGGAGCGTACTATGGCGTGGTCGCGCCGCAGCTTGGCGGAGCATCTGAAACATCGGGATGATTTGGGCTATCGACAGTCGTTATATGGCGTGGTGCAGGGTGGACGTTGGGAGGATTTGCGTCGTCGGGCCGCGCAGGATTTGGCGAGTTTGGAGTTTGATGGTTTTGGTCTGGGCGGAGCGTTTTTGAAGGAAGATCTGGGTGAGATTTTGCGTTGGTGTAATGAAGAATTGCCGTTTGAAAAACCGCGACATTTGCTTGGTTTGTCGCATCCGGATGATATTTTGTTGGGCGCGGAGATGGGGGCGGACACTTTTGATTGTGTGGCGCCAATGCGTGAGGCGAGGCATGGAAAAATTTATACCTTGGATGGAGACATTAATTTGCGTAAATTTGCGGGGGATGATTCCCCGCTGGATGCGGATTGTGATTGTCCGACTTGTAGAGCTGGCTGGACACGGGGAGATTTGCGCGCGTTGTGGCGCTCAGGGGATTTGGCGCAAAAACAGCAGTTTTATAATTTAGCCAGCATACATAATGTGCGGTTTATCGTGAGACTAACCGAGCAGACGCGAGCAGCGATGCTGGACGGAACTTTTGGGGATTTTCGAGATAAGTTCTTGAAGAGGTATATGCATTAGTGCTATACTAAGGGTAATTTAGGAGAAAAAAATGGCGGAACGAATTGAAATTACAACAAAAACTTTTATTAGGTTTTGGCTGGTAAGCTTGAGTTTTGTGCTGATTTCGGTGTTTGTTTGGAAGGCGATGGCTGGCCTGATTATCGTTGGCCTGGCGATATTTTTGGCGATTGCGATTCGGCCGTTGGCGAATCAAATTGATAAAATTTATCCGCGTAAAGATAATTCGGCGCTTACCGCGGTGGTGGCGGTGATTTTGGTGGTGGGATTATTGGGGGCGGCAATAGCTTTAGTTGGGCCAGTGGTCGTGAATGAAACTGGCCGTTTTATCGGGCAGGTTTCTGAGAATAGTAATGCGTTTGGTGGATGGAATGGTATTGATGCTTTTGGTGATAGTTTAGGCATTCGCGGGCTGCAAGATAAAATTGTGGGAAACTTGGAAAGTTTTTCGCGTGAGTTGCTGAGTAATGTAGGAAATGTAGTGGTAGTGAGCGTGGGTGCGGTGGCGAATATCGTGACGGCAACGATTTTGGTAATTGCTTTGACGCTGCTGTTCTTGCTGCAGGGGCCAGCGATTTTGGAAAAAATGTGGACATCTTTGGCCGGAAAAAATACGGCGGCTTCAAAAGTGGGTAGAAGATTGTCGCAGAGAATTGCCGGGGTGATTTCTAAGTATGTTTTTGGGCAGGTGACGGTGTCGATTTTGGATGGTTTAGTAGTATCGGCGGCGGTGTTTGTGCTGGCTTTGATCTTTGAATTTTCGGCTGGTTTGGCTTTGCCAATGGGCTTGATTGCGGCTACATTTTATTTGATTCCAATGTTTGGTCCGATTATTAGCTGTGCGATTATTACGATTTTATTGTCGTTTAATATGCCGGCGGCAGGGTTAAGTTTTGCGATTTTCTATATTATATATGCACAGATTGAGAATAATTTGATTGCGCCAAAAATTCAAGGCGGAGCGATGAAGTTGCCGTCGTTGGTGATTTTAGTGGCGATCACGATTGGTATGTATATGTTTGGTTTGGTGGGTGCGATTATTTCGATTCCAATTGCAGGGTGTATCAAAGTATTGATTGACGAATACCCGAATTTGCGGGCGCTGAAATAAGACGCTAAAACGCTTCTTGATGAGGCGTTTTTATTTGAGATATTGCCAGATTGGGCCGTGGGGAGTGTCTAATACGGTGAGGTTTTGGGCTTGGAGTTGGTCGCGGATGGAATCTGCGGTGGCAAAATCTTTTTGGGCGCGGGCATGTTCACGGGTAGAGATAAGCTGTTCTTGTGCGGGAGTGATGTCTGGCGAATCACTAAAGAGACCCAAGGCAAAAAGTTGGTCAATGAACTGCCAGGTTTTTAGATCGACATAATTAGTATCGATGAGCGAAAAAGCTAGAGCAGAATTAAGATTGTCTTGCAGAGCGGCGAGGATGTTGTGCTCGAGATCCAGCGGTGTAGATTCGGCTGGATGGTCTTGAAGCTGACGAGCCTCAGCGAGACGGTTGCGCCAGGAGAGGCGACGAGCTTTGGCGCTGGCGAGATCGTTGATACTGAAATTGCGAGCGGTTTGGTAGTGGCCTTGCAAGACCCAGAGTTTAAAATCGAGTGGCGAGAAGCCTTGTTCTTGCAACTGTTCTAGCGTATAGGTATTGCCCAGTGATTTAGAAATTTTTTGGCCGTCGATAGTAATGAAATTGCAGTGTAGCCAAAAACGGCTAAGGGTTTGACCGAAAGCAGCCTGACTCTGGGCGATTTCGTTGGTATGGTGCACGGGGATGTGGTCGATGCCACCGGTGTGGATGTCGATAGGTTCGCCAAGCTCTTGGTGGATAATGCTAGAACATTCGATGTGCCAGCCAGGATAGCCATTGCGGCCTTTATAGTTCCAGCGCATTGCATGGTCTTCACCGGGCTGAATGAATTTCCAGAGGGCGAAATCAGAAGCATGACGTTTTTCTGAATTAAATTCTACTCTGGCTCCGGCCTGGATATGCTCGAGGTCAAGACGAGCGAAATCGGCGTATTCAGGCAGTTTGGAGGTGTCAAAATAAATGCCGTCGTTGATTTCATAGGTGAATCCTTTGGCGGTGAGAAGATCGATGAGCTCGATACTAGCAGGAATATAATCGGTGGCTTTGGCGATTTTGTCTGGAGGCAGTAGGTTAAGGTCGGACATTTTTTGCAAGAAATAAGTGCTGTAATGTTCGGCAACTTCCCAAACGGTGCGGCCAAGTTTTTTGGCGCCTTTTTCGATTTTATCTTCGCCTTGATCTGCGTCGGAAGTTAAGTGTCCGACGTCGGTAAGATTGAGCACGCGATATGGCTGATAGCCGGTAGCTTGTAGGGTGCGGAGTAATAAATCCCAATAAATATACGACGTAAGATTGCCGACGTGGACATAGTCATAAACGGTTGGTCCGCAAGTGTAGATTTTGACGTGGTCGGGGTCTTGTGGTGTGAATTTTTGGAGTTTTTTGGTGGCGGAGTTATAGAGTTTCATCTTTGATGGTCTCCTTTAAGATATTTAATATACGACCGCGTTTGAGCTTGTCGATGTCATGGTTGCTGTTAGTGGTAAAAAGTTTAAGGTTGGAGTTGGCCTTGGCGGCAGAAACGAGATTGGGTTTAAAAACTAAGGGGTCGAAACGGCCGTGGATGAGTGTGGTGGGAGTTTTGATTTTGAGAAAATTGTCGTAAACGTGTCCGTCTAAAATTACATTTTCCATGGCGTAGGCAAAAGCGATAGAATTAAGATATTTATTGTTGAAGCTGGAGACTTTGGAGATGAACTTAGCGATGGCTTGAACACCTGGTTCTTCGGCGATGCGATGAAGGGAGCGATAGGATTTTTTGTAAAATTTATCCGGCATTTTTTGTAATTCTTCTGGCAGTAAAATAGGTGGAGAAACAAGAATTTGAGCCGCGAGTTGACCGTGGTAGTGGATGCTGTAGTCGGCAGCGATGAGTGAGCCCATGGAGTGGCCAACTAAAATAATCGGGGTTTTGATGCGGAGCTTTTTGATGGTTTCGTGCAGGGCGGAACGATATTCTGGGTAGTCGTAGTGCAGCCAGTCGGCCTGAAGAGAGTGACCGAAGCCAAGTAAATCTAAAGTGATAAGGCGGCAACTCGCGAGCTCTGGCTCGCGAATAAATTGGTTAAAAGTGGGGCGCCAGGTTTGTGAAGTGGCGGCGATGCCGTGTAAAAAAATGATAGTGTATTGGGGATTTTTGACTTTGCGATCGTGTGTGATAGCTAAGCGTAAAGGGCGCTTGAGGACGCGAAAAAGAAAATAATTAAACATTGGTTTCCTCTAGGCTGGTAAAAGCGGTGATGAGATCGCGGACGGCGTTTTCATAAGACATATCATAAGTGCGGAAGCCAGCAGCAAAAGGATGGCCACCGCCGCCAAAATAACCAGCAATTTGATCGGCGATTGGTTTCGTGGCGCGCACTTTGCCGGTGATTTTGCCGTCTGGATAAGTTTTGATTGCTACGGCCAGTTCTACGCCTTCAACCAGGCGGAGCTCTTCGAGAATTAAAACGTTAGGGTTGTATTCGTCGGAAAAAGTCTTGATGTCATCCCATGGGATATGAACTGTAGCCAAACGTCCGTCCAAGTGATACTCCACACGCTTAATCAAATCGGCTTTAAAATCGAGGATGCGTGGTGATTTTTTCATGAATTCACGACGACGCTCTTCGAGTTCGGAAATGTTGGCCCCTGCCTCTGTTAATTCGGCTGCAATGCGAAAAGTTTCGGAACTCACGCCCGCGCTCGAAAGGCCGAGCGTATCAGACAAAATGCCGGCAAAAAGTGCTTCGGCGGCTGCTTTGTCGACAGGGAGATTTTGGTCTTTGGCGATTTTGTAAATCAATTCACAGCAGGCTGGCCCCGTCTCAATGACAGCTTGATGCGGGAAAGAAATGTCGTCTGGAGTTTCGTGATGATCGATTACCAAGACCGGGGCGGAGTGGAGGCGGTTTTTAATGGCTGGATTATCGAGTAATTTAGAAAGTAAAACTTCAGCGGCGGTGTCTACAATAATATAACCGTCGGCTTTATAATCGAACTCAGCTGTGATGTTGGACCAGTCGGGATAATAATGCAAGTATTTTGGCACGTCGACTGGGCAATATAACGAAACTTGTTTGTTTGGTAAAAGATAGTCTAAAGCAATGGCGGAGCCGACAGAATCACCATCGGGGTTTTCGGCCTGAATGACACAAATGGAATTTTTGTCTTGGAGAAACTCGGTGAATAAATTGTACATGGGTATATTATAACAGGTTGGGGAGAAAAGTGTTGGCTCGGGGTGGGTTTTTGTGCTAAACTATAAGCATGTTAAGTCTCGGGAAAAGCTATGAAAAGGGC
>CAMBYK010000030.1 GCA_945872155.1 uncultured Candidatus Saccharibacteria bacterium
AAGGGTATTAAGGCTAGAAAAATCACAACAGTGACGATAATTCCTTCCCAGGTGAGCTCTCCGTCACTGTCCCCGCTACTACTGCTGGAGAATCCACCACCACCGCCGCCTCCCCCGCCGCCACTACTAGAGCCGCCACCACCGGCAAAACCAAGCAACGAAACGACCATGGCAGTAAGAATTAATATCGCTCTCATTGTTTACTATATTATCATACGCATTGAAAATAGCTACGAGGGCTAAGATTGCGACAAAAAATCGGCGGGTGGCCGATTCCTGTGCGATTGGTGGGGGCGGTTGGGTTCGAACCAACGACCAATCAGTTATGAGCCGACTGCTCTAACCGCTGAGCTACGCCCCCAGCTCATTTATTTTAACATAGAGTGCTATAATAAATAAGCATGAACACTCTCAAAATGCGCTTTCGACGCCTGGTTTACCGCTTGAAGCACGATTTTTTGAACTTTGACAACACGGTATTGATTTTGACAATTTTGCTCTGTCTAGCCTGGACCTGGGGGGCAATCGCCGCTATGACGCGCAACTGGGAGCTGGAACAGAGACTAATTTCAAGCAAAAAAACTTTGGCTTTGCTAGAGCTCGAGGTAGATACGATTGCGCTAGAAAATGAATACTATGCTTCGGAAGAATATCAAGAGCTAGCGGCAAGACGACAACTCAATAAGAAGCTCCCGGGTGAAACTTTGATTTATCTGCCCAAAAACACCGATGCGGCAAAAAACAAACATCAGACAGCACCGGTAGAAACGCCTGAGCCTAGCAATTTCTCTCAGTGGATGTCATTTCTGTTTGGTATTAAATTATAAAAAATAAGTCCCACACGGGACTTATTTTTGCACCTAAATATGCGTGTTATTTCTTTTTGGAAAGAGTCAAGAAGCCGTTGCGTGGGTTTTCGTTAACCTGGCGATCGGCTGGAAGATCTACTGGAGTGCCTTTGGCATTCTTCTCAGTTTTAGCGAAGAAGTAGATAGTTTGAGGTTTTCCACCGCGCAAGGTGACTTCTGATTTGTGTAAGTAATAGGTGATGCCTTTGCTGTTGGTATGCTTGTAGGCCATGTTTCCTCCTTAGTTGTTGTACCCTTATCTTATGACCCCAGTGATAAACTGTCAAGGGTTTTAAGCTTTTTTGAGGAAGATTAGAGCGACGCGTAAAACACACCAAACCAAGATACGTATAAAAATTAAGAGAATAAGTATGCCACAAAGGAGCAAAGCGAAGCCGGCTGGCGAAGGCGCCCAGATAGGCGAGACGAAATCATAGCGATAGAGTTTAGTGGAGGGGACGTGGGCCGACAAGGAGTTTTCTAGCGAATCTGTAGTGGGGTGCTTGGCGATTTCGCCCGTCATACAGTTTAGATAAGCAGGGCTATTCCACTGCCAGCCGTTTCTGATGGCTTGAGGTTTGCAGACGGCCATAGCTTGAGCAAAGACGTTGCCGTTTGGATTAGCGTCTGAGGAAAGATGTTTTTCGGCCTCGGCAATGGCGGCGCTGGCTTTGCGGATATATTGTTTTTCAAGATAAAAAGGGCCTGTACCAAAGGCAATACGTTCGATGCCGTTGCTTGAAACCACATTAACTACAATATGAGAAAAGGTGAATTTTTTCAGAGCTTGCATAGAAGTAGCGATTTTAGCGTCGTCTTCTGCTTCGTCGGCCTGGAGGACCTCTTTTTTGAGGTCGACCATTTTGAGGTGGTCAAAACGTAACAAGGTAGCGGACACAAAAAGCATCGGAATCAAAATTAAAACCAGCTGCCAGGTCTTGAGCAGGCTCATGTGGGAAAAGATATGTTTGAGACGATGTTTTTTGCCACCCATAACTGGTATAATTGTAGCATGAATATTTTTATTTCGGGGATTTCTGGGTCGGGGATGGGGCCGTTGGCGCTGATGGCGCAAAAGGCCGGGATGACAGTTTGTGGCACCGACAAGATAGAAAATATGATGACGGCAGAACTTGTGACAGCCGGAATAGAGGTGGAAGTTGGCCCGCAGGATGGTAGTTTTTTGCAGCAAAAAATTACCGATGGTAAAGTAGACTGGTTTGTGTTTACTTCGGCTTTGCCAGTAGATCATCCGGAACTGGTTTTAGCGCAGAAAATGGGCATTAGGTGCACAAAACGAGATTTGTTAATAAAAGAATTGACCGAGAGTCTGGGGCTGAAAATGGTGGCCGTGGCGGGAACGCATGGCAAAACCACCACTGTATCGATGTTGATTTGGCTAAGCCTAAAACTCAATGTGCCCGTGTCATATCTGGTGGGTACGACCTTGACTTTTGCTCCGTCTGGGAGATATTGCCCTGAAGCGAAATATCTACTTTACGAGGCGGATGAATATGACCGCAATTTCTTGCATTTTTGGCCTTGGATAAGCGGAATTACTACTGTTTCTTATGACCACCCGGATATTTACAAAACCGAGGCAGAGTATAGAGAAGCTTTTTTGCAGTTTGAAAGGCAGAGTGAATTCGTGGTGCATGCAGGTGATGCTGATGGAATAGAACTGGCTGGACAGGTGCGAAAAGATAATGCGGCCCTCGCGATTACAATTTTTGAAAAAATTTTGGCGGATTTGGGGTTAAAGATAGAGCGCGCAAAAATAGTCGCAATCATCAACCAATTCCCTGGTGCCAGGCGCAGATTTGAGCGCCTAGAAGACGGGTTTTATAGCGATTATGCGCATCACCCAGAAGAAGTGGCAGCAACGGTGCAAATGGCGCTGGAAGAGGCTGCGCTAAGGGGAAAACGCGGCGTGGTGACGGTTTATGAGCCTCACCAAAATACCCGCCAATATCTGACGCGCGAAGGCTATAAGAAGGCTTTTCTAGGAGTGGAGAAAATTTACTGGCTGCCGACATATTTGACGCGCGAAGACCCAAATTTGCCGATTTTGAGCCCCGGGGAGTTGCTGGCTGAGCTTGAAAACAGCGAGCTGGGTGAGACAGCCGAAATGAATGATGGGCTCATGGAGAAGCTAAAAAAGGCCCAAAAGGACGGATTTTTGGTGCTTTTGATGACGGCTGGCCCAGCTGACCAATGGTTAAGAGAAAGGATAGAGATTTTATGACAAAGCTGAAAATTGTTTTTCCGGAGTGGGAAAATGCGATTATTCAAGAGGCGGTGAGGAAGTTCGATGATATCGAAGCTCTGAAGGCGAGTGATTTAGAGCAGGCTTGCCAGCAAGTGCGGACGGGCGAGGCGGATGCGATGGTGGCGGGGATTGATTACACCTCCCGTGAGGTGATTTTGGCCTGCCGCGACGAAATTGGAATGACGGGTAAAACTTTTACTAGCTGTTTTGTGCTGACTCGCGGAGAGGAAAAATACGTGTTGGCTGATGTGGCGACCTGCAAAAATCCTTCCGAAGAGCAGCTGTTTGATATCGTGATGCAGACTTATGAAACCGCACAAGCAGTGCTAGGCGAGGAGCCAAAAATAGCAATGTTGTCTTTTTCTACTCTGGGTAGTGGCGGGTTTGACCCGTCAATCGACCGAGCCAAAGCGGTGATAAACAGAATCCAAAAAGAATATCCCACAATAAAAATTGAGGGCGAAATGCAGCTGGACGCAGCGATTTGTGCGCGCGTGGGCGATAAAAAAGCCCCTGGCTCGACAGTGGCAGGGCAAGCCAACGTGCTAATCTGCCCAGACTTAAATTCTGGCAACATCCTCTATAAGGCGATGGAACAATTTGGTGGATTTGTGGCGGCTGGACCAATTTTGCAGGGATTTAAGGCCCCAGTTTCGGATTTGTCTAGAGGAAGTACGGTAGAAGATGTAGAATTGGTGATAGAAATAATTAAAAAATTAGCGGAGAGAAAAAATGGGTAGATATTTTGGAACAGACGGCATCAGGGGTAAGGCCGATATGTTTACGGCGGAGTTTATTCAGAAGGCAGTGTGGGGGCTAAAAAATTACACCAAACCAAAACAACGTGAACAGTTGAGGGTGTTGCTAGGTGGTGATACGCGCGAGTCAACCGAGTGGATTTTGCGCGATCTGGAAACAGTGCTGGAGAGTCTTGGAATTGAATACGGCAATGTAGGGGTTTTGCCTACCCCAGCGATCAACTATTGCTTCTACCAAATGGGATTTGATTTTGCCGTAGACGTGACGGCTTCGCATAACACCTATGAGGACAACGGTTTGAAAATTTTTGAACGGGGCAAAAAATATGGCGTGAAATTGTGCCCAGAGGGAGTGCGGACGGTAGAAGAAGCCCTGGATGGACAATCTTCGTATGCTACAGTAGCGACTGAGCTCAGAGAAGACCTGCATCAAGAGGCGCTAGAACGCTATCTTGAACATCTACGTGAGTATGTAGGCCAGGCGAGCCTTAAGGGGCTAAAAATAGGCTTAGATTGCGCTAACGGAGCGGTGAGCGTGGTGGGAGGGCGAATTTTTGAAGAATTAGGGGCGGAAGTGACGGTGATTAACAGCGACGACCGCTACGGCACAGTAATTAACCGCGGCGTGGGCAGTACCCACATCGAAAGTCTGCAGGAGTTGGTGCGCCGTGAAGGTCTGGATTTTGGAGCAGCCTTTGACGGCGATGGCGACCGCTGTTTGATGGTGGATGCAGAGGGTAATCTAGTAGATGGCGACCAGCTGCTTGCGATTTTGACGCATTATCTCAATTTACCGAGTATGGTGACGACTGTGGCAGCCAATCAAGGCTTAATGGAATGGGCGAAGCTACATAATATCAACCTACGAATCACCGATGTGGGGGACCAAAATGTGGGGGCAGAAATGCGCAAAGAAAACATTAAAATTGGGGGAGAACAGAGCGGGCACGTGATTCTGCCGGGTGAATCGATGGGCGACGGCATGCTAACGGCGCTGATGGCAGCAAAGGCCGTATCTGACACTGGCGAGAGCCTAGCTCAGCTAGCCGGCGCGATCCCACGTTTTCCACAAGTCTCGCTCAACACTCCGGCCACCAAAGAGCAGAAAGCAATGCTCTTAAATGATGAGAAAGTGGCCAAATTATTAGACTCCGCAAACGAAGCCTTGGCTAGCGTAGGTGGAAGAGTGTTAGTGCGCGCCAGTGGTACAGAAGAATTGATTCGAGTCACTTTGTGGGGTAAAAATGCCGACGAAATACGCACTTTGGCGGAAAAAATCGTGCAAGATTTGCGCAAATTATTAGATAAACAGGAAATTTAGACTATGATTGAAATTAAAAGATTACAAGAATACAATCCAGAAACAGCAACCAGAATGCGCCAGCTTTTGGTTGAGTTGTCGCGCAGTGGCAAAGACAAAGGAGAAATACCAGCCGAATGGTTTCAAGATATTATTGCGTCGCCTTGGCATGATGTATTGTTGGCAATTGATGAAGGAAAAATTTTAGGGATGGCTTCGGTCTCTATTATTATGGGGGCAGGGATTCGTCGCAATGTTTATTTGGAAGATTTTGTGGTCAGCGCAGACGCACGTGGCAAAGGAGTTGGCAGGCTACTTTGGCAGGCGATGCTTGATTGGGGTAGAGAAAAAGGTGCGCAAAAAATGGAATTTACCTGCGGTGCCGGGCGTGAATCTGCCCAGCAGTTTTACCTCGCCAACGGGGCTGAGATTTACGATACGAATTTTTTCAGATTTGAACTCTGAGCGGTTAAAAAATAAAGAATTGGCATAAACAGACAAATATGCAACGCGTTGGGCAGGCCAGAAAAGAATCCCAACGTAAAAGCAAAACTGATAAAGACAGCTAAAATTAAAACTTGCTGTGCGCGTCGCAGTGGAAAAACGATTTTCGTGAGCAAAAACAATGAGAATCCCAAGAAAATAGCGCCCAAGATGCCAGTTTCGAGTAAGAGGCTGGCATATTGGTTTTGAATAATTTCTTTGGCTGAAGTTTGGTGGGGGAAAGTCTGGTTGATGATAGTGCCAGCGCTGCCAAGCCCAGAGCCAAAAAGCATCCTGGTGCGTTGGTTGTCCCAGGCGTCCAGGGCTAGATCCGTGAGTTTGAGGCGGATGTCGGTTGATTCTGCAACATAGCCAGAGAAAGAAGGGCTGTTTGGTGATTTTGTTTCGGCCTGAATTGTGGTGGAGCTGGAAGTTTGTTGAGTAAATTTTGATTTGGGGCGGAGATCAATTTTACCCAAAGACAAATGATGAATAGATTTGGCGGTAGCGGAAATGAAAGTGTCGTGGGCGGGAGATATTTCGGCAAAAATACCCTGGGCGGACAAAGCAACGACAAAGGCCAGCGGGATGAGCGCAAAAGAGCGGAGTAAGTGAGATAAATTTTTATTAATAATTAAAAGCCCAAAGAAAAGCACAAAAGCACCAAGGAAAAAGGCAAAAATGGCGCCACGAGAAAAAGTGAGAAATAGCGTAGCTAACAGAAAGAAAGTGATTGGTCGTAGGTGTTTGATTGGCGGTTTTGCTGGCTTCATGATCAAGAAAAGAGCCAAGAGCGCAGGGGCCAACAACAGGTTGCCCATAAACTGAGGCTCGATAGCAAAGCCATTAGGATGAGGAAAGCCGAAGCTTTGATAAGTGCAGCCGGGGCAAAGCAACGAAAATTCTCTGCTCATGCCAAAAATATCCAGCAAACATTGCATCCAACAAAAGATGCCAAAAATAACCGCAGAAAAAATAAATGACTTTAGTAGTGGGTTTTTGAGTTTTGAATTTTGCGATAGCAGAGGGATGACAGAAAAAATGGCGAAACACAAAAGCAACAGGACTCCGGCGGTGAGTAGGCCGCGGACTTGATTGTCGGACCATAGGACTGAAGTCGCAGCAAAAAGTGGAAAAGCAACCAGTGGCAGAGCCTTAGATCCAAAAAAACGCAAATTATCAAAGGTTTTTGGCAGGCTAACAACGAAGAATAGCGCCAACCAAATTAAGGGTAGGGAGAGCTCGAAGTTCATAGTAGCAGACGAGCCGAAACTGATGATAGGGTGGTAGGAACAGAAGAGCAATGGCGGCAAGATCAAAACTAAATAAGACTGTAGGCCGAGGCTAAAACTTTGAAACTTAGGGTTAATGCTATGAAATTTGCTAAAAAATGATCTTTGCGAAAGGACGCGAATTTTAGTTTTCATTGAAGGCCTGTTTTGCGCAATCTAAAATTGCTTGTTTAAAACGCTGGTCGGCATAAAAAACAGCCGATTTTTTAATCTCAGCGGAGGAAAATTTGGTTTTCTCAAAATCCAAAAGAGCCTGTGTGAGCGAGTTGACGGACTGGCGAGAAAAAGTAA
>CAMBYK010000031.1 GCA_945872155.1 uncultured Candidatus Saccharibacteria bacterium
TCTCCTCTGCTACCATCCGTTATGAAATGGCTCGCCTAGAAGAGCTTGGCCTGATTGCCCAACCCCATACCTCTGCCGGCCGCATTCCTACCGATGCTGGCTATCGCCTCTACGTTAACAGTCTTACCGAGCAAGAAGAGCCGGTCATGCCGCAGTCCGATCGTTCAATGCGTGTTATCGAAGTGCGCGTTACAGCTCAGACCAGGGCAGATTCCGCTATTCGTGGGGCCGTTGATTCGCTCGCCGAGCTTACTGGCAACCTTGGCCTGGCTACAATTGGCGACCAGCTCTATCTTTCCGGCATTTCCAAACTTTTTACACAGCCAGAATTTACCGACAATGAGCGCGTACAATCAGTCGCCAAGCTGCTAGACAATCTCGAGCCTTGGTTGCGCGAAGCCGCCCCTGGCGAGCCGCTCAATATCTTCATCGGTCAAGAAAATCCCATCGGCAAGACTTCCCAGGCCGCTCTCATCATCAGTAAATTTCGTTCACCCTTTTCTGATAATAGTTATATTGGCATTCTCGGTCCCACCCGCCAAAATTATGGCCGTGTGATGTCGCTCGTCCGTTGCGCTGGATTAATGTTGGAGTCAAATTATGAATAAAAAAGCCCCCGAAACCAAAGACCAATCCGCGGAGTTGTTGCAAGATTTGCAACGCACGCGTGCCGATTTTGAAAATTTTCGCAAACAAGTTGAACTACAAAAATCCCAGGCCATGGCTGCCGCTCGTTTCTCCACGGTGCACAAAGTTTTGCCATTGCTGGATGACATCGATCGCGCTATTTCTGCGCATACCGAGCTCGCTCCACTTGCTAAAACTCTTGCCAAAACTCTCACAGAGCTCGAGCTAGCTAAAGTCCCTGCCGAGCCAGGCGTCGAATTCAACCCAGACTACCATGATGCTGTTTTGATGGAAGAAGGCGAAGGCGAAAAAGAAGTTATATCCGAAACTCTGCGTTCTGGCTATACCTATCAGGGACAAGTTTTGCGCCCGGCCATGGTCAAAGTCAAACTTGCTTAAAATAATGCTATAATAAGCTTATGTATAGGATGGGCATCAATTTTGATAAAATCAATCGTCGCGTGCGAGCCTGCGATTATCTGTCGGTTGCTCAGATTTATTTACAATCTAATTTTTTGCTCGAACGCCCGCTTGCTCCTGCCGACATTAAGCCACGCCTCTTGGGACACTGGGGCACTTGTCATGGTATCAATTTTGCTTATGCTAACCTTAAAGCTTTTTTCACTCATCAAAATTTTCAATTCATACTTGGCCCAGGCCATGGTTTTCCTGCCCTGCAAGCCAACCTTTTCATTGATGGCGAACTAGCCAAAGTTGATCCGCGCGCTACTGTAAATAGAGACGGCCTAGCCTATATTTGCAAAAATTTTTCTTGGCCAGGCGGATTCCCGTCACATTCTAGTCCAGCCACCCCGGGCGTTATTTGTGAGGGCGGGGAACTAGGCTATGCTCTTGCCACTGCCTATGGCGCCGCCCTCGGTCATCCAGAAAAAACCATTGCCGTTTTAATCGGCGACGGTGAACTCGAGACCGCCACTGCGCTGTCTTCACTTAATTTGGTTAATTTACTTAGTGGCAACAATAATGGCCGAGTGCTGCCAATCTTGCACCTCAATGGCTACAAAATTTCTGGCCCCACCATTTATGCTCGCAAATCAGAACGTGAGCTCAACGAACTAATTCGCGGGTTTGGCTACACTCCAATTTGGATAGAACACGCGGTCGACTCTTTCCAGCAAGCCCTCAGTCAAGAAGTTAAACACCCGTTTTTCATCTTGCATACCCCTAAAGGATACGGTGCCCCAGCAGAACTTAACCACCACAAAATTGCCGACAACTATCTCTCGCATCAAGTACCGCTTCCCAATGTCAAGACCGATACCACCGAACTTGCCTTATTGGAAAAATGGCTAGAAAGCTACAACTTCTCCGAACTATTTAACAAAGAACAAGGATTTGTCTTATGACCCGCCCAACCTTTTCTTCCGCCCTGCATCTTGGACAGCTCATCAAACAACAGCTAGAACAAGATCCGCATTTCTATCTTTTCTCGCCAGATGAAACTACCAGCAATAAGATTGATGCCGCCTTTGACGTTTCTGCTCGTGCCTGGAATCTGCCCGTCAAGCCTCAAGATCTGCCTTCTGCTTCGGATGGCCGCATCATTGAACTGCTCTCTGAAAATACGCTCTTCGCTTGCATGCTCGGCCATCTTCTGAATGGCGAGCAGGCCATCATGGCGAGCTACGAGGCTTTTTACAACATCATTACTTCTCAAATCGTGCAACATCTTAAATTTATCCAGCAATCCGCGCAAACAACCTGGCGGCCGGAGTATCCCGCCGTCAACCTACTCTCCACTAGTACTTGTTGGCGCCAGGACCACAATGGTTTTTCGCATCAATCTCCGCTCCTCATTTCTTCACTGCTTGCCGTGCCAAGCCAGAGAACCAACTGCCTCTTTCCGGTAGATCGTTTTGCTGCCGAAGCCGCTTTTGATTTCATGTTGCAGTCTAAAAACGTTGTAAATCTCACAACATTTAATAAAACTCCAGAACCAGAGTGGCAGGATCAATCCGCCGCCAACCAAGCTATCAAACAAGGTTTTAGTATTTTTGAGGAATTTTCTGCCACTGATCCAGACTTTGTTCTAGTTGCCGCTGGCGACATCGCCACGCGCGAAGCCGTTTACGCCATCAAAATTTTACAGCAAGAGCTCAAAGACACAAAATTCCGCCTTATCAATCTTGCCGCGCTTAGCTACAATGCTATTGGCACCACTAATAATCCGCTCTCTCAAGCCGATTTTGATCAAAATTTCACCATCGACAAGCCTATCATCGCTAATTTTCATGGCTTCCCAGAGACTTTACGCTCAATTCTCTCACGATATGCTGACGCCACCCGTCTCACCGCGCACGGATTTTCCGAGCAGGGCAGTACTACTACACCATTTGAAATGTTATCTCTCAATCATGCTTCGCGTTTCCACCTCGCTATCAGCGTGGCGGAGCGGATCAATCGTTCTGATCTTGTGCAAAAATATCAAGAAATTCTCGCCAAAAACTCTACTCACGCCCACGAGTTCGGCCTAGACCTCCCAGAAATTACCGGCTTCTGCTAGTTTATCTCCTCAAAACGTGTTATATTGACGAAATGGAATTATTTATTTTAGTAGTACTTTTAATAGTACTCATAGAAACTACAATTTTATTAATTGCGCATCGCCCCAAAAAGGTTTTTCGCACTCATCATCGCCGCAAAATCTACGTTGACACCTCGGTTCTAATTGATGGCCGCATTCTCGCCATCGCTCAGACTGGTTTTATCGGCGATGATCTGATTATCCCGCGCAGCGTAATTCGCGAGCTTCAGCTTCTAGCCGATGGCAAAGACAGTGACAAACGCACCAGGGCTCGTTTTGGTATGGATATTGTCAACGAGCTGGAGCGCGTAGTGCACTGCGAGACCACAATTTTTCCCGATGAGCTCGATCGCACTCCTGTGGATGAGCGTCTTTTGCAACTCGCCAAGGCTAACCACGGTCTTATTCTGACCAACGATTACAATCTTGGCAAAGTCGCTGCCACGGAGGGAATCGATGTGCTTAACATTAATGACCTCAGCCTAGTTTTACGCACCGAATATTTGCCCGGTGAGCGTCTTACTATCAAAATTATCGATCTTGGCAGCAACAAGGGCCAAGGTCTCGGGTATCTCAAAGACGGCACTATGGTTGTAGTGGACCATGCTCATAATTTTGTTGGCCAAGAAGTCGAAATTGAATTTGTGCGTTTCCTTCAGACCTCTTCTGGCAAAATGATGTTTGCCAAGTTGGTTTCTCCGGTCACTTCTAAAGACCAAGCCAACCACAAAGATCAAGTGATCAGCTCGAAAAACCAATCATCGGCAAAGCGACCGGCATTCGCTAAAACCAAGCAACAGCCGGGCCAAAAGGGCAAGTATTCGTCCAAATCAAAAAACCGCAAACCTAATTCAAAAAATTAAATTATCAAGATATATTAAAGTTCAGCCGTTGCGACGTAGCCGGTCTCGTCGGTAATCTTAATTTTCACCGAAGTTTCATTTCCGGTTGCGGTGTAGTCCAAATCTATGGTCCCACCAGAAATCGCACCGCTGTTTTTCACAATCCCGTCCACCACAAATTCGTAAGAGTCGAGTACATTTGATCCTTTAGTAATCGTGGCGCGCACTTTCCCGCTAGAATCTTTTGAGAGTTTCACGCTTGGTGGAGTATAGCTACAATCATCAGTTGCTTCATGGTTATATCCTTCCGGCAAACTCCAAACTGCAGTCTTAGTCATTGGGTCAGTAATTTTAGTAGCTTCGATAGTGATTCTGAACGATTCGGGAGTACATTCTGCGGCCAAAGTTTTTGTGTATTTATTGAAAATCAATTCGGATTTTTCTATCCCAGAAGTCTTGGAGTTGTACCAGCTTGGCCACAAATCTTTTCGGCCGTTTACGGTCAGCTCTTGGATGCCACCAGGTCGGCTTGGCTCTTGATTTGCTACCCAGCGACCATCTGGACCATAGACATTTTTATGCACTCCGTCCATAAAGTTATGCATGACGCGGCGCACCACGTTGTTGGAGCTATTGCGTAGGCCACTACCATCGTGGTTCCCGTTCCATACACCCACCGCCACTACAGGAGAAAAGCTCATCATCCAAGAATCTTTGGTCACGGCACTGTTGGCGGTAGTAGTAGTACCAGTCTTGCTACCAGTCCAAACACCAGGCACCTTGAAACCAAAGGCGGTCGCCTGCCCACCAAAGACTAAGGTACGAGCCGAGGCATCCCCCAAAATGTTTGCCACCAAATACGCCGCCTCTTCATTTAACGCCTGCTTACCCTTGGTGTCTTTCCAGCTTTCTAGCACCTCGCCGGTCGAATTTTTTACTTCTAGGATATAAGATAGCGGCTTATAAACTCCACCACGGGCTATCGAGGCATACGCGTTGGCGTGTTCTACCTGGCGCACCCCACATCCAGAGCCGATCGCCATAGATAGGCCAGCCGAGGTATTATTTTTACAATAAGACACATCGCCAAGGGCGTGCAAGGTCTTCAAGCTATCATCAATGCCATTGATGTAAAGCGCTTTCACCGCCGGAATGTTTAGAGAGTTGCCTAGCGCCTCACGTATGGTTACGTTGCCATAAAACCTACCCGTGTAGTTGCGTAGCCGACAATTTCCCACAAAACCATTACAGTAAATTGAGTCAATGTTTTCATCTTTCAGCACCGTGCCAGGGCCAAAGTTCTGTCCATTGCGTTGCTTAAATAGAGGAGCATAGTCTAATAGTGGCTTAATGGAAGAACCAGGCTCAAGCACTGAATTTGCGGCATTCACCTCGCCATAAATTGGTTTTTTCCAATCCACTGACCCCACCATTGCGATCACCTGGCCGGTCTCTACGTCCACTGCACTGGTGGCGATATTGTCGCTGCCGTTTTGAGACATTAGTTCTGCGCCAGCCGCTACTGCAGCTTCGGCAATCTCTTGCGCGCGCCAGTCCAAGGTAGTTTTGATCGTGAAGCCACCCGCTCGCATGGTTTTTACCCCATATTTAGATTCTAATTGCTTGCGAGCTTCAAGCACAAAATGTGGAGCTTTGATGTCATTGTATTGATTAGATTCTGGCAAAATCTGATCAATAATTTCAACTTTTTTCGCTTCGGCAGCTTCTTTTTTCGATATATACCCCATCGAAGCCATCACGTCTAAAGTTTTTTGTTGCCTGGCTACTAATGCCTTGTGTCCATACTTATTGTATGGGTTTAATACGCCAGGGTTATTTGGGATCGAAGCCAAAAGAGCCGCCTCAGCCAAAGTCAAATCTTTTGCTGATTTGCCAAAATAAGTCTGCGCGCCACTTTCTACGCCGTTACGACGCCCACCATAAGGAGACTCGTTCAGATACATCGTTACAATTTGCTCTTTGCTATACATCTTCTCTACTTCAAGAGCAAGGATTGCCTCTTTAATTTTACGCGGAATACCAGTTACGGTGCGGTTGCCAGACTCATCCGAGAAATAAACCTGTTTAATCAACTGCTGTGTTAGAGTAGAACCACCTTGAACGCCCCGTCCTGTCAGGGTAGAAAGGGCTGCACGGGTCAAGGCCCACAGATCTACGCCGGGGTGATTATAGAAGTTACGATCTTCAATCGCTACTGTGGCCTGGCGCATATAAGTAGAAATGTTTGCTCCATCCACCACCAAACGATAGTCGCCGTCGCCCTTATCTTCCCACAGTACTTTGCCGTTGCGGTCCAGATAGGTGTTTACGGTTTCAGATACCTTTAGCTCGCTCAGACGAATCTCATCTAGGTCTTTCTTGTAATACAAAAACAAGCCACCAATCAAAATAATAATCAGCATTATACCCGCAGCTGCAACTTTGAGCATTTTTTTCAAACCATCTTTAGAAAAGAGATTTTTAATCACGCGCTTTGGGTGTAGCTTGGCAAAGAAGCGTTTAACTGGATTTTTGGGCAATTTGGCCAGCTCTTCCGCCTTGCGACGTGCCGCTTGGTCTGCCTTCATGCGCGAACGATACATTAGGCTAGAATACAGCCCCATTCCTTTTTGTGCTCGGCTAAGCAGACTCTTTTTCGGCGGAAAAACTGGGGTGGAAGTGGTTATCGGTGGGCCAAGCAATTCGGGATACT
>CAMBYK010000032.1 GCA_945872155.1 uncultured Candidatus Saccharibacteria bacterium
AGTTCGATTGGCATTTCACCGCTAACCACAAGTCATCCAAACACTTTACTGCGTGTCCTGGTTCGGTCCTCCACTGCATGTTACTGCAGCTTCAACCTGCTCATGGTTAGGTCACCCGGTTTCGGGTCTAATACTGCCGACTTGACGCCCTATTCAGGCTCGCTTTCACTGTGGCTCCGTCAATTGACTTAGCCTCGCCGACAACATTAACTCGCTGGATCGTTCTACAAAAAGCACGCGGTCACCCCGAAGGGCTCCCACACGTTGTAGGCACTGAGTTTCAGGATCTATTTCACTCCCCTCCCGGGGTTCTTTTCACCTTTCCATCACTGTACTAGTTCGCTATCGATCAATCAATATATTTAGCCTTGGCAGGTGGTCCTGCCGGATTCAAACAGGGTTTCTCGTGCCCCGTCCTACTTGAAAAAAGATATATTAAGCCTAAGACCATTTCGCATACGGGGCTTTCACCCTCTTTGGCGCGCCATTCAAACGCTTCCGCTATGATCTAAAGGTTTGTGTCTTAATCCACTCAGTTAACGCTGTTGGTTTTTATGCCGGACCATCAGGCTCACTGCTCTTTACTATTTTCACGACACGCTTGAAGGCGCTCGCCCAAGCTTATGGTCGTGCAAATAGTAAAGAGCAGCTCGCTATAATAGTTCAGCATAAAAATTATCTAATTTCGCAACCCCTTTAATAACTCAGGTCGTTAAACCGTTAGGTTATCTTAAGGTTTGGGCTGTTCCAATTTCGCTCGCCACTACTTTCGGAATCATTGGTTATTCTCTTTTCCTCAACCTACTAAGATGATTCAGTTCGGCTGGTTCCCGTCTCATTATCCTATGTGTTCAGATAACGGCAATATGGCATGACCCATATTAGGTTTCCCCATTCGGAAATCCCCGGATTAAAGCTTGTTCTCAGCTCCCCGAGGCTTATCGCAGAGTTCTACGTCCTTCATCGGTATTGATTGTCAAGGCATCCACTATCAGTGCCCTTATGTACCTTTTTATGCATTGACTTAACTAGCAATCGAAGTTCGATCGCTAGAAAAATGCAAGTCTATTTCTTTTTCGTTGTCTTAATTGTTAAAGAAATTTGGGAGAGACCTCGAGCAAACGAAATCTACCTCGCATAATTTCTGCTTTTTTCAGAGGTCTCTAAAGAGACATGTTCATAACTTCAATTATTGTAGCGCAGTTTTTATTTTAAAGCAAGGGTTTTTTGAAAGATTTTTCAAAAAAGTCGGAAATTCTAGCTACATCTCCATAAATTTACTAATTAGCTCGTCGATGTCGTGGGCGTTTTTGGGGGCTTCTACCTGGGCTGGTTGGTTAGAATAGACAAAATGCAGAGAGGTGGTAGCTTTGATGTTCTCACTATATTTGGTTTCATTATAGAAATGAGCGAAGTTGCGTCCTTTGTCGATGCCGAGAACGTTTTTGACGCGGCTGAGATTATATTCTTTGGTCTTTTCGTCTATATCGAGATCTTTGGCTTTAACTTTGGCAGGTTTTTTGAGGTCTTTGATGGTAGATTTAGGCATTTGATCGATCTTTTCGACGCAAGCAACGAAGTTTTTGTAGATATTAGTATCTGGAACGGCATTGATAAATGCAGCCATGGCTTCCGGTTTTTGTTTGTATTCATAATAGTTATGGCCTGGCACCTGCTGGAAATCCTGTTTTTGGTAGGGAGTAATTTTAACAAATTGGTGTTTGGAGTAAAGGCTGACTAACTCGCCAGAATGGTTGGTGATGTCGGCGAGAGTGTCCACAGTGCATTGATACATGCCAGAATAAAGTTTGGCGTTTGTTTTGTCATATTTTTTCATGAGCTCTGGGATGGAGACCTTCCACCATTTTTGGTCGATTTTGGCGATAATCGGCAAAAACTGGTCATCAGTCTTTGCTTCGTCCATAGAAGTTGCGGGATCCAGTAAATGCATGATTTTCTGATAAGCCGTCTTGACCCCAGAAAGTTTGAAATAAATCACACCATCTCTCGTAACGGCCTCGCCAACAGCGGCGGTAATTTTGGTGTTATCAGCGAGAGTAAGCTCGGCCTTGATGTCGGACTGATTAGGAATATAGCTAGAATTATTATTGATGTCTAACTTGAGGGCTTTGACCGGCAAATCAGTATCTTTGGCTTTGATATTGATAGAGCCAGATGCAGCGAAGGATTTGGCCTTGATGAGATTAGAAACGGCGTCTAGCGAGATTTTTTCAGGACTGTTATACCACTGGACAAAAAAGACTAGCCCGATAATACCGCCAACCAAGACTAGAATGGCCACAATTAAGAGAACGATCCGGCTCTTTTTTGCACTTTGTTTGGCTGCTGGCTCCAAAGGAACGCCATTTGGAGCGTTAGGAGTGATATTCTGTTCATTTTCTGGCATAAAACACCTTTCTGATGATTAAACATTATCTTAAATTTATGATAGCACAGTGAATAATTACTGCAACTCTGCCAAAATAGCAGCGCGATCTTGCTCGATGAGCTTGAGGCGGGCATCAATATCGGCTAAAGCCGTCTGAATAGCCCGGGCGAGTGATGGCTGCACAGAAAGAGGACGGAAGAAAGTCTCGAAAATTTCACACTCCGAGGCGGTACGGATTTGCCCGGCCAAAATCCTGATATAATCACCCAAAGTTTTGTCTCCCGTGAGATTTTTGACGTAATCCCAATGTTCATAAAGCCAATTTATGGCCTGAGAGCGAGTCTTGTAGTTGCGGAGTAGATAGCTATAACAATAGAGGTGGTCCTGAGGGCGCACAGTCTCTGGTTGCTCCAGCAGCGCGATGGCTTTTGGCAGATTTTCTGGCTGTTTGACAGCACAGAGAATGGACAACAGGTCGCTCTTGAGCTCTGGATCGGCAACGGTCTGATAATCACTCAGTAGACGCGAAAAAGTAGATTCCTGGTGGGTTTTGAAGTGAGCGAGCAAAATAGCGTGGCGCGTCTCGGCCGGCAAAACCGGGTAATCGGCAAGATTCTCGGGGCAAAGCGCAGAAATCTGGGTGAGACTTGCCGGATCGCCGGCATAAATTGCAAGATTCATAAGTAGTGGGCGCAATTTGGCATCATTGGCGGACTCGTCTTTTTGCGCAACTAGCCCTAAGCGCTGTAATTGAGGAGCAATCAGCCCAGAAATTCGTTGCTTAAAATTCTGCTCTGCCGGCGATTCTGGCTCGATAAAGAGCTTGAGGTCAGCGATAATCGAAGCGATAATTCCCCAGATTGGCTCGCTGGTTTCGTCCTGAAATTGAAAAACCAACTTAAGTAAATCAGCGGAAGGCACAGATGGAGTTTTAGCTAAGAGTTGACGATCAAGTAAAAGACGAATGCGCTGTTCGGAGGTAAGATTAGAAAAATTATGCAAAAACTGCTGGAATTCGGCTGCCGAAAGGTTGATAATATAATGCCCAGACATATCGTCAGAGGCCTGAGGTAGTGGCCAATTGGATTGATCGGTGGAACCGTCTAGCAGAAAGCGTTGCTGTTGATCGCCAGATAGCACCGGAAAGCCTGGTTGAGCGAGCCAAGCGTGCATGAAATCTTTAACATTAAAATCCGCATAAGGTTGCAATGACTGCCAAAGGTCGTCGCCGATGGTGTTTTGGTAGGCAAACTTCTGGAAATAATCTTTGATGCCAGAGAAAAACTGTTGCTCACCCATGGCACGCATTAGCATTAACATCAAGCGAGCGCCCTTGGCATAGACGATGGCGCCATCAAACAGAGTGGCGATCTCGTCCGGATCGGAGACGGGTTGCTTGACAGACTGAACGCCCTGCAAGGCGTCTCGGCGCAAGGCAGCATAGCACATACCAGTGAAAAAGTTTTGCCAAACTTGGTACTCTGGGTGGATGTGGTCCACGGCAAGATGTTCTATGACGGTGGCAAAAGATTCGTTCAGCCAGAGGTCATCCCACCACTGCATGGTGACAAGATTGCCAAACCACTGATGAGAGAGCTCGTGTGCGACCACGAGCGCAACATATTCTCTGGTCTCGGGACTGGATTTCCGATCGGCCAGCATACAAGATTCGCGATAAGTGACCAAACCCCAGTTTTCCATAGCGCCGGCCTCAAAATCCGGCAGAGCCACTTGGTCTAGCTTGAGCAGAGGGTATTTGGTGTCAAACAGTTCGTCGTAATAATCTAGCGACGCGCTGGCAATGTGATTTGGAAAATCAAGCAAACCAGGGGCTTGATTGAGTGCGCAATAAGAGGTAATTTCGACCCCGTGCGCGTTTTTGGTGGATTTCTGGTGAAATTCGCCAATGCAAAAGGCCAGCAGATAGGTCGACATGCGAGGAGTGGTTTCAAAAATGGTGATTTTTTTGGTGGCTTTTTTGCCGAGAGTGAAATTTTCGTCCACAGAATCATAGACTACGGTGCGCGAGGACAGCGCCGGTGTGTTGGCTAGAACGGCATCTTTTTCATCCGGGATGATGATTTTGAGGTCAAAAGTGGCTTTGGCAGCTGGCTCGTCTATACAGGGAAAGCATTGCCGGGCGTAGTGAGACTCGAACTGAGTGGCGACGATTCTCTGTTCTTGATTTTGATGTTGATAGGTGGAGAGATAGGCGCCTTCCATATTATGATTGAGCCGGAAAGAGTATTTGATTTCGATAAAAACTGGCTGCCCTGGGTTTAGCTCCTCAATTTCGAGCAAATCGGCCCGATGGGAGAATTTGGCCACGCTAGGGCTGTCTAAGATAAAATTTGCAGAGCTTTGCCCCGTGGTAACTGAGGAGATTTTGAGATTTTGGGCGTGAAATTGAATTTTTGCAGTTTTCGGAGTGCCGGAAATAATTACTCGGCCCTGAACGAGCTCGGAATGCTTGTTGACGTTCAAAATAAGTTGATAATTTTGGGGCGTAAAAAACTCTAGTAAATGTTGCATACAACTATGATACCTTATTGGCGAGGCAAAGAAAACCTGGCTGGGGAGAGAAAAAAGGTAGGGTGAAAATGCGGACGAGACTAGCGAGCTACACAGCGAGCAGAAAATCCGTAGCCCTTGTTGCTAACGTTCTGAGGGAGGATTCTGCCGCTGCTGAAGTACAAATTATAAGCGCTGTTGCTGCTGGCGACAGCACCAGACCATAGATAGCCGTAGCTGCCACGGTTGACCCAGCTGCCATCGTATAGGTAGCTGCCGGCACGGACAAAATTGAGAGGGGGTTTAATCATTCTAGCAGAGCCAGCAGAACTGTTCGGCAGATTGTATTTAGTAGTTATTAAGTTATAGTATGAATTATTGCCTGTGTTTCTTGGCAACATCCATCCTTTAGGACAGATAGAATCTGCGGCTTCACCGGGGCTATCGGAGACTAGATTATTACCAGTTGCATCTCTGGCTCCAGCAGTAACCATCGGCCAATCATAGTAATTTCCAGCAGACTCTAATGGAGTGCCGGTAGAGGCGTTAGTGGCATTTCCTGCTATAGTACCATTAGTATTGAGGTTTTGTTCTTTGTAGTATTCATAACCTGCTTCGGGTTTAAGCCAGTGAGGGCCACCACTACCATTGTTCGTCCAGGTTTGCCCAGTAGTAGATGGTCCTGCTGGGGCGGTGAAGGTACGGCCAGCAGTTAGGTCTGTATCTGCATCGGTCAGAACTTGGTTTGCGGTTGGTGAGAAAGCTAGATTCTGCACCATCCAGCAGTTGCCGTCTGCAAGTTTCCG
>CAMBYK010000033.1 GCA_945872155.1 uncultured Candidatus Saccharibacteria bacterium
TGCCCCGGTAACGGGGAGGAAGGAGGGGATGATGTCAGGTCAGTATTTCCCTTACACCTTGGGCTAGAATCGCGCTACAATGGCCGGTACAATGCGAAGCGAAGCAGTGATGTGAAGCAAATCGCACCAAAGCCGGTCCCAGTTCGGATAAGAGGCTGAAACTCGCCTCTTTGAAGTCGGAATCGCTAGTAATCGCAGATCAGCATGTTGCGGTGAATACGTTCCCGGGTCTTGTACACACCGCCCGTCAAACCATGAGAGTCACCAACACCCGAAGTCCGCTTAGGCGGCCTAAGGTGGGGGAGATGATTGGGGTTAAGTCGTAACAAGGCATCGGTACGAGAACGTGTCGATGGATTACCTCCTTTCTAGAGAAGGAATTGATGCGCATGAATCCGTAAGGACGCATGTAGCTAGGTCGGTTGCAGTAGTAGATAGTAAGCTTGATCTATTACTTTTCTGGTTCGCCAGATGCAACGTAAGCTTCGATTGTCGATGAATTGCACAACTAAGTTGTTAAACAGGAGCCACCCGTGGAGGGTGGTTTTTTGTGTTATATTATGTGTATATTTTAATTAACTAAGGAGGAAAATGAAAGAAAAGTTTATTCCTGGGTCTGATTCAGAGTGGGGGTTGGAGTTGCCAGACGGGGATGTAAATTCTTTGGTATCAAAAGATGGTAAAAATTGGGACAATGGCTACAATTTTGACGAAAGAGACAGTGAGGAAGAAATTCCGGAATTTGATCCGGAAAAAGCTCGACAGGCGTATGGGAAAGACAAGAAAGAGGCATGAATCTGTAAAAAAGGGGTTGATTTTGTTTAAGATATGGTAAAATGAGAAAAAAGGAGGAATATGTATAAATCAACATATTACACAGGGGGAGCAACACAAACTTCAAGTATGTCCAGCATGAGCACCGGCTCAATGATTTGGATGATTATTGCCTTGATTTTGGCGATTGTGGGCGGCTTCTTGGTTTACTTTATGTTTGTGAAGGGCAAAAATAAATTTGCTAATAACAAATTTTTGACTTGGCTGAAAGATTTTCTAGATTTTAAGGTGTTTTGGATCGAAACAATTGCTAAAATTTCTTATTTGATTCTAGCGTTGTTTATTACCTTGGGTTCGTTCTCTTTGATTGGTTCTAGTTTCTTAGCCTTTGTGGGCGCGTTGGTACTTGGCAACTTGGGCCTTCGCGTGATGTATGAGGGGACACTAGTGATGCTGATGATCTGGAAGAACACTGCCGAGATCAATAAAAAAACCGCAGAGCTGAAGCCAGCAAAAGCTGAAAAAGCTTCTAAATAAGCTTTTAAAAAAGCGCAAAATAGAAAAATCGCACCTGTAGAGGGGCGATTTTTTTGGTTGATATATCTACAGTTTAGAGGACTACTTTTTTTATTGCAATTTGTCGCGAAGGTGGTGAGTTATTACGGTGCCCTTTACAAAATTGAATATGTGTTGTATAATAAAAGGATATTTTATTGTACATTGGGTTCTTTAACAAGGAGGAGGAAATATGGATAGAAAGTTATTTTTAAAGGCGGAAGAGATGTTGAACCAGTTTTTAGAGGAAAGTTATCAGGTCAGTATTGAGAGGTGCTGTAATGATGCTGTGAAAATTCCGTTTGGAATTTCTATTTTTTTAAGGGGCGAGGATGAGGTTTTGTCTATTTTGAACTTGCTGAGAGAACAGTTTTTGTTTGTTCAGGAAATGTTTGAAAGTTTGGGGCAAAACGGAGACGGAATTCCGAAAGATTTCGCTTTGATGGCACTGCCGATGATAAAAAAATATGTTCAGCGAGTTCGAATGGATATCGCTGGCTGGAAAAATTATTATCCTGAACTGGCCTTTGCCAGTATACTAGAGGCTGATAAGACGACAAACATCAATCTTTTGATAAAAAAGTGGTCGGCTTATGTCGGCGCTTGCGGTTATAACTTAAGTAAAAAAGAAAGTCTAAAAAATTTGGATAAATTATTGAAGCGTGGCTGTAAGGCGAAGATATTAGAGGATAATGTTCCAAATATTTTTGTGGTCATCAACTTTGACGCTTTGACAGAAAGAAGACTGATAGATGCGGATCGTTTTGTTGCTAGCGATCCTGGGCAGATCAGCTTGCTTTATAATTTGCGAGCTGTGTTTGAGAGGACTACGGAGCTTGATGCCAATGAGTACTTTTTAAGAGTGCGAGACTTTTTGAAACGGTATGATCTAGATGGTATAGACAAGATGGAATGTTTGCAGGTGTTTTCGGATTACGGAGTAAGCACGAATGATTTGTCAGAGATTGTCTCTACAGAGGAGATGATTGAATATTTGGAGTTTTTCTTGCAAAATGATCCAGAGTTTGTGCTGTCTGTAAGCTCAGTGTTTGAAGCGGCTGAGAAAAAAGACAAAGATAAGGTGGAGATCGCGAGACTTTTGCTAAGATACGGCTATGATATCAGAGATATTATTAAGTGTTTCGTGCGAAAGGGCGAGCTGAAAGAATATCTGGAATTTTTCTTAGAGTATGAGCCTGCGGTGGGTCTGGTGCTAGAGTCGCTGGAGCCGGCGGAGATTCCTGATAATTTTGAAATCCTGCAAAAGCACGGAGTGCAGATTGATATCAGACAGCTGTTTGGTCGACTTTCGCGTATTGAAGTGCTCGAAAATTCAGATTTTCTGCTCCAGCATGGCATTGAGCGCGAGCTGATCGTGCAGCGATTACTTGATGCTTAATAGTTTACCCCCGAGGAATCGGGGGTTTTGTTTTGGACGAATAAACCCCCGAGGAATCGGGGGTTTAAAGATTTTAGATAGCGACTGGTAGTTTTGGCAGAGCTTCTAGCGGGTAGTAATTTTTAGTAGAGAAGTCGGACGGCATGACTGTTTCGAGCGTGGCGTCCTTATCTAGAATGAGCTGTGGTTTTGGCGAGTGGACACAAAGAGGTAGATGTTGGTAGCGGCTCAGTAATTCACGTGCAGCAGAGAAGTGGCGGTCATAGATGTGTAGATTAGCCACGGAGTGGGTGAAAGTGCCGAGGTCCATGCCGACTTCGCGCGCAACAATTATTTGTAGGGCGACATATTGAATTTTATTGATGTAGCCGGCAACAATGTAGTCGTTGGAGCGCTGTTCAAGCTTGAGATGAAGCGTGAGGCGGTCTTCGCCGGGTTTTTTGGTAACTTGCCAATGGGTTAGATAGCAACAAGGGTCTAGGCCGTGCGGATTGGTGAGGTCGGCATTTTGCCAGAGACTCATGATGTGGCGGCGACCAAAAGGATTAGTCTTGAGCCCGTGGATGAGATTATTGAATAAATTCCAGTTGTGCACGGTTTTGCCATAGCATTCGCCGATGGTGTAATCGTGGTCGGCCCATTCATCCCACCAAGTGACGCCGTATTGATCGCGCAGACGATTGAGGTCGTTGCTGGCGTCGCGATAAATCCAGAGAATTTCGCCGATGGCGCTTTTGAAAGCAGTCGGGCGAAGAACAGTAAAAGGAAATTCGCCAGCGGCTAGATTGTAGGTCTCCTGAACGTTTAGGATGAACTTGGTGTGTGCCGGACTGCCGTCTGCCCATTTTGGGCGGACGTCTTGGCCAAAATCGTCATAGCCGTGTTCTAAAATCTTAGTGATGTTTTCAAAGTACAATTGATCAGCTTTATGCATAGTGCACCTCCCTCAAAAAAGCCAGAGCAATAGTTTATGAGGGGAATTATAAGGGTTTTTGGGGCTGAAGGCAAGAATAAGGGGATTCGGAGTAGTATAAAAAAACGGCGTGTGGGCCGATTTTGGTGGTGGAGTAGCTAGCGGGGGCGCTAACTACCCCATGTATTGGTGGAGCAACAGGGATTCAAACCCTGGACCTCTGCCTTGCAAAGGCAGCGCTCTAATCAGCTGAGCTATTGCCCCAACTGGTTGATTATAACAGATTTGGGGTGATTTGACTATAAAAAAGTGCTTTTTTGAAAAAACTGCCTCTTCAGGCAGTAGCTTGAGCGACCTCGCAGTGGTTCGTTCAAGATATTTCTAGTTTATACCGCGGAGTGCATTTTGTCAAGATGGGAAAATATATCATGGTGTGAATAAAGTAAAAGCAGTTTTGCACAGGGGTGGAAAACAGGGGAGCGGAGTGTTCGGTAAAACGTTTACATATTATAACATATTTTTTAGCAGAAACGTATTGACAAAGTGCTATTGGTATGATATAATGCTTATGAACACTCTGGGAAGGGTGAAATTAGAATTATAACTGGTGGGCAGAAGGAGTTTCAGAATGGCTGGAACCAAAGCTGGTGGCATGAAAGCTGCCGCAACCAACAAAGCCAAATACGGCAAAGAGTTTTACGCTCGCATTGGTCAGAAAGGTGGACAAAATGGTCATACTGGCGGATTTGCCGCTAATCCTGCACTCGCTAAGATTGCTGGTGCAAAAGGTGGTCGTATTTCACGACGTGGACCTGCGAAAAAAGTAGCGTAGTATTTGATCAAAAAAGACTCCTCTAGGGGGGTCTTTTTTGTTAAAGCTCGCAAGAGGGACAGTGATATTTACCGTCTGGAGTCTGAAAACAGGTGAGTCCGCAAGTTTTGCATCTGGATTTGCTATGGAGCCAGTTGCGGTAGGTGTCTAGTTCGGCTTCGGCGAAATCCGCATCGAAAGGGATTTGGTAGGTCTGGCAGAGCTCTTTGGTCTTGGACCAGGCCTCGGATTCAAGTTTGACGCGTTCGAGATGAGTGCGAAAAGTGCGGTGTCTACAGAGGGCGTGAGCGAGTTCATGCAATAGAAGTAGAGTGAGGTGGTCTGATTCGGCC
The DNA here is from genome assembly GCA_945872155.1 of uncultured Candidatus Saccharibacteria bacterium. Lineage (GTDB taxonomy): Bacteria > Patescibacteriota > Saccharimonadia > Saccharimonadales > Saccharimonadaceae > Nanosyncoccus. The sequence goes on from CAMBYK010000033.1 coordinate 4,806, forward strand.
GTAGTGAAGTGGCTTTTTGTAGCGGTATTATTGAAGAAAATTGTTTTGGGTGGGCGGAAAGAAAATTTTTTGCCTGGCTTGAAGGTGAGCTCGGGGAAGTTTGATTGGAGGTGGGATAGAAGGGAAGAGAAGGAGGTGGATGAAGGTTGCATAAAGAGATTATAGCATGGAGAGGGAGGTGGGGTTGTTGATAATTATGGAAGTGTGGTAAACTATAAGCATGATAAATCTTGGGCAAAGCAAAAAGAAATCTCTCTCTCTCTCTCTCTTAGCTAGGTTATTACGAAATCCTAAATCTATTTTCTTGACACGCTCAAGGGCGCTCGCCCAAGCTTATGGTCAAGAAAATAGATTTAGCGATTTCGCTAAAAACATACAGTCTAAAGAGACCAGATTTACAGATTTTGGTCAAAACTTTATAGCCCAAAGAAACCAATTTTGCAGCTTTTGTTCTGTAATTAGTCAGTCTAA
>CAMBYK010000034.1 GCA_945872155.1 uncultured Candidatus Saccharibacteria bacterium
ATTTGTCTTCAAGGTCTTGTAATTTAACCATTTCCTCTCTTTTTGCTCTTTCAAGCGCCAATGCTTGACTGGTGTTTGCTGTTTCTAGTTTTTCCTGTAGTTTCCTGATGTTATTTTCGAGTTTTGTTCGCTCATCTGCTTGTTTCATGTTTAATTTGTTTATTTCGTCCCTAGCCTTTTGCTGTAGTTGAGTATTTAATGCAGCAAGTTTTTGTTGATATTCGGTCTCTTTGTTGCTGAGTTCGCCCCGTACCGTAGTTAGTGCTCCTCGAAGCTCCATTAGTTCACTTGTTGCTTTTTCCTTTTCGTTTTCATAGCCCCCTATTTTTCTCTCTAGTTGTGTTATTAGGCTATCTCTTAGTTTTGCGTTACTGTTTAGCTCTTTTATGTTTTGGTCGAGTCTGGATTTTTGTGTGGCTAAAAGTGCGTTTTGCTCTTTAAGATTTGCTATTGAACTCAGAGAGTCGTTGTACTGTTCAAAATACCGTCGAGATAGTCGTTCGTTTGCTATATTTTCTTTTTCAATTGCTTTATAGTTCTTTTTCAGTGTGTTATATGTATCTTTCAATGATTCGTTTTCGGATTGAACGGTGCTGTAGTTGGTTTTTAGGGTTTCAAACTCCCCAGTAATATTATCGAGTTCTTCTCTTAAACTGTCGCGTTCCTCCTGGGCACTGGTCAACTGTGCATTTATGAGTTTTGTTTGTTTGTCTAATGCCGCGATTTTCGTATTATTTTCATCAATCTGCTGACTCAATTCATTAATGCGAATTAGGGCTTCATCATGTAGTCCCTGATAATGGTCGCGCTCACTCGTTGCGTTGTTAATTTGTTCTTTCAAATCTGTAATCTGGTCATTTAGCTCTGTGTTTTCGACTTGTGTTTCATCTTGGAGTTCTTGTAGTGTGGTTAATTTGTCATTAAGCGATTGTATTAAATTGTTGGCTCTTTCAGTTTCTTGTTTCAATTCATTTAATTGTCCAGTCAAGCTTTCTATGTTTTCTCTTTTCTGTGTGTTATCCCTGGTTATTTCTGCTATAGTTTGATTGCTTCTCCTGATCTCATTAACAAAAATATCAATGGTTTTGCGGAGATAATCTAATTTTTCTTGAAGTTTTCTTCTTTTGTTGTCCCCATCTTCGTATTTAAAGTCTAGTTCTAGTTTTCTTTTGTATGCCCTGGCCATTGGTATTTAAATTTTTTGAATTTTGATCTATGCCTTTGACTGAAAGACAGAAAAAGCTGTTTGAAATGATGAATCGCGGCGGCACCGCGAGTGAGCGGGCCAACGCCGCACGAAAACTTCAACAACAGGGGTTCAATACAATGGCCCTCGTTCCAGCGTCTCCTTCAAGTGGTGCCCTTGTTTCTATTGGAAATACTGCCGCCGGGGCCGCAATGGCCGCTCCCCATCCAGCCATAAAGGCCGCTGGTGCCATCATTGGTGGAATAGTGAATAATTGGGATACCATAAAAGACATTGCAGGAAGTGCTTACCGTGGTGGGAAGAAAGCATATGAGTGGTTCCGGGGCAAGTTTTCCAAGAAAAAACCAAAACCGAAAGTTCCCGCTTTGCCCGCCCCCTCGGAAGTTTTACCCCCAGCCGTCATGCCTCCGGGCACCTCCATGGTGGTTGAACAGTCTCTGACTCCCCAGGAAACGATGGTGGTGAAACAAGCTAGCATGTATCCCGCGATGTTTTCAACGGCCCTGAGACGCCCAAATCGTAGCTATGAGTCGTCGCTTCCTTTGCAGAGCAGTTTGTTTACGTCGGCCCGACGCCGGATGGGCTCCAACCTTGGCTATTTCAACAATTTCGTTTCCCCCGGCAGATATCGCGTTGGAAGAACGAGTAGAATATACTAATCAATTTTTTTAATGGACGCTGTTTTAAACCCTCCTGGTTCAAGCGCCGCGATCGCTGAGCCCGATTTTGATCCTATTGTTAACAACCCGAAAGTTGATGCTCCGGCAACTGCTTCTGTAAAGCGACTCCGTAGTGGTGTGGGCTATTGCCAACGATGCAAATCATTTACATCTTCCAAAAGACCACACACAGCAGCCGACTGCGATGCTAATATTGCAAAACGAGCGGCTGGAAGACGCTCTCCGAAGACCCACCGTAAAGTCAGGATGACCCCGAAGCGTTTACAAAACATGAAGAAACTAGCACAGCTTGCTGCCGTCGGAGCAATTTTGGCCCCCAAAGTAGAACGACTCAAGAAGACAATTAAAGGAAAGTCTTATTCCAAAAACAAACGTCTGGTAAACTCAGTAGAGAGTAATTTAAAAGTCACTGACAAAAGTCTTAATAAAAAAATTCAGACCATGGCGCGCTCCATTGGGCTTTAAATTTAATTTTATTGTTTATCTGTGTCAAATGGCAAAAAGAAAAAGCACCGCTAGAATCTCCCTTCGTAGCCTCGTAACCGCGCTCCGCCCGAAAAGAAGAAAAGTCACTCGTCGTAAAAGCACCCGCCGTAAAAGTACTCGCCGCAAAGGCTCAAGACGTAGGCGTTAAAATAAATTTTTTAGTTTTTCTAAACATGTCTGTCCAAAATCTTTGGAAAGGAGTGAACTCTCCCTTTAACACCGTCGAGGGAGGAAAGTGGCTTAGCAAGGCCCTTGATCCGGCGTCGATCCGAACGGATGTTGGTGGTCTTCCCGATACCAACTCATCAAACGTGTGTGTGTTGAACTATCAGACCCAGGATGCCATCACACCATACGATGTTACTTTAACCTCTGGGGCTGGAGAAAGTAACGCTGAATTTACCAGCTATGATGCCGACCTGTTGCTTTATCAACACCCAATTTATCTTGGCTGTTCTGCAAGCTATTTGAGTGATACGGCGGATCCAGCAATTGGAAAATTCTCTATTTATGGTGGATCATCTTATGCTCAATTCGATAATGCGGGGAATCCAACAAGCGGGGTAAGCGAGGAACCCGATTATTCGAAATATGGGATTTTTTTCTCACAATCCAATCCGTTTGCTCCTAGCGCATTTGGTCCAAGAACGATTAGTCTCATTAAAAACGAACAAATTCCCGGCCGGACATACACGGATCAGCAAGCACAAATGATCAAATTTTGCCAAAGATATCGGTTTATCTATGGTGGGGCTCAAGTGATTCCCAGCTGTTCGGATAACTATAACAGTGGAACGGTTGAAGCGTGCCAACAAGTGTTCAATGCCGGTGAAAGCGTTGCGAACAATATTAAGATTAACCAATCCAACGCCGACGCGTTGAGAAATTTTACGCCGGCCATGGGCAACGATGATACCAGATCATTCGTCACATCTCAAGTCAAAGTGTTAAATTTCAACGACAATGATTTCCCGACCTCAAGCGACATTGTTCAAAATCCACAAGGCATGCTTGCGAGATATAGAGAAGGTGTTTTTATTCCTTATAAGATGGTTAATCCTCTGAACCATCCTTATTTGACCGCCGAAGAGCAAAAAGTCATTAATTCGCCTTTTTGGATTACTGGCGCTAAAGCAAAATTATACAGCGATCTTACAAATCATAAGATTACTAAATTTCCATCGGGGAATGCCGGAGATTGGACTACTTTGATCTGGGATCGTCAAAGAAATGGTTTTACATTGGGTGAAAAACAATACCCCACCACCCCGTCTATTATTGGATGGTTGGTCCTCGAGTGTGTAAGTTACCTTGGCGTTGGGTTCAATATTTTGTTCTATTTGCCCTCCGCTAGCGCTGTAGTTAAAAACACGATGTACTTAGGAAGTTTAACCACCGCAAATGACGTGGACGTGGATAACTCTACTGATAAAACGATTTTTGCAATGGTGGGAGAGGGTGGTAGAATTGAAATTGTTTCGGCATATTCTTCAGATAGTCCTCTAAGCTTTGATGGTTCAATTCGCAGAAACGCATACAATACCCCAGCTGTTGCGCTTCCGTTATCTTCCAAAAAAACTATCAAGCTTTCTGCAAGCAACGGAACGATTTATCACACTGGAAAAGTTGGTGCTTTTGGAACCGGCACTGCCAATAACTTTACTCCATTGCCGGGAATTTATTGTCTAAGTGTTGCCAATAGAGTAACAGTTAACCAAGACAGCGAAGCAAACAAAACACTTGAAGGCAACTATAATAACGGAGAAATAACGTTCCCTCAGCATTCCAGAATTGCGGTTGTTAACTTCAGATCCATCAGCACCACCGCCGGCATGAAGATGCTGATTCGTCTGGGGAATGAACTCACACTCAGCTCCGGCACCATTTACTCGATGTTTCAGCACCGCTCGCCGACTTATGACGAGCAGGCAATTAAGTCGTATTTGCGCTGTGTGCATGAGATGAAGGATGCGTTCTACGGCGACGCAGCGTCGGACGAGGGACATGACAAATACGCGGAGATGATCCGTTCATTGGTGTGGCAGACTCCGACTGAAGACTTCACTACGGCGCAGGGTGCGGCGTTCTCGGGGCAAATTAGTGTTTAAAATAAAAATATTTTTTTCATGAGCGCTAAAAGACCTAGACCAGCAATTCCTGTTCTTGTACACGTCGACAACCCCACCGATGCGGCGAGTGTTACTGTGGATACGTCGACAATTGAGAGAAAAATGGACACGGTAATAAACAACCAAGAAAGAATTTACGATAAAATCCCAACATCATCTGGTGGGGGAGGGGGCAGTGCTGATCTTACCACTGTGAACGAAAAAACAACGTCCATGGCGGAAACAATCGGATCGGCCAACAGTGCCTACACAGATAACAATCTAATAGGTAAGATTAAAAATTTAGCTCTTTCAGTTGGAGAGTACGGTGGTGTATTATCGGAATCCGCCACTGGTCTTAGATCGTTACTTTACAATGTGCGCCAGTCCGTTGGAGACAGTACGAAAACACCATCAGCAACGGGGACCACTGTTCGCGATCTTTTGGCCGCGATCAAAAGGAACACCGAGTCTGGTGATGATCTTACCACCGTAAACGAGAAAATTACAGCAATTAACACAGCTGTTGGAGACGGAGCAGTTCTCGCAAACGATCAAAGCTTGATTGGTCTTGCCAAAGGTATAAAAGCATCACTTGGCTCCATGGACGCC
>CAMBYK010000035.1 GCA_945872155.1 uncultured Candidatus Saccharibacteria bacterium
TCAATTCCAAAGGGCTATCGCCCAGTCGATACCAAATATCGCCCAGAGCGCAATGGTGCCTTGATTTCCTTCGAATCTGGTGTTTCCACTGCTTATGCGCTCGATACCGCCCAGGCCCGCGGTGTGCTATTTATTCCGCCCCAGGTGCCAGTTTACCAGGGAATGATTGTTGGTCTAGCCAACAAAAAAGACGATCTCGACATCAACATTTGTCGCGAAAAACAACTGACCAATATGCGCACTCACGCCTCTGACGGCGCCATTCAGCTTACTCCTCACACTCAACTTTCGCTTGAACAGTGTTTGGACTTTCTTTTGGATGATGAACTTCTAGAGGTTACGCCAAAATCTTTGCGTCTCCGCAAGCGCGAGCTTGATCCTATCAAGCGTAAGCGCCAAAATCGCAACTAGCTTGCAGGATTATTCCCAAAACACTAGAATATAAATATGTATTTTATTGATTCGCACTGCCATTTGCACGATCAGGAATTTTTTGACCTGCAAAAAGCCGAGCAGGCCCTGCAAAAGGCTACGTATTGCAATGTCAAACAAATTATTGTGATTGGCACATCGGAGCGAGATTCTCTTGCCGCGGCTAAATTCGCTCAAGCCCACACTGATGTTTTTTATTCCTATGGCGTGCACCCTAGCGAGGCTGCCTTTCTCAATGATTTGCAGTTCGCCTCTTTGGATGGTCAGTCGCCTATCGCCATCGGCGAAGTCGGACTTGATTATCATTACCAGCCCATCGATCGCAAAGCTCAGATCAAACTTTTTGAGCGCATGCTCGAACTCGCCACAGCTCGCGATTTACCTCTGATTTTTCACGTACGGGAAGCCTTCGACGACTTTTTTGCTATCATCGAGAACACTCCTAATTTGCGCGGCGTAGTCCATTCTTTCACCGACAGCAAGAAAAATCTTCGCAAGGTCCTCGACCATGGTTTCTATGTCGGCGTAAACGGCCTTGCCACTTATTCTACGCTCCCTACCCCGCCACTAGAGAGAATCCTACTTGAGACAGATGCCCCCTTCTTGACACCAGAGCCATTTCGTGGTACAATTAACGAGCCTGCCTATGTCCCCGACATAGCAAAATGGTTAGCAGTTAAATTGGAGGTCCCAGTCGAGCAAATCGCTGAGATTACTACGCAAAATGCCAAAAGATTATTCAACCTTCCAGATCCCGTCGTTCGCCGCTCCTGTGGCTTATAATTTTGGCACCACCAATACTTCCAAACTGTATCTTGAGCTAACCGCCATATCAGAAGAGGTAATCAGATGTCGTCAAGCCGAACTCGCCTAAAGAATTTATTTTCTGCGCCAACCAAATTTCTTCCCGGCAAAATTACCGAAGCGGACCTCATCAACGCAGAGGCTGAGATTGGCCGTGACGTTTTTGGCCCCGCCCCCGCTGGTCGTAATCGGCAGTTTTTTTGCCACAAAAAGAATGTCTGGCTCTGGCATGAATCATGGACCGAACTTGGCGAAGCCAAAACTCAAACCGTCCGCTATGAAGTTCGCCCTAGCGGCGTGTTCAAGCGCGATCTGTCCCAGTCTAGCTACATTCAAATCAAAGGCGCAGAATTAGAGAACTTTCGTCTTGCCACTCACCAGTATCTTAAACTCGTCAAAGAAAAATTATATTAACTTTTCCATTATATCACACTTGCGCATAATTGTCAAGCATGGTAAGATATAGCTATGTCAAAAACCAGCCCCATTATTTATTTGGACCACGCCGCCGCCACGCCCCTTTCTCCTGTGGCTAAGCAGGCCATGGAGCCATTTTGGGCACAAGATTTTTTTAACCCGTCTTCACCTTATCTCCCAGCCAAACGCGTCCGTGAGGCCTATGAGGACGCCAAGAACCGTCTGGCACACCTCATTGGAGCTAAAGGGAATGATTTAGTTATTACCGCTGGGGCTACTGAGTCTATCAACCTAGCTTTTACCGCCGCCAGCAATTGTCTGATTTTGGCCACCGAGCATGATTCGGTGCGGGCCGTTGCTAGCCGTATCGAACATCAGGAAATTGCGGTTAACCAATATGGTCTAATCGACCTCGAGGATTTTCGAGCCAAACTTACACCGGAAGTTGACTTTATTTCCATTGCTATGGTCAACAATGAACTCGGCGCCATCCAACCGTTCAGCCAAATTAGTGAGATTATCCGTCAGGAAAGACAGCGTCGCCTAGGGGCTGGTGAGCCAAACCCGCTATTTTTTCATTCCGATGCTTCGCAGGCCTTCAATCTTATTGATCTCAACGTTTCGCGCCTGGGCGTTGATTTGCTCACGCTCAACTCTGCCAAAGTTTATGGCCCTAAAGCCGTTGGTGCACTTTTTATCAAAAGCAACGTCAAACTTTCTCCCATTCAGTTTGGAGGCGGGCAAGAGCGTGGGCTACGCGCTGGTACCGAGAACGTGCCGGGATTGATCGGCTTTGCCGCTGCTGCCGCAGAGGCCAAAGCTCACCTCAAATCTAATCGGCAACACTACGTCGAACTCGTTGATATTCTGAAAAACCAGCTCCAAACCGCCCAAATTGAGCCAGTTTTTCTTGGCCACCCCAAGCACCAACTCGCTAATTTTTGCCCGGTTAGTTTCCCCGGGCTGGATGCCGAGCGCCTGATTTTTATGCTGGAGGAACAGGGGGTTTGCCTTTCTACTGGCGCCGCCTGCTCCGCCTCCAAGGGGCAAAAATCCCATGTCCTCGCCGCCATCGGCTTATCCGATACGGAGATTGCCGGCTCTCTCCGCATTACGCTTGGACTCACCAATGACCAGGTCCAAATTGAACGCGCCGGTGCACTTATTGCCGCCGCCGTCAACCAGGAGCGTCAGCGCCTTTCAGAACCTGCCACCAAAGTCCAGGCACCCAAAGCTCAAGCAGACAAACAGCAGAGCATTAAAAACCAAGACCCCAAAACTCATGGCGTCAACATTCAATCCACTAAAAAGGTAGCAGCAGCATGAGCGCGCCAAAAACTGTTTTTCTAGGCATGTCAGGTGGAGTTGATTCTTCGATGGCGGCGGTTTTGCTCAAAGAGCAGGGTTTTCGTGTAGTTGGCGTCTACATGAAAAACTGGTCCCAGGACTTGCCGGGCATGAAATGTCCTTGGGCCGAAGACCTCGCCGACGCCAAGCGCGTAGCGGTCAAGCTCGGTCTTGATTTCAAAGTATTCGATTTTGAAAATGAATACAAGCACAAGGTCGTTGACTATATGCTGACCGAGTTCAAAAAAGGCCGTACGCCCAATCCGGACATTATGTGTAACCAAGAAATTAAGTTCAAATTGTTTTACGAAGTAGCTATGGAGCAGGGGGCAGATTTTATCGCTACTGGACATTATGCTCAAACCGAAATGAACCCCGTTCAACCTTCGAATAATGCCAACTTGCCAGATGCCGCCCAGCCTTCGGCCAATACTGATTTCCTAGACTCTATTCGACTTCCAGTCAAGGCCGATTCGCCAGATTTTTTGCAAAACCTTCAGACTCTTTATCTCGATCAGTCCAAAACTCCGCAAAATCTGCTTCGTGCCGTTGACGAAAACAAAGATCAGACCTATTTTCTTTACCGGATTCCGCACGAGGCGCTAGCCCACACCTTGTTTCCAATCGGCCACTTGACCAAACCAATCGTTAAAAAAATGGCCGCCGAACGTGGTCTGGTTAATGCCTATAAAAAAGAGTCCATGGGAGTCTGTTTTGTGGGCGAAGTCGGCATGAAAGATTTCCTCCAAACTTATTTGCCGGTTCAGCCGGGGCAAATTATTGACGCTGACACGCAAAAACCAGTCGGTTCTCACGAAGGCACAATTTTCTACACCGTTGGTCAACGCCACGGACTTAATCTTGGCGGAGGCCTGCCATATTATGTGGTCGCCAAGGACCAGGCACAGAATATCGTCTATGTCTCCAAAAATCTCAATCACAAAAATCTCTGGACTACCGAAATTGAACTCGAGGATATTGTTTTGCGCAACAATAACATAAAAACTGACCGCGCCGAATTGCTGGTTCGTCTGCGTCATCGCGCACCGCTCATTCCTGCCATTCTTCAGGGGAATAAGCTGTTTTTTCAAGCTGAGATTAAGCGCCCAGCTCCTGGTCAATCGGTGGTTTTCTATCAAGATCAAGTTTGTCTTGGAGGCGGTATCATTAAGTAGACTCTCCCGTAATTATCGACAGTGTCATGCTACATTGCTTTTGCCGGCAGCACCATGTTGTATTACTTCAAGCGACGGCTCACAAACTCGCAAATTACAACGCGCAAATTAGCCTCGCCAAAATCTTGATTTTTTCTTCAAAATAGCGTAAACTAGGTCAAGTTGGGGATATAGCTCAGCTGGTTAGAGCGCGTCACTGATAATGACGAGGTCTGTGGTTCAAGTCCACATATCCCCACCAGCAAAGGCCAAGCAGGGCCTTATTTTTTTGGCCACTCGTCTCCGCCTAGTTTCATGTTATAATATCCCCTATGAACGCCAATCAAATTCGTCAAAAATTTCTTGATTTTCAATTTAAAAATGGGCACCAAGCTATCAACCCCGCTCCGCTTGTGCTTGAAAATGATCCTACGACCTTGTTTACTGGTTCT
>CAMBYK010000036.1 GCA_945872155.1 uncultured Candidatus Saccharibacteria bacterium
AGGATGGATGTTGCCAAGAAACACAGGCAATAATTCATACTATAACTTAATAACTGCTAAATACAATCTACCGAACAGTTCTACTGGCTCTGCTAGAATGATTAAATCTCCTCTCAATTTTATCCGTGCCGGATACTACTACTACGGTGGCAGCTGGAGCACTCGCGGCAGCAACGGCTGGCTATGGTCTGGTACTGTCTACAGCAGCGACGCTTACCGTTTGAGCTTCAACAGCGGCAGAATCCTCCCTCAGAACGTTAGCAGCAAGGGCTACGGGTTTTCTGCTCGCTGTGTAGCTCGGTAGCGTTCCCGTTTGTTAGTGCCCTAAGTTTTGGATTCTCTGAGGCTTGGGCGTGCGTAGTAGAAATTTTTCAACCTTACTCTCCAACCCCTCTGGCCTCACTTAGCATAATGAGATTTAGACCAGATTTGTGAATGCTATTTTTACAACTTACCTGTGAATAATCAGCAAGCGTAGCGACTAAAACTGATTATTCCAGACGTATGTTGTAAAAATAGCAATGAACAAGTCCTGCTAAGGGAGGCCAGAGGGGTTGGAGAGTGAAGGGGTTTAGTAGGGTAGAGATGTGCTTGTGAACTATCGCCTCTTCTTACGAAGGGCGATGGTTATTTTCAATATAAACAACCATTAGCATATATATGATTGTGAAAATATGATATGATAGAGGAAATGGCGAAGGTAATTTGTATAACCAACCAAAAAGGAGGTGTCGGGAAGACCACCACTGCGGTGAACGTGGGGTATTATCTGGCGAAAGATAAGTTTCGGGTGCTTTTGATTGATTTTGACCCGCAGGGAAACGCTACCTCTGGGCTTGGCGTAGATAAAGCAGAGCTTGACGCTACGATGACTGATGTGGCCGTAGGGAAGGTGGAGCTATCGGCCGTAATTAAAAAGACTAAATACAAAAATTTGGATGTGGCACCTACTACGCCGCAATTGGCAAACGCTGAGGTGGAGATGACTAAGTTGGCGAAAAAATTTGTTCAGTTGAAAGAAGCTATCCATTTGGTGGAAGACCAATATGATTACATTATTATTGATTCGCCACCGTCCTTATCTTTGCTAACAGTGAATGGAATGATTGCGGCGGAGTATTTACTACTGCCAGTGCAAACTGAATTTTATGCTCTGGAGGGTGTGGCGCAGTTGTTAGATAGTATGAAATTGATTCGTAAGGCTACTAATCCAAAACTGAAGCTATTAGGAGTGCTGGCGACGATGTATGATAAGCGCACTTCGTTGTCGTTACAGGTGTTGGCGGAAATTCAGAAGTATTTCAAAGATAAGGTGTTTAAGACGACTATTCCGCGCAATGTGCGAGTGGCGGAGGCGCCGAGTCATGGCGTGCCGGTGGGGGCTTATGATAAATTTAGTAAAGGAGCAAAAGCTTATCGTGATTTGGCGCGAGAAATTGTGGAGCGAATAAAATAATGACGGAAGGAGTTTAGTATGGGAACAAGAGGGCTAGGTAGAGGTTTTGAAAGCCTGATACCGACTGAGTTGGTAGATGATGAGTTCGATCCGACGTTTGAAGAAGATAATAGTCAGCTATCGGAAATTGCTGTAGAGAAGCTAATGCGGGACGAGAGCCAACCGCGTAAGGATTTTGACCAAGAGGCTTTGGAAGCTTTGGCAAAATCAATCAAAGAACACGGAGTGTTGCAACCTTTGGTGGCGACGCGAGAGGGGGATAAATACCGAATTGTGGCCGGAGAGAGACGCTGGCGCGCAGCGCAGCTGGCTGAGCTTAAAACCGTGCCGGTGCTGGTACGCACGATGGATTCGCAGAAACGCTTAGAAGTGGCAATTATTGAAAATGCGCAGCGTGAAGATTTGAATGCGATTGAGCTCGCGACGGCTTATGCAAAATTAAAAACTCAGTTTAATCTTGTGCCAAAAGAAATAGCGGAGCGAGTGGGGAAGAGTGAATCTGGGGTGGTCAACACAATGAGACTACTAAATTTGCCAGAAAAAGCCAAAAAAGCGATGGCGGAACATAGACTGTCTGAGGGTGTGATGCGCCCGTTGGTGACGGCGGAGCCAGAATTGGTAGACCGGGCGCTGCCTATGATTATCGAAGAAGGCTGGACGGCGCGTCGAGTGGAGCGTTTTGTGGCAGAAAACAAGAAGCGTAGCTCGCAGCTGCTAGTAAAAGACAATATTTTTGCTAAGCAAGAAGACGCTTTGGGCGAAAAATATCAGGCACGCGTGAGAGTGCGTGGTAGGAGTGTAACTTTTGCCTGCAAAAATGAACAGGCCTTGAAAGATTTATTGGCGAAATTAAGTTAATTTTTAGGGCGGGATTTCTTGGCTTCTGATTTAGCTTTTGTCTCGGCTTTGGTTTCTATCTTAGTTTTGGGTTCTGGTTTGTGAGCGATTTGCGCGGCGGCACGACCGAGTTGCTGACGGAGCTTTTGGCGAGCATGAGAAGTAAATAATTTGTCGAACCAAGAAGATTTAGGAGTCTGTTTTTTGCTGGTGAGAATTTCCACTACGTCGCCTTGCTCGAGCTTTTTGTTAAGGTTGCTCATTTTGCCGTTGATTTTAACGCCGATGGCGGTGCCACCAATTTCAGAATGCAGGCGGTAGGCAAAGTCGAGCGGCAGAGCTCCGTTGGGCAGGTCAATGATGTCGCCCTTGGGCGTATAGACAAAAATTTTGTCGGAAAATAGATGAATTTTGAGCTTATTGAGATCAATTTTTTTGCCAGCACGGAGTTTGGCGGCTGCATCCTGTAGTTCGGTAATCCAGAGTAGATTGGTAGGAAGGTGCTGAATCTTGCCAGTGCGGTAGTTTTCAGTGAGTTTTTGCTCGTTATAATAAAAGCTAGCGGCAAGACCGCGCTCGGCGTATTCGTGCATCTCGTGGGTGCGAATTTGGAATTCAATGATAGATTTGTCTTTAGTAATCACAGTGGTGTGAAGAGATTGATAGCCGTTTTGCTTAGGCACGGCGATATAATCTTTGATGCGACCCCCCATTGGCGTATAAAGGGAATGAATCAGCCCTAGAGTAAGATAGCAGTCGGTAATATCATTGACGATAATGCGCAGGGCGGTGAGATCGTAGATTTCATTGATGTTTTGGTGATATTTGGCGAGTTTTTTGTGCAGGGAATAAATGGATTTGAGACGACCAGAAATAGTAAATTTGATTTTTTCGTTTGACAGCAATTGTCCGACAGCGCGTTCAGCTTTGAGCAGAGATTTGTGTGCATTTTTGCTGTGATCTTCAATCATTTTTTTGAGTTCTTTGTATCTGGTGGGATTAACATAGCTAAAAGCTACATCGGCCATCTCTACACGCACCTGCCCCATATTAAGACGGTCTGCTAACGGAGCGAAAATCTCCAGAGTCTCTTTGGCGATTTTCTTTTGTCTATCTGGTGGCAGGGCATCAAGCGTGCGTAAATTATGCAGACGATCTGCAAGCTTGATAATCAAAACACGGATATCGGAACCAAGCGCAATGAGCAAGCGCAATAAATTGTCTTTAGTAGCTGGCAGGTAGGTGTCGATGTCGCGCATGCCACTTCTAGCGTGAGTAATTTTTGTAACGCCGTCGACTAAAAAAGCGACCTGTTCTCCAAATTGAGTTTTGATATCCTGAAGACAACGCTCAGTGTCTTCTACGGTATCATGTAAAATAGCTGCAATAATAGTGTCTTCATCCATGCCCCAGTTTAGTAAAATTTCGGCTACGGCTATGGGGTGCGTGACGAAGGGTTCGCCGCTAGCGCGTTTTTGGCCTTCGTGGGCCTTGGTGGCGAATTCGATGGCTTGTTTAACTTTGGGGCTGTCCATAAATATATTATACAGTATTGTATTTTGAAATGAAGGTATGCTAAACTATAAGCATGTTAAGTCTCGGGAAAAGCTATGAAAAGAATAAGAAATCTCTCTCTCTCTCTCTCTCTCTCTCTTAGCTGATAAGTTCTATCGGAATCTTGATTTTAGCTTTTTTGGCCCGCTCCGGGCCGCTTGGGCCAAGTCTTTAGGGCCAAAAAAGTCTAAAATCCAAGATTCCTCTTCTTATTCTTCCAATCTTCATGAACACTCTCATCTTCCTGCTATTTTCTCTAACATCTTCAGATCCTTCAGTATCTTTCTTAGTCGTTCTTTTAGTCTCTTCAATGCTTCTTCTAGTAGCTCTTTCTCTATTCATCATCACTCCCCCATCCTCCTCATAGCATCCTTTATAGTCTTT
>CAMBYK010000037.1 GCA_945872155.1 uncultured Candidatus Saccharibacteria bacterium
GCCCTTTTCATAGCTTTTCCCGAGACTTAACATGCTTATAGTTTAGCACAAAAACAATCCAAATAGTAGATAAATGACTATGATTTTTGAAGATATTGGACAAGAAGCTTTTTGAGCAGGGCTGGCTTGGTGTTTTTCAATAATATATCTGAGCTATTCTTCTACAATGGCAATTTTAGTGTCAGAAAGTAATTGTAGGTCTACAGCAGAAGGCGAGCCCATCATCAAATCTACGCCAGAACCGTTCTTAGGGAAGGCGACGATATCGCGAATGTTTTTGGTATCGTTTAGGACCATAAAGATACGTTCGAGACCAAAGGCACAACCGGCGTGTGGAGGCGCGCCGAATTGGAAGGCGCTGAGCATACCGCCAAAACGTTCGGAAACATATTGTTGATCGTAGCCAAGAGCCTGGAAGGCCCGATACATCACGTCTGGGTTGTGGTTGCGGACTGCGCCAGAACAAATTTCATAGCCGTTCATCACCATGTCATATTGATCGGCAATAATGTTGAGTTTTTCTTGGTCAGAAGTGGCGGCTTCGAGCGCAGCAACTCCTCCTTTTGGCATAGAGAATGGGTTGTGGCCAAAATCAAGCTTGTTTTCGCTTTCGCTCCATTCATAAAACGGAAAATCCACTACCCAACAAAGCGCTACAACATTATCATCTTTGAGCTCAAAATGATCGGCAAAAGCAATGCGTAGCTGACCAAGCACTTTGTTGACGGCGGCACGAGTGCCAGCGCCGAAAAAGACCGCGTCGCCGTCTTCAGCACCAGTCTTGGCCTTGATAGCTTCAAGCTCTGTGCTGGTCAAAAATTTAGCAATGGGGCTTTTGACTTCGCCGTTTTCGTAAATGATATAAGCGAGCCCACCAGCACCTGCCTGCTTGGCCAAATTAGTAAAATGATCAATTTGCGAACGCGAAAGGCTGGCGCCATTTGGCACGCGAATCGCCTTGACGGAAGGAGTCTGAAATACCTTAAACGTAGTGTCTTTGAGTTCCGCGGAAAGATCAATCAGTTCAAGCCCGTAACGTAAGTCTGGTTTGTCGGTGCCGTAAGTGTCCATACATTGTTCAAAAGGAATGCGCGGGATATCTTCAGATAATAATTTTTTGCCAGCAAAATCTTTGACCAGCGTCTTGATGAGTGGCTCCATTTCAGTGCGAACAGTCTCGCCATCATCAACAAAAGACATCTCGAGATCGAGCTGGTAAAAGTCGCCATACAGACGGTCGGCGCGGGGATCTTCATCGCGGAAACAGGGTGCGATTTGGTAATACCTATTGACCCCCCCCACCATCAAAAGTTGCTTGAACTGTTGTGGAGCTTGAGGAAGTGCATAGAATTGACCTGGGTGAAGCCGGCTAGGGACGAGGAAATCGCGGGCACCTTCTGGAGAGGAATTGGCTAAAATTGGCGTAGTGATTTCGGTAAAATCATGCTCGGCCATGAAGCTACGCAAAACCTGATAATACTCAGCACGGCGTTTCAAAATATGCTGCATAGAAGGACGACGCAGGTCTAAGAAACGATATTTTAGGCGCATTTCTTCGCTAGATTCTGGGCCGTCGTCATGGGTGTTGACTGGTAGTGGCTGAGATTTAGCCAAAAGCTCGAGCTGATCAACCACTAGTTCAATATGGCCGGTGAGGATGTTCGGATTGCAAAGGGCCGGCTCGCGCTCCTTGACGACGCCAGTGGCCGAAATAATGAACTCATCACGCAAAGTTTCGGCGAGCTGGAAAACATTTTGATTTTCTGGGGTCACCACCAACTGGATAATTCCCTGGTGGTCGCGTAAGTCGATAAAAATAAGCCCACCGTGGTCTCGGCGAGAGTTGACCCAGCCAGAAACCTGAACGGATTGGCCGAGCAAAGGTTGTAATTCAGAAGATAATTTTCGCATGAAGATATTATATCATATCTGTTAATGATTGGTGGAATTATCTTTTTGTAGTATGATAAGAGTATGACGATTTTGAATAAAATACGAGACTTTCTGCAAAAAATTTGGATGATGCTACTGGCTAAGATTCGTGCTCTAAATGCCGAAAAACCTAGGCCAGCAGTAGAAGAGCCACCATATATCCCTACTTCTTTGCCGGACTTATTAGGCGTATTGAAGCGCACACCAAAAAACATTCTCAGTACGCACGAACGTCAAGTAATCGCCGCGGCGATGAGTTTTGGAGAGGTGCCTGTCAGCAAAATCATGCTGCCGGAGAGTGAAATCACTTTTGTGAAAGAGAGTGATGTGCTAGGGCCGCTGATGTTAGACAAGCTATATAAATCTGGTTTTGCGCATTTTCCGATTCTGAAAAAAGACGAAGTGGCGGGAATTCTGCACACTTCATCGCTGAATAGCCTGGAAATTAAGGAGACAGACCAGGCTGGCAAATATCTGGATGCCCGCGTATTCTATATGCGCTCCGATTATTCATTGGAGCAAGCACTGGCGGCGTTTTTGCGCACTAATTGCTACTTTTTTCTAGTAATTAATCGTCAAGGCGAACTGGTGGGGCAAATTACCTACGATATGCTAGTGACTTATTTGCTCGGACGAGCTCCCAAAGACAATTTTGACCAAGATTTAGACCGCGCGGCAGTGCAAAATCGTCAGTAAAGTATGTTATGATAAGAAGATAAGGAGGCTTAATGAAGAAAACAGTTGCAATTGTGGGGGTGCTTTTATTAGCTTTTGCCGGATTGGTGATGTATTCGATGTCGCAAAAAGAGCAGGCAAAAGTAGATTTTGAAAAATATGACGTCAACGCGGTAGCCAGCGGAAAGCTCAAAGACGGCTCGGACAACCCAGATAACGGTGGGATTGGAGACCATATCAAAGGTAATCCAAAAGCCCCAGTGATGTTGTTTGAATATGCCGACTATCAATGTGGCCATTGTGCGGCAGTGGCACCACGCATGGATTCTTTGATCAAAGAATACGGCGATAAGCTCGCTATTGTGCAGCGCAACTATATTTTGTCCTACAGCACTAATTCTCAAGCTGCTGCTGCAGCGGCGGAAGCAGCTGGCCTGCAAGGTTTCTGGCGCGAATATTCTGATATTCTGTTTGCGAACCAGGCAGTTT
>CAMBYK010000038.1 GCA_945872155.1 uncultured Candidatus Saccharibacteria bacterium
CCTCACCAGCTTCAGCCTTCTTCTTCCGCTCCTCCATCAGCGCCGTCAGACGCTCAAGAGCATCTAAAATAGATAGATTGCTGCCAGGCGTTCCCGAAAAAACCCAGACGTTTTCTGCAGCTAGATGCGCAAAATCATTGGTCCCTTTACCGTCAAAAATCGCGATAAGATTCTCTGGATCCTCCGCAAATGTTTGAGCAGTCCTATCGAGGAAGACAGTCTTTCCGGAGCCCGGAAGACCTGCCACCATCATTCCCGAATGACCAGAAGTGTCCAACCAATAGTCAGATCCACTTTCGTCTACGCCAATCAGAATCTTCTGATTGTCCAGGGCTAATGGGCGTGAATAGTTACAGTCCAGCGGTGAAGCCTCGTTAGTGAAAAGCAAGCGAACTCGCTTTCTATCTTGAGTCAGAACTGCACGTTCATACCCGAACCCACGGGCGAGGCCTGGAGCTCGCTTCTCCCACTCTTCGGGCAAGATAGAACCCAGGGAGACCACGAGAGCCACAGAACGCCAGCCAGCTGGGTAAATCGCCCAGCGGGCCGGCACCCCTCCTCGACGCCCAATTAAACCGACGTCAGCCGCAACAATTGGCCAGCGCGACCAAACTGCTAACAATGGATCAATCAGGGCAGAGAGAATCAAGACCGCGACTGCCGCCAAAGCCAGCCACGGCCAATATTCCGTAAACCCGTCAATTTTTATGTAGCAGAGGAACCCGGAGAGAGCGCCGAGAAAGACTGAGACAATCGCCAGTCTGTGGGATTTCACTAGCCTGTCTAAGGCTGATTCATCCTGATATCTGTCGACTGCAATAACGCTACTGCTCATCCCCATCACCGCCACCAAATAACAGGTCTAACTTTTCATCGTAGCGTGAGCACCCCAAAGCTTGAGCGTAAATTGCCCCCTCGACAGCACCGAAAGCCAGGCCATCAAAACTCACATAGTCGCCCACTGCGACCGCTGGTTTTTGGCGACTCCAAACCGTGATAGACATTTCTGCCGAGTCCAAGACAGTCAAAGTTTGACCACCTGGCATTACTTTCTCGCGTGTCCCTCTCACGATTTCAACCGGAACAACCCACCCCGGCAACCCGTTCCAGTTGGCTGTTTTGTGCGCCCCATTCGCGTCAGTTTTTTCTCTTATTTCGCGTACTACCTGGGCGTTTTTAACCGCTTCCAATGGCAGCAAATAAGCGGGAAAACTCCTTTCAATAGGCATTAAATCTGTTTCCTTTTATGGCCCACTACAAATATAAATCCCGCAAGCCGAGGGGGCCATAGTCACCCGACAAGCGTTAATATCATAATACCATAATGCTGTCAATAAAAAGTGACATGAAATATAAACAAATATAAACTGAAGAACCCCAAATAGGGGTAGGAAAACAAAATCACCAAACGCTCTACTAGAGACGAATTGCATCAAGAAATCAAGCGATTACAAGCTGTTTTGGAGCAGACCACCGGGGAGGTCGAGGAAAAGCTCGTTCCCTTTTCCGTTCGCACCCCTCAAAAATTGCGGGATGAGGTTAAAAAAGCTCGGTTTACCAGCAGAAAAAGCGCGCAAGAAATTGCAGAAGAAGCGCTAACCGCCTGGTTGAAGCAGCATCGGGAGGAGGTGGAAAAGAGGTAGAAAGCACTCAGCAAATCCCGGGTGATTAACCACAGTTGCCAATCAGTGGAGAGCACCGTGCGGGCCTCCCTGGTTCTCACCGGAGGCGGAGGAATAGCGGGTTTTTCGATAGGTACCGGGGCTTCTGGTTGAGTGAAGTCGATACCGTAAGCGGTCAAGACTTCAGCCGCCAATTTATAAGCTTGTTCAGCGGTTTTAGCTTGAGCCACATATGCGGCTATTTCATTACGTTTTTGCAGGTCATCGCATAATTTTCCGTCATCAGTCTTGCGGTTCCATTCATCAAAACACACATTTGCTACCGCAACAGCGTTAGGGGATTGCTCCGCAAGCTCTTCCGCTTCAACGTCATCCATATCAAGCACGCCAAGGGCTTTTTTCGCACCCATTGACCAGGCCATTTGCCTCCGCCCTAGCGAACCTGCTTCCCACTCCCGCCATAATTGAACATCTGGGTTTTTACGCCCAACGTCTCCGCTTTTTCGAATCGAATCCAAGATCTGGAACGGAGTGCGGTTTTCAGTACTTTTTGCCTGCTTAGCCGTCTGACCGCCCGCCAACTCCCAAGACAAGCTTTCAGCTACTGAGGATAAGGCGCCTTTAGCCATATAAGACCCCAGGTCACGAGCATTTTTATTCCGTAATGCCGTTTCAAGATGGACACCGTAAGCACGGGAAGGAGACTTAAAGCCTCGACGCTGAGCGGCAGCAGACCAGCGATCGTAAACACGAGCTTCTAACCCCTCCCGCTCTTCTGCTGTTAGCTCTCTATCTAGCATGAATAAAGCATGTATATGAATATGCCAGCCGTTCTGCCCATGCGTGACCTCGACAGTTTTTAGCCAATGCTCAATTCCGAAGCGCTCTCGGTCGCCCACCATACGAGCACCTCCCCGCCAGGAGGCCGTACCGGTTATTCCCCGCCAAGCGTAAGCGAGGGTATCGGTGAGGGACTGCTTTCGATTGTGAGCCAGCGTTAAGGTCAAGAACTCTACTGAGTGATTTTTTCCCAGTTCAAACCAGGTTTTCAGAGCACTTTCGACCTGATCCGCTCTTGTCTTGCTTATTGATGCCGCCGACAGCGGCGATGCCCAAACCGACGAGGACGTTTGAAGCCCCCGCCAAGAAGCAGACCCATAATTTCCCCAGGTCAAAGAAGCTGCACCCGATCCAGCCGCAAGCCACCGATGGCAGCCCCTCAGCCGTTTATAATCCGTAACAGACCACATAGTTTTTTGCAGAGCCCAGAGCCGGGAACGTAGTTGCTCTACACTTACTAAACCCCGCCGCTCTTTTATTGCCATATTGCCAAGAGCGGGGGCGATGCCCCCGCTTGCGGCGGGCGTTCCGCAGCGTTCCGCTGGCGCTTCACTCGGCTTCACGCCACGCCGGACGCAGGCCGATGTGCCTATCTGCTTCGGCAGTGTTATTGTCTTCATTAAAGGACCTCTT
>CAMBYK010000039.1 GCA_945872155.1 uncultured Candidatus Saccharibacteria bacterium
ACCGGATCGCGTTTTGCATGGAACTTGACGAGAAATACGCGTCCGTGATTTTGCGTCGCTACGCCGAGCACACTGGGGATGCTGCAGGGATTACCTGTCTGCGTGACGGCAAGGAATATTCCTACATGGATTTAGTGAAAGAGGTGGTCAAGTCCTTTTGAGTGGTGTTTCTGTTACTTTTGAATCTGGGGTTTGTGGGGTCTAGTCGTGAGGGCTGATATGGGTCGTTAGGTGGCGTCCTTTCTGAGATGTTCACCTGTGTCGACGATGTTGACAGTGATGAGCGCTCTGGTTTGTTCAAGGCTGCTCAGTGACATGTAGCGCTTTGGCTGGATCCAGTCGTCATGCTGTTCGGCGAGTACCGCTCCGACGAGTCGGACAACTGCTGCTCGGTTGGGGAAGATCCCGACGACGTCGGGTCGATATGATGTGGATCAGCGGCCATCGCAGGGTAGGTCCTTTCGAGGATATGTAGGAGTTGATTCGAAAGGTACCCGCGATGGTCGCCTCATTGTGTACCGGCACAAGGGTTACTACGGGCTACAGATACACCACGCTAGCGGACGCAACCTCTTCACCGTTGTTTTCGTGCTACTTTTAAAGCGTGAATACTACTTTGCCTGCTGGTTTTGAAATTGCTGATGGTTCGGTTTATCCATCAACCGGTGAAGTTACAGACGCTGAAGTTGCCATTTTGCAATCTGCTTTGGCAAAGCATCAGCTGCTGGCGGTTTTGGAAAGGCCCGCTGCGGGAGCATTCAGAATTGACTTTACATTTCTAACTAAGGCCGGCAGTGCGATTTTATTTAATGCCGACGGCTCCCTCCACGAATATTTCTCCACCTTGGGATTGTTTCAGGAACTTGCTGATGAAACCGGCATGCTTTTCAACTTTCAGATATACCAGGATGGGGTGGGACAGGAAGCAACCCGGGTGCCAACAAATTCTGCCGAAGCTGATTTTGAATTCTTTGCCCTGCTTGCCTCTGCTAATAATGGGGCTGAGCTGGATCCGCGAATTGAGCAGCAGTTAATGCCGGAAGTTAGACGCGCTATTTTTGCGGATGCTTCTGCCTTGGAAGCAACCCATGTAGCAAGTCTAGAAAAAACAGAAGTAACCTACGCCCAAAGTGAGCTTATGGCGGGTTTCTTTTTCAAATCTCGCCAGCTAGTTTCTGAGTATTCCGGAAGTTCCAAGGGAGCGCGGATAATTGAGGCAGCTTTTAATGAACTAAACAATATGTATTTGCTGGCTGTTAAAACTAGTGGCTCCCCCGAAGTTGAGCATGTATTCCATTTAACCGATTCAAGTTTTGCCATTCCCACGGTGGACCCGCAGCAGCTGAGCGGTGAAAGCCAAAAAGCACTTTGGGCCCTTCTCAAAATGCATCCTTTGCATGAAGATGATTTGGCTTTGTTCTTACATCATGAGAATCCCGAAGCTGAATGGGAACAGCTGCGATCTACGCTTGAATCTAACCTGCCTGTAGCGCAGAAAGCACGTTATGTCCTACAGGCATTAGAGGTTCCGGCAGAATTGATTTCTGCTTTCATGGAAGGAACACTTCCGCCTGAAGCTAAAGTGTTTTCCCCAAACGCTCTAGGCAAACAAGGAGCCAAATTATTAATGCTGGAAGGGATGGCAGCTGTTGATCGTCCCGGAAAAAGCACCGGCGCTTATTCACGTTTTGATGCCTACCTACGGAAAAACCCGGTGATGGACTGGCTTTGGACGATCCTGCTACTGCTCTTGGGCTCCGGTGTACTCTATGCTGCAATCACCATGACTAGTGGCTGGGTACGAATCTTATTGATTGCCCTTGGAGCATACATTTTAATCGAAGCCATTGGCAGTTTGATAGCCAGAATCATGATGGATCGTGCCAACAGAAAAAACAAGCAGCAACTCGAATAAACAGTCAGTGCGCACTTAAATTAGCCTGTAAACATCCAGAGTTTGCACACCGCTTTGCAGAATTAGCTGGCGGCCAGCTAACTCAGCAGGAATTTCTGGCTGTTGCCCAGGCAGGGTGAACACAAAAATCTCCCCTGCTTTTTCCAGCCACCAAGCACCATTGATTATGCCGTCCCGGTATGGGCGGGAGCCGTAAATTATCTCCCCGTAGCTTTGCATGAATGAACCTAGCTCCCTCAACGGTTTTAGTTGCACTTCTGGGATGGTGCCATCGGCCCGAGGACCCACATTTATCAGCAGGTTACCGTTCTTCGCTACTGTATCTACAAAGAATTTCACCAGTTCAGGACCGCTAATGCAGTCATTTTCAGTGTCGTTTCGGTTGAAACCGAAGCTTCTGGAAAGCCCACGGGTTGCTTCCCAAGGCTGGGGCTGCAAAGTGTCTATATTGCGGTATTCGCGGGTTTTGAATCCTTGTACTGGAATGCCCCAGCGGTCATTCACTACGCCCTCTGGCACACTAAGTAAGTATTCTTTGAATATTTCTTGCAAGCTGTAAGGTTCAGTGCCTTTACCTGAATCCGGCCATTCAATATCATTCCACAGCACTTCCGGCTGGAATTTATGGATGAGCTCTTGTAGCTGCACGGCAGCGTACTTGGCAGAATAACTATCTTGGCGGCGGAAAGTAAATAGGTCCCGATCTGATTGGATAGGTGGCAAATCAGATACATGCCAGTCCAAGGCGCCTGAAAAATAGACTCCAAATTTCAGCCCGTGTCCGCGGGCGCGCTCGGGACGGTGAAGTTCATCGACGATATCGGCACCATCCACTTTGCCTGGGATACCGGCGAGGGGTTGGGACTCGTCCCCGGCGAGGATTTCTTTGAAATCCTGACCGAAACCGAACTGACCCCAAGCAATATAGACCACTAGAAAACCTTGATTTATCAGGGCAAATGGAGTGGATAGTGTTCAAAACCTATGGCTATATAGACAGTACCCAAAGACAAGAACACA
>CAMBYK010000040.1 GCA_945872155.1 uncultured Candidatus Saccharibacteria bacterium
ACACTGGTGTGGCAAATTTTGTGTCATACATCAAAACTTTGCGACCTTCATAAATTCTGCCGGCGTCGTAAAGCTGCTTGAAAGCCCACCAGACTGATTCCATGAAATTTTTGTCCATTGTGCGATAGGCGCCTTTGAACTCAACCCAGCGGCCGATACGCATAATGGTATGTTCCCACTCGTCGCTGATTTCTTCCATGGATTTTTTGGCGGTGAGAATATATTCTTCTAACGACCACTTGGTGCCAATTTCGCGGCGGTCGGTAATACCAAGCTGTTTTTCAACATAGTTTTCAGCGGGGAGGCCGTGGCAGTCCCAACCCCAAACGCGTTCGACGCGTTTGCCCTGCATAGTCTGGTAGCGGCCGACAACGTCTTTGATGGTAGAGCCAAGCAAGTGCCCATGATGCGGAAGGCCAGTCAAAAATGGTGGGCCATCATAAAAAACGTAGGAGTTGTCAATCGGGCGTTGCTCGACCGATTTTTCAAAAATGTGATTCTTTTTCCACCAATCGGCAAGTGATTTTTCGTAGTCGATGGCTTTGCGACGTTGCCCAGATTGATATTTCATCTTTTTTGCTCCTTCATTAAAAAATCCAATGTTTACACATTGGAACTCAAGAGAGCGGTACCATCCAATTTCCGGGCTGAAGCCTGGCACTTGATTTGCCTTTTACGCAGGTTCACGAGCGGGTCTAATGAGGCCAAAACCTGTTCTTCCGCCAGCTTGCAGTTGATAGCTGCTCAGTTGCTTTGGTCTCATTATAACAGAATTGTTGCTGATTGGCGAGAGTTTTGTCTGGCAACAGTACCTACAAATTACTCACCGCAGTGATAGTAATACTATCTTTATAAGCGCCAGCTGGAAGTTGTTGGTCTAGTTTGGTGATGAAGTAGAGGTTGGTGTTGTCTTGGGTGGTAGCGGTGGGATGATTCTTTACTGGTCTGTTGGTAGTAGGGATAGGAATAAGAGTAAGGGTACTACTAGGGGAGAGTTGGCCAGATTCAAGGAAGGACCAAGTGTTACTAGGGATTTTGTTAAGTTCGGAGGGTTCGAGGAGAGGGTTAAGCTTGAGGAGGTTGAGAGGATCAGTAAGGGAGGATTTAGTATTGATAGTGATATTACTAGTAATGCTAGTAATTTTGACGGTGTCTAGGTTGTGATGTTTGAGATCGGTATTATTCTCGTTGGTATTCTTAAGTTCTAGTCTGTAGCCGGTATCGTTGTCTGTAGTGACGATGGCTTTAACTTTCATAGCAGCGAGGAGAGTAGGTTGTTTGAGGTTATCTAGAGCGATATCGGCTTCAGAAGAATCTATGGCAAGAGTGAGGGTGATGTCTTTTCTATAGTAGACATTAATGTCTTTGACTTTACCAGCTTCTACTTCGGTAGTGGTGGGTTGGTTAGGAACAGGACTGTATTTGTTAATAGTGGGGAATTCTAGCTCTTGCGGGCCTGGAGCTGTTTCTTTGAATAGAACAGAAGGAGAGAGGCCAGGGACTGGGGTGGTAGAGTTTTCGATGTAGAAGTGGAGCCTGTAGCCTTGAGTAGCACGATACTGGAATTCAATGTCGTTGGTGTCTGGCTGGACAGTGATAGACACTGGTTGGTTGTTTTCTAGCATATAGAACTTGTTTTGGTGAGTGAATTCTTTTTCTGGGACTACTTCATAGCCATCTGAGATAGTGATGAATTGGTTGGTTTTGTAATCTGAACGCCAGAGGACTTTTTGTTTGATGAGTGTTCCGTTTTGAGTGTATTGGACTTTAACGTTAGAGGCATTGATAACATGATAGCTGTTATTTGGGAAGTTGTGGTTGCGGTTCTCGGTGAAGAGGAGGACACGGTTGCCAACGGATGGGACACCGGTGTTGTTTTGGAAAGCATCTGAGGCTAGGGAGGTGAGGTTAGAAGGGAGGAGGACACCAGTGAGGCGGTTGTTGGCGAAGGTGCTAGTTTCTATCTTAGTGAGGTTGGCAGGGAGGGTGAAGGAAGAGATTTGGTTGTCTCGAAATGCCCAGTCTCCTAAGGTTTGCAGTGTTTCCGGCAACACAACCGAGGTAAGTTTATTATCCCTAAATGCAGAAGAGTCTATCGTCTGCACGGTGTCTGGGAGTTTTAGTTCACCTTGAAGATTATTGCCATTAAAAGCCCTATAACCTATAGTCTTTAGCTTGCTACCTTCTGCGAAGATAACACTGGTAAGCGCTTTTCTCCCGCCACTAAAATAGACCCCGCCGTAGAAAGCCTCGCCCCCTATAGTCTCTACGCTGGCTGGGATAGTGATGGTTTCTATAGGAGTATAGGCCAAAAACTCCGTTGGTATAGTTTTCATATCTTCCGGAAGCTTTACGGAAGTTAGGTTGTGGTTGTCTTCAAATACGCCACGGCGACTAATTGTTGAAGTATTGTAAAAAGTGATGCCGGTAGGGAGGTCCAAAGATTCTAATTTGTTTTCAGCAAAAGCTCCCCCCTGGACTTTGAGGCCGGAATCTTTGGGAAAGTCTATAGATTTAATGAGATTATTGCGGAAGGCCTCTTCGCCTATAGTTTGGAGGGTGGGTGGGATGGTGAATTCAGTGAGCTTATTGCTTAAGAAAGTTTCGGCTGGAATTGAGGTTATTCCGTCTGGGAGTATTAAATTCGAGATCTGGTTCCCTTTAAAAGCACCGCTTCCGTTGAACACAATTTTTGCCTTGCTTAGATCTAGGTCCACAAGTTTGTTGTTTGCGAAAGCTTGGCCACCTAAAGTGACTGTGTGATTTTTAGGAAAAACAATGCTGGAAATATTATTATCGGAAAAAGCGTCCCAACTCAAGATGGATAAATCGTTTTCCGGCAACACAACCGAGGTAAGTTTATTATCCCTAAATGCAGAAGAGTCTAT
>CAMBYK010000041.1 GCA_945872155.1 uncultured Candidatus Saccharibacteria bacterium
GTAACAAGGTAGCCGTACCGGAAGGTGCGGCTGGATCACCTCCTTTCTAAGGAGATTTTTCTCTGTAGGGATTTTTGGTTGGTTTCTCTGGCGTTTGGTTGGAGGCTGGCCTGTTGGGTGGAACGTTGGCTAGTATTGCTTCTCCTTTTCTGCGCGTGGTTTGTGTGGTTGGGGGGTTGTGGTGGGTGCGCTGTTGGGTTTTGAGGGGTCGGCCGCTGGTTTGTGGTTGGTTTCTTGTTGGCATGCTGGTGTTGTGGGCCCTGTTTGTTTGGGTTTGTGGTGTTGGTGTGTGTGGTTTTTGAGAATTTTATAGTGGACGCGAGCATCTTTGTAGATTTTGACAAGCTACTTAGTGCGATCGGTGGATGCCTTGGCACCAAGAGCCGATGAAGGACGTTGTAACCTGCGATAAGCCCAGGGGAGTTGGTAAACGAGCTTTGATCCTGGGATTTCCGAATGGGGAAACCTCGAAGTGACCGGAGTTGTGTCCGGCGACCTCTGCTTGAATGTATAGGGCAGTTGGAGGGAACGCGGGGAAGTGAAACATCTTAGTACCCGTAGGAAGAGAAAACAATAGTGATTCCGTGAGTAGTGGCGAGCGAAAGTGGAAGAGGCTAAACCTTTGCCGTGTGATAGCTGACAGGCGTTGCGGTGGGGGTGTTGTGGGGTCTGACGTGGCCTGGCTGTTGACGGGTCGGCGAGTTATAAATGGCGGATGAAGTTGAAGCGTTTGAATGGCGTAGCGTAGAGGGTGATACTCCCGTAGGCGTATGTTCGTCACTCGTTTGTTGGTGTCCCCAAGTAGCACGGGACTCGTGGAATTTCGTGTGAATCTGGCAGGACCATCTGCTAAGCCTAAATACTCCTTGGTGACCGATAGTGGATTAGTACCGTGAGGGAATGGTGAAAAGTACCCCGGGAGGGGAGTGAAATAGTATCTGAAACCGGTCGCATACAATCCGTCGGAGCTTCAGGCTTTTTGTTTGGGGTGACGGCGTGCCTTTTGAAGAATGAGCCTGCGAGTTAGTGGTGCGTGGCGAGGTTAACCCGTGTGGGGTAGCCGTAGTGAAAGCGAGTCCTAATAGGGCGTTTTAGTCGCGTGCTCTAGACCCGAAGCGGGGTGATCTATCCATGGCCAGGGTGAAGCGAAGGTAAGACTTCGTGGAGGCCCGAACTCACTTGGGTTGAAAACCGAGGAGATGAGCTGTGGATAGGGGTGAAAGGCCAATCAAACCCCGTGATAGCTGGTTCTCCCCGAAATGCATTTAGGTGCAGCGTTGCGTGTTTCTTGCCGGAGGTAGAGCACTGGATGGTCTAGGGGGCCTACAAGCTTACTGAAATCAGCCAAACTCCGAATGCCGGTAAGTGAGAGCGTGGCAGTGAGACTGTGGGGGATAAGCTTCATAGTCGAGAGGGAAACAGCCCAGATCATCAGCTAAGGCCCCTAAGTGGTGACTAAGTGGAAAAGGATGTGGAGTTGCGTTGACAACCAGGAGGTTGGCTTAGAAGCAGCCATCCTTGAAAGAGTGCGTAATAGCTCACTGGTCAAGTGATTCTGCGCCGACAATTTAGTGGGGCTTAAGTTATCCGCCGAAGCTGTGGCATTCGCATGTTGTGGCCGTGAGGTCGTGTGGATGGGTAGGGGAGCGTCGTGTGCGTGTTGAAGTGGCGGGGTGACCTGTTGTGGAGTGCATACGAGTGAGAATGCAGGCATGAGTAGCGAATGACGGGTGGGAAACCCGTCCGCCGAATATCCAAGGGTTCCAGGGTCAAGTTAATCTGCCCTGGGTTAGTCGGGACCTAAGGCGAGGCCGACAGGCGTAGTCGATGGACAACGGGTTGATATTCCCGTACCGGCGAAGCGACGTCCGTGCTGAGGCGCGTGATGCTAAGCATGCGAGGCTGGCTGATCCTTTCGGGGTGATGTTGGTTGAGTCTGTGATCCGATCGTGTATTAGGCAAGCTGCGGAGGGACGCAGGAAGGTAGCTCATCCTCAGCGGTGGTTGTCTGAGGCTAAGTGTGTAGGGTGGGGTGTAGGTAAATCCGTGCCCTGTTTTTCCTGAGACATGATGGGCCTGCACAGTTTTGTTGTGTGGGTTGAGTGATCCTATGCTGCCTAGAAAAGCTTCGTGAGCGAGTTGTTAGCCGCCCGTACCCGAAACCGACACAGGTGGATAGGTAGAGAATACTAAGGCGATCGAGATAATCGTGGTGAAGGAACTCGGCAAAATACCCCCGTAACTTCGGGATAAGGGGGACCTGCGGCGTGTTAGAACTTGCTTCGAGAGCGTCAAGGGTCGCAGAGACCAGGCCCAAGCGACTGTTTACTAAAAACACAGGTCCGTGCGAAGTCGTAAGACGATGTATACGGACTGACTCCTGCCCGGTGCTGGAAGGTTAAGAGGATTGGTTAGCCCCTTGTGGGCGAAGCTGAGAATTTAAGCCCCAGTAAACGGCGGTGGTAACTATAACCATCCTAAGGTAGCGAAATTCCTTGTCGGGTAAGTTCCGACCTGCACGAATGGAGTAACGATTTGGGCGCTGTCTCCACCACGAACTCGGCGAAATTGCATTACGAGTAAAGATGCTCGTTACGCGCAGCAGGACGGAAAGACCCCGGGACCTTTACTATAGTTTGGTATTGGTGATCGGTGTGACTTGTGTAGGATAGGTGGGAGACTTTGAAGCAGGGACGCTAGTTTTTGTGGAGTCGTTGTTGAAATACCACTCTGGTTACTCTGGTTATCTAACTTCGGGCCGTTATCCGGTTCAGGGACAGTGCCTGATGGGTAGTTTGACTGGGGCGGTCGCCTCCTAAAAGGTAACGGAGGCGCCCAAAGGTTCC
>CAMBYK010000042.1 GCA_945872155.1 uncultured Candidatus Saccharibacteria bacterium
TGGCGGGTAGTACGGGTGCTGAGGATGTGCCGGGTTGGCGGGTAGTACGGGTGCTAGAAATGGCTGTAGTGAGTTCGCTAGGTAGCCAGTTTTTTAGGAACCTGCTACCGCAGGTGCAGGAGATCTTCTAAGGGGGCCTGAAGCCCCAATACCTGATATGGTTACGATGGACTTTGAACACGCCGGGGAAAATCCCGCAATTTGAAGCCCTCTTGTGCGAGAGTGAAATCATGACCGCGAAAACAGACCTGTGGGCCACCCGTTGGGGGCTTCTAGACGCTTCCGCCTACGCCGGGGATCGCAAGGATTCGTGCCACCCGATGACAGGCGTGGCGGCGCTGCAGCGGCGCTTCATTCAGACCAACCCACGGCGCATGCTCAACGCCTTGGTTGTCGATGTTGACCGCCCTAGCGCCATCATGGACACGCTGGAGCGACCACATGAGCACCCGGATCCGTCGTGGGTTATTGAGACCAACCGGGGTGCGCATGTGGGCTGGTGGCTACGTGATCCGGTCTGTCGTAGCGACTACGCCCAGGAAAAACCCCTACGCTACGCCGCCCGCGTCCAGGAAGGTTTAGTGCGTGTTTTAAAAGCTGATCCGGCCTTTACCGGATTCATCACCCGTAACCCGGTTTTCCCAGGCCTCAGCGCCGGTGAGGTCATCTGGGGCACAGAAAATACCTACACGCTCGCAGATCTACGCACCTCGGCCATGCCGCGACAACTGCCCAAAAAAATTGCTAACATACGTAGCGATTTGGGGCGAAACTGCGCACTTTTTGAGCACGCCCGTCACGAGGTTTACCGACTCAACCGCATCATGGGCTACCCCACAGCCACCGCGCTTTATCATGCATCTTTGTCACATCTGCTCGACGTAAACGGCACAATCAGCACCACCGTTGGCGGTCCTTTACCGCTGCCAGAAGTACGCTCAATGGCCAGGTCAATGGCCAAATGGACCACCTGCAACCACACCCCAGAACAATTCACCACCATTCAAAGCACCCGTGGTCAACGCTCAGCGGAAAAACGCTGGGGAAGCAATAATTCGCAGAAGATCGAGGAGTTTTTAAATGGCTGTTAAACGCCAGCGTATCCCCCGTAACGGCAAGACGATTCGGGAGGTAGCAGAAGGAACAGGGCTTTCCACAGCAACCATTGAACGCTGGACGTCGGAACCTCGGGCGGATTATTTGGCTCGCGCCAATGAGAAGCGGGCTCGGGTGCGTGAGCTGCGGGCTCAGGGTTTGTCGATTCGGGCAATCGCCGAGGAAACCGGTTACTCCGTGGGGACGGTTCATCGGTATGTGAAAGAGATGAACGAGCAGGTAGACGCATGATTCGGGTGCTTGAATCCGCGTATCGGCATGGGTTGGACGATGAGGATATTCTCCAAGCGTGGGATCGGCATTTAGCCCAGTTTCGTGAGCGCGACGAGCCCATAAAATACATCCGTATTGGATTCGATACCAAGGCTCGACTTCTCGAAGTTGGAGGAGAAATTGCTGGTGACACCACAAAAATTTTTCATGCTATGCCCGCTAGACCGAAATACACCCGAAGGATGAAACTATCATGACCGATATGTCCGATATGACCCCTGAAGAACTCGCCATTGCCGCCGATTTTGAAAAAGGCTGGTCCGAGGAACGCCTCGATGCTGCCGAATTTAGTTGGGGCCCTGGCCTCATTGATGTCCTCCCCCATGTGTTAGCGAAAAAAATCAGCGAGCAAGCCCAAAAAGACGGCATAAGCGACCTCCAGGTCATCCAAACCGCCTTATTCGAATACTTCAATAAATCCGCAGCCTAACTAACGGCTAGAGCTGGGGTTTACCAGGGGGTAAGAGAGTTGAACCCCAGCCTATGACGGTTGACTGCCTTCATCCGAATCCTCTTCAAAGCCAAGGAAGCTGAAATAAGGGATGCTTCCAGCACTTTGCTTAACAACTTCAAAGACCCTATCACTTATCAGATCTAAATCTTTTTCACAGGGTTCACCATCTTTTTCATGGACCATGCAGGTAAATTTCTGCTTCAAAACGTAATTGTGACAATCTTCAAAATTACTTTTACCTGCTGCTTCGCTAGACAAATCATAGTCATCCGCCTCTTTCTCCACAGAAAAGGTAGACAAATCTGCTATTTTATGAAACTCTTGAATAAACGAACTGTGAAAATGCTGAATAAATTCTTCAAGCTCCAATGGAGAACAGTACAGATGTACCTCTTCAACAAGTTTTTGTTCCATCATTTGCATTCCCTTTCAAATTTGATAGATTCAATTTTTTACTTTCATGGAATGTAAAAAATTACCAGTTCACCTAGCATTTTCATGAACATTGTGCGCAATGTTTCAGTGCCAAGGGTGCCGGTAGGTACCCGC
Source organism: uncultured Candidatus Saccharibacteria bacterium (assembly GCA_945872155.1). Lineage (GTDB taxonomy): Bacteria > Patescibacteriota > Saccharimonadia > Saccharimonadales > Saccharimonadaceae > Nanosyncoccus. The sequence goes on from CAMBYK010000042.1 coordinate 2,393, forward strand.
GGCAGCTTTAGCGCGTGAGCGAAAAAATGGGTCCCGAAGCGAAGCGGAGGGCCTATGCCGCAGCAGCACCCAATGCGCGGGGCCCCAGGCGGCGATAGCTGTCTGGGGAAGCAAGGTGCTGCTGCGGCCGGAGGGGTGTCCAGAGGGGAAACCTGTCCCCTTTGCCACCAAAGTGGGTTCGTGGCAGAGGCTCATCACCCCAGCAGCATATATGCGTTCTGGGGTGGTGAGAAGCCACGGGCACACTTTGGTGGGCCGTGCCCCGGGGCCCCTTCGAAAGCGTCCTCTGAAGCGCCGTAGGGTCGGGGTAGTGGCGCGTACCGCAGGGCTGGGGCACGGCCAGGGGTCCAGGGGACAAGCCGCGGGCCGGGCGCGGCGAATAGCCGTGTGATAGGCCCGGGGTGCTCCCCGGTCGCTCGCT
>CAMBYK010000043.1 GCA_945872155.1 uncultured Candidatus Saccharibacteria bacterium
AGTATCCCGAATTGCTTGGCCCACCGATAACCACTTCCACCCCAGTTTTTCCGCCAAAATTCGACCCTGCGTACTTTTGCCAGAACCAGCCGCCCCAAATAGAATAATCATATTTTCTCCTTTTCTATCTTTATTATATCAAGAAACCAAAAACCTCGCCAAAGAGGCGAGGTTTTATAAGTCTTACTTCAAGCCTAGTTTGATGCGCTCTGTCTTTTCAGCCTTGCGGATCTCACGCAAAATTGCCTTGCGACGACGCTCGCGCTTTGAAATTGGCTTTGTAAAGCGCATCTGCGCCTTTGCCAACGGCACGATACCGCTCTGTAAAACCTTGCGATTGAAACGACGAATAATGTTCTCGTTCGCTTCATTCTGGTCTTTTCTAGTTACTTTTATTGCCATACAACCGTGATTATATCAGATACTCTCTGAACTAGCAAGCACTATTTTCAGAATTCGCCCCTCTACGCTACGCAAATTATTCCATTCATTTTCCACCAAATTAAACCACACATCCACCCTGTCGCCAACCTCAATTTGTAGCCAATCTGCCTGCGCATAAAAAGCCACCAACTTTATACCTTTTTCTGCCGCTTTTGCCACCATCAAACGCAAGTGCTTACCCTCCTCACCCAGCCTTTTCGCCTCAACCACCAACCCATTTCGCACGCAAAATACTGGTTCCAAATTTCCTGGTCCATACGGTTCCAATTCTCGCATTTCTCTAATTAAATCCAATGACAAGTCCTTCGTGTCGCCGACTTCCACATCCGCCACCCGTTTCAAGAACCTCTCTTGATTGACCAACTGCAAACTCTTATAGTACGCATTAATTTTTACGCGAAATTCGTCTTCTTTTTCTGGCGCCAATTTCAGACCGCATGCACCTGCATGCCCACCACCGCCAATGATCGAATCTCTACACGCCACTAAACCTTCCGCCAAATTAAAATCGCCAAAGCTCCGCCCTGAACCTTTCAGGACATCACCATTTTGTGCCAACACAAAAGCTGGACGCTTGTAGCGTTCCACCACCCAGCCAGCAATAATACCCAAAATCCCCTCATGCCAATCTCCCACCACCACAAGCACCGTATCGTTCCCCACTCCACGTTCTTCAATTTCCGAATTCGCCGTCTGTTGAGCGTGCTTACGAGCACTATTTAAGTCTTCCAGTTCCTGTGCCAATCTTGCGGCTTTCACCCGTGATGTCGCCATCAAAAGATCCAAGGCTAACTTTGCAGAATCCATCCTACCCGCCGCATTCAGCCTCGGCCCAATTCGAAATCCGATTGCTTCCGAATCTATTTTTTTCACTCCAGCCACCCGCAAAAGCTCAATCAAGCCAACCCTTTTGGTTTTTGCCAACACTTTCATGCCATAATAGGTTAAAATACGGTTTTGCCGATTTAATAACATACTATCACACACTGTGCCAATCAAAACTAAGTCCATCAACCACTTTTCTCGCCCAGATTCTATTCTGCCAGCCTGCACCAAACCTCTCGCCACCATAAATGCCACCCCAGCCCCACAAAGTTCGCGCAGCTCTCCCTCCGCTGCTCTTTTCGGATTTACCACAGCCACCGCATCCGGCAAATCTCCCAAAATTTCATGATGATCCGTCACTACGGTGTCAATGTAGTTCTCTTTCAACTCCGCAATCACCGCACTATTATTACTACCACAGTCCACTGAAATCACTAATTGCGCGCCCCAAGTTTTTGCTTGTTCCACCAATTTCACGCTCATACCATAACCATCCACAAATCGATCTGGTAAGACAATTTTAATCTGCTCAGCGCCAGCCAGCCTCAAAGTATCATACATAATCACGCTAGCCGTCACGCCGTCCGCATCATAATCACCATATATTAAAATTTTTTCTTTTTGCTCCACCGCTCTGCTAATTCTCTCTACCGCCGCCTTCATATCAGGTAGCAAAAATGCATCTGCCAGCTGTTCATAACGTGGCCGCAAAAAATCTCCTCCCACTCCCCGCCTCTGGAGCAACTGTTCAAAAATTTTGTTCATTAGCCAATCGTCTTGCTAGGCTTATTATTGGAAGACATCTGCTGACTTTTGATCACAATGTTCTGCAACTCCTTCAAAATCGGAAATTGTTTGTTCGTCTGATAGATATTCGTATTCCCTCGTTTCGTCACAATCAAAAACTTCCCCTTCTCTAAACGCCTCAATTCGCGCTGGATATTTCCAGGATCCTCTTTAATTAATTTTGACAATGCTCGCACATGCGTTTTGAAATCTGGGTATTTCGCAAACACCACCAAAATCTTCCTACGCACTCTTGACGTAATAAAAACATCCAACATATTTACCTCTCTTCTCCTTTCCCTAAATTATACCCACCCCACTCGCCAAAAGCAAGTATTTATTACAACATTCAGGTTCAAATTATGCTACTGCTTGTCCCAAATAAAATTCCCTGCCAAGATAATTTCGGGCGGGGCCAGCTTAATTGTAGTTTAATAAACTAGGAAAGGAGGTGGGTGTGACGATTAGTCTAAATGTATCTAGAATAATCCTAAAAATAACCATCGCCCTTCGTAAGAAGAGGCGATAGTTAAACAAACACATCTCCATCCTACTAAACTCTCTTAATAAACGCAAGCCCCGCCACCAAACAAATCCTACACATCATCAGCAAAATCCACATCATACCAACAGCCTTAATTATCTTCCTAACCCCCTTACTCTCCAACCCTCTGGCCTCCCTTAGCAGGACTTGTTCATTGCTATTT